>JAHJSQ010000060.1 GCA_018830325.1 Gammaproteobacteria bacterium
AAGCTGAAATGGGGTCCGTCCGATTTCAGCAGCGAAAAATTGCTTGGCGATTATTGCCTTCGGCGGCCCCGATTCGCCCTGCGTCCGTGCCACTACGCCACATCATCGTCAACTCGATGCGGCTCCGTAGCACTCCCACAAGTGGCTTTACGCCGTGTCGCGATGCCTTGTAGTATTTTGCCTCCGCCTGCGCTAGTCGCGCAGACTCCGGCAAAACACCCGGCGCTACGGCTATCGGGGACTAAAAATCTTCACTTCGCTAACGCTCCGTTTCCAAGATTTTCAGCGAATGCTGCCGTCTAATCATCAACTTGAAATTGCAAAGAAGCCTTATCCAATGGCATCTTTCGGGCTATAAAAGTATCGATTATGTCGGCGTAACCAATGTCTGTGCGGAACGCATAAATGAAATCGGTGCATCGTTTTCGTCGTCAAAGGTCACCATCTCCCAAGCATCACGATCTTTCAGCAAAGCGCGTAACAGCTTGTTATTCAATCCGTGCCCGGATTTATAGCCAATGAACTCGCCGATTAGACTGTGGCCGAGTAAATATAGATCGCCGATCGCATCGAGAATTTTGTGCTTAACAAATTCATCGGCATAACGCAGACCATCTTCATTGAGAATTTTGTCGTCGTCGACCACGATGGCATTGTCGAGACTGCCGCCCAAAGCCAAGTTATTTTGCCTGAGCATATCGATATCTTTCATGAAACCAAAAGTTCTAGCTCGACTGACTTCCTTGACGAAAGTGGTCGATGAAAAGTCCATAACGGCCGTTTTCAAATGATCTTTGAAAGCGGGATGCTCGAAATCGATCGTAAACGTTACTTTGAAACCGTTGAAAGGCTCGAAAGCCGCCCATTTATCGTCTTCTTCGACCCGAATCGGACGTTTGATACGAATATATTGCTTCGGGCTATCCTGTTCTTCGACGCCGGCGGATTGAAGCAAGAAAACGAAAGGCCCTGCGCTTCCGTCCATAATCGGCACCTCGGGAGCACTAAGATCTATGATCGCATTATCAATGCCGAGCCCGGCGAATGCCGATAATAGATGCTCTATTGTCGATATCTTAATATTATTTTGTACGAGAGTTGTCGACAAGGTCGTTTCGCCGACATTTTCGGGTGTGGCATCGATTGTGACCGGCTCTTCTAAATCCACTCTGCGAAACCGAATGCCCGTATTCGGCTCTGCCGGGCGCAAAGTCAAATAAACCTTATCGCCGGTGTGCAAACCGACACCCGTCGCCCGAATAGTATTTTTTAACGTACGCTGTTTTATCATATCAGTAATGCCAAATAAATGGGGCAAAACGCCGAATTTTAACACAATTTGATACTGTTCTAAGTAATAAAGCTAGGCATACTTCACACGGCCATTTTTACGACTTTTATATTACCCATCGGAGATCAAAATTCGGCACCGGGATGCCCGTCTAAGGCCCAGCACCTAAATTATCCAAGATTGTCACGCTCTGGTTTCCTCTCCCTCCCCGTGAGAAGCACTACCTTGGTCGCGGTGAGACAAGTATACGCTCCCACGCTTTAACGTGGAAACGCATACCTGAATTTGAAGTGCTAAGGGTGCAGATACCCATTCTACCCGCCGGCTCCGGATTAATCGGCTTGCCGTCTCAAAAACGCTGGAATATCCAAATAGTCCATGTCGACGTCTTTTTTCGGCTGAGCACCGAAACGTGTGTTACGCGGCTCCGGCCGGTTTTGGCGAATCACGGTTGGCTTCTCAAAGTTGGTATAGTCATTATCCACAGCGGCTTGTTTGACCGCTAGTTTGATCGGTGCCGCGACTGCTGCAGGTTGCGAGCCCATGCCGGTTGCGACGACGGTCACCTTGATTTCATCGCCTAGGCTTGGGTCGATCGCGGTACCGATTTTGATAATGGCGTCCTCTGCTCCGAACTCATGGACGATATTACCAACTTCATCGAATTCGGAAATCATCATATCGGCGGCACTGATGTTAACTAAGATGCCGCGCGCGCCTTGTAGATTGATGTCTTCCAATAATGGACAGGCAATGGCTTTTTCTGCCGCTTCTCTCGCTCTGTTTTCGCCGGATGCGGAACCGGTGCCCATTATTGCGGCTCCCATTCCCGACATCACTGTTCTAACATCGGCAAAATCGACATTGATCATACCCGGATGGGTAATCAATTCAGTAATGCCTTGAACCGCATCTAATAGCACATTGTTAGCGGCACTGAAGGCACTCATCAACGAAATATTGTTACCCAATACCGGCAGTAATTTTTGATTCGGTATCGTTATCAACGAATCGACATATTTTTCCAATGCGACAATGCCTTGTTCGGCGACCGCCATTTTCTTTTTGCCTTCAAAGTGAAACGGCTTAGTCACGACCGCCACGGTTAAAATCCCCAAGTCTTTGGCGATCTCGGCAATAATCGGAATCGCGCCAGTCCCGGTTCCGCCACCCATGCCGGCTGTCAAGAACACCATGTCGGCACCTTGTATGACTTCGCGAATCCTATCCCGATTTTCTTCGGCGGCTTGCTGGCCCACATTTGGATCGGTTCCCGCGCCCAAACCTTTTGTTAATTCCGCGCCTAATTGAATGATCGTATCGACATTAAGTTTCTTCAATGCCTGAGCATCCGTATTGGCACAAATAAATTGTACGCCGTCGATCTGTTTTTCAACCATATGGTTGACCGCGTTTCCGCCGCCACCGCCGACCCCAATAACTTTTATCACGGCATTTTCAGCGCCGATATCCAACAACTCGTATTTCATTTCGATTCCCCTTACAAAATCACAATTTTTTGTTCTTAAAAATTACCCTGAAACCATTTCTTTATCTTGCCGATGAACCCGGTGTTTTCGACATCGAGTCCTTCATAACTTCCTCTATGCTCTTTCCCATAGAGCAACAACCCAACCCCTGTGGAATGAACGGGGTTCTTCACCGCATCGGTCAATCCTGACACATGTTGTGGCACCCCCATGCGAACTGGCATATGAAAAATCTCCTCGGCTAACTCTATCAATCCCGTTACTTTCGAGCTTCCCCCCGTCACCACGATGCCTGCAGCTATCATTTCTTCGTATCCGCTACGTCTTAATTCCGCTTGCACTAGCAGCATCAATTCTTCATAACGCGGCTCGATAATTTCCGCGAGATTTTGCACCGATATCTTGCGCGGAGCTCGATCCCCGATACTCGGCACTTCAATTAACTGTTCGGTATTCGCTAATTGCGTCAATGCGCAGGCGTATTTCTGCTTGATTTGTTCGGCGTTTTGGGTCGGCGTTCTCAGGGCTACCGCGATATCGTTAGTCACCTGGTCGCCGGCTATCGGAATCACAGCCGTATGCTTAATCGCGCCGTTTGCGAATACCGCGATATCGGTCGTGCCGCCTCCGATATCGATCAAACAGACCCCTAAATCCTTTTCATCTTCGGTTAACACCGAATTACAAGACGCCAGCTGCTCCAAAACGATATCGTCGACTTCGAGTCCGCAGCGGCGTATGCATTTGATGATGTTTTGCGCGGCGCTGGCGCTGCCGGTCACCATATGGACTTTCGCTTCGAGTCGAATACCCGACATTCCGATCGGCTCTTTGATACCGTCTTGTAGATCAATCACAAATTCTTGCGGCAAAATATGCAAGATTTTCTGGTCGGCCGGAATCGCAACCGCTCGTGCCGAATCTATCACTCGATCGATATCGTATTGCGTCACTTCTTTTTCCTTTATCGCAACGATACCGTGCGAATTGAGGCTGCGAATATGGCCGCCGGCGATTCCAGCGAATACCGAGGTAATTTGGCAACCGGCCATCAGCTCAGCTTCCTCGACAGCTCGCCTAATCGACTGCACGGTCGACTCCAGATTGACCACGACGCCTTTTTTCAAACCTCTTGAGGTGGTACATCCGATACCGATGACTTCCATTTCTCCGCCGTCCGTATATTCGCCGACAATAGCCGCGACTTTGGAAGTTCCTATATCAAGCCCGACTACTACATTTCGATCTGATTTTTTTGCCATTATATAAACTCTTACAACGCTCTTATCTTCGTCTGTTAGGACTGTCGCCGCTCGGCGGCCATTTTTTTCCAGTCTATTGCTTTAGCATCCGGCTTCCACAACACGGTATATCCGTTTGGATATCTTAAATCGACTTTGGCCATCGCATCGATTTGCTCCGGCTCAAACAATTGCAGTGTTTTCAAAAATCGCTGAAAACTTTTAAGTTGCTCCTTCCTGCCCAACAAAACCTCCGTTCCATTACTCAACAGAATCCGCCATGATCGCCTTTCATCAATAACGAATTCGCTTAACCCTAAGGCACGATCGGCTAACGTTGTGCTGATGCCTTTCATAATCTCCAGTACTTTTTGCTGCTGCCCGGAAGGCCCCACCAACATCGGTAAATGATCGAAGCGGTCGACATTCGCCGGGATAAACACCTCTCCACGAGAATTGAGTAAGCCGATCTTCCCCCAGCGTGCTACAGCTGCCTGCTCATATACTTTTATATCAATCGCATCGGGCCAAACTCTTTTGACGCTGACTTTATCGACCCAAGGCATTTGTTCGACCGCTTCCTTGATCGCCTCGATATCGGCAGAAAAAAAACCCGTCTTTACCAGAGGCAACAATATTTCCTTCACTTCGCTTTTGCTAATATATTGAAAAACCCCTTCCGTCCTTACGTATTTGATGGCAGTAGCATGCGCTTCGTAATTTTTCAGATTGCTCCATACGACCCACGTTATGCCTATCAGTATCAAGGCACTCGCTATAATTCCGGAACCTCGCATGATTCCTTATCCGTAACTCGTTTCGAGAATTCGCCATACCAATTCCTCAAAGCTTATTCCTGCCTGTTTGGCGGCCATCGGCACTAAGCTGTGATCGGTCATGCCGGGCACTGTATTGACTTCAATCAGCTGCGTTTGACCGAAATTATCGATGAACGCATCAACCCGCGCCCAACCTTCAACCGCCAGCGCCTCGCAAGCCGACACCGCCAATGCTTGAAGACGCTGTTCCGTCTCTGCATCTAGTCCGCATGGGCAATGATAGCGAGTGGTATTCGCTCTATATTTCGCTTCGAAATCGTAAAACACATTCGGCGTTTCTAGGCGAATAACAGGCAGCGCTTCCCCGTTCAATACCGCGATCGTATATTCGTTGCCGCTAACCCAGGCCTCTGCATAGACATCGCACCCGGATTGCATAGCCAGACGATAAGCTTCAATCAATTCCGTTAAGCTATTCGCCTTGCTCATGCCGATGCTGGACCCTTCCAAGGCTGGCTTAACGATAAGCGGTAAGCCAAGCTTTTCTATGCAAGCCTGCGCATCGTTTTCGCTTTTCAATAAAAACCATTTCGGTGTCGGCAAGCCTAAACCCTGCCAACATAGTTTTGTGCGCAGTTTATCCATACTCAAGGCTGAAGCTAATACGCCGCTACCCGTATAAGGCAAATGCATCGCTTCTAAAACGCCTTGTAACACACCATCCTCGCCACCGCGGCCGTGAATAATATTGAAGACGCGGTCCGCTTTGACGCCGTTCAGTGCATCAATTGCACTGCCGGTGACATCAACGGCCTCAACATCTAAACCTTGGCTTTTCAATGCCTGAAACACCGCCTCGCCGCTGATCAATGAAATTTCACGCTCGGCTGCCGTACCTCCCATGAGCACGGCCACGCGCCCGAATTGTCCGGATTGTTTTATTTGAGTCGGCTTCATAAAGATTCACCCACCACACAAACTTCTGTTAGCAATCTTATCCCCTGCATTGTCTCTACGGTGTCTTGGACATAACCGATCAACGCTTCGATATCCGCCGCGTTTGCACCGCCTGTATTGACGATGAAGTTAGCGTGCTTGGCCGATACTTCGGCGCCTCCAATACGGTAGCCTTTCAATCCGCATGCTTCTATCAGCCGAGCGGCAAAATCGCCCGGCGGATTTTTGAATACCGAGCCGCAACTCGGCTGGTTGGTCGGTTGTGTCTGATTGCGTCGTTCCAACAATATCTTTATTTTTTGCTGGCTCTCGGCGACATTCCCAGGTTCCAGTCTCAACTCGGCAGACAAAAACCATTCTTGCGCCGGCCCCGATACCGAACGATAGGCTATGTCGTAATCCGGGCGGTTGCGTTGTCTGACTTGTCCGAACGCATCAACCGTTTCAACGCTGTCAACGATAGCCCAGGTCTCACCACCGAAAGCCCCCGCGTTCATTTTCAACGCACCGCCGAGAGTACCGGGAATACCCGCTAGGAATTCGGCGCCAACCATGCCTTGTTCGCCGCAATATCTGGCGATTAATGCACAAGGAACGCCGGCTTCGACATATACGCGAGATCCATCTTTTTTACTCATGCTCTTTAGCCGGTTACGCGTATTGATGACCGTCCCGCGAATGCCGCCATCCCTAACCAACAAATTACTGCCTAGACCCAACCAAAAAAGCGGCTCTCTGCCATGCTGCGACTTTATAAAGTTGATCAGATCTTGTTTATCCTGCGGTATAAACATCCAGTCGGCCTCGCCGCCTACCCGCCAACTGGTATATTTGGCTAATTTTTCATGAGCAAGCAATTGCCCCTTTATTTCATCACGCACTGATTTCATCGCTCAATGATTGCGTTTTTCATCGTATCTTGGACACCTTTTTTAATCACGGCGTCTACGATCAACGAAGTTCCAACGCTGCCGCCAATTGCTCCGGCAAATCGGCAGCAATTTGTCCGACATTGCCAGCACCCATCGTTAGCAACACGTCGCCGGCTTGTAAAATGCCGGCCAATATTTCCGGTAGCTCGTCCAAGTCTTCGACGAAAACCGGATCAACTTGCCCTCTAACCCTGATCGCGCGGCTCAAGGCTCGTCCGTCGGCTCCGGTAATCGAAGTTTCTCCGGCCGAATAAACGTCAAGCAAAATCAAGACGTCGACACTCGACAGCACCTGTACAAAATCCTCGAACAAGTCCCGAGTACGTGTATAGCGATGCGGTTGAAAAACAATGACTTCCCGCCGATTCGGCCATGCCTGCCGCAAAGCCTCCAGCGTCGCGGCAATTTCGCGGGGATGATGCCCGTAATCATCGACCATCGTTAATCTGCCCTTATCGATCGGCAAATCGCCATGTATTTGAAACCGCCTTCCGACGCCTTTAAATGCTTGAAGACTTTTGACAATGGCTTCGTCTTCGACATCCAAAGCCGTCGCGATCGCAATCGCCGCCAATGCATTAAGCATGTTATGCCAGCCCGGCATATTCAAAGTTACCTTCAGCGGTTCGTAGCCTCCGACACGTAATACCGTAAACGTGGTAAACATACCGTCTTGAACGACCTCAACAGCCCGAACATCGGCTTGTTTATCAACCCCGTATGTCTTGAAGGGTTTGGACATCTGCGACAACACTTCTCGAACACCTTCATCATCGATACATATCACCGCTAATCCGTAAAACGGCAATTGATGAATGAACTTGATGAAAGTATCTTTTAGATTGCTATAGCTGCCTTGATAGGTCGCCATATGATCCTGATCGATATTGGTCACGACCGCCATCATCGGCTGTAAAAACAAAAACGAGGCATCACTTTCATCAGCTTCGGCAACTAAATAATATCCTTGCCCAAGTTTGGCATTCGCCCCGGCGCTATTCAACCGCCCTCCGATAACGAAAGTCGGATCTAGGCCGGCTTCCGCTAGGATGCTCGCAATCAAACTGGTCGTCGTCGTCTTTCCATGCGTTCCGGCGACGGCAATGCCGAAACGGAAACGCATTAATTCGGCAAGCATTTCGGCGCGGGGAATAACCGGGATTCGCTTGATAATGGCTTCGTCGATTTCCGCATTGCTACGGTCGACTGCCGACGAAACGACAACCACATCGGCATCGCTGATATTCTCTCGGCGATGCCCGATAGTGACGCTAACACCTAGTTCAACCAATCTTTTGGTAGCAGCGCTTTCCTTAAGATCCGATCCTGAAACTTGGTAACCTAAATTCGATAAAACTTCGGCAATTCCACTCATACCGGTACCGCCAATACCGACGAAATGAATGCGATCAATGTTACCTAAGGCCTTGGTGGGCATTTTGACTTTCGGAAGATTCATCGTCCGGACTCCGCTTGACAACACAATGCCACAGCCGCTGTCGCATCTAACTTGGCACAGGCTCTTGTTTTCTTGCTCATTTCAGCTAAACGTTCGATCACGTCCTTAATTCGCTCAGCCAATGTTTCGGGCGATAAATCTATCTGCGGTAGGATCATGGCCGCTCCGACATCGGCTAAATAGCGCGCATTCGCGTTTTGATGGTCGTCAATTGCGTGCGGTAATGGAATCAATACCGCCGGAATACCGGCTGCAGCCAATTCGCTAATCGTCATAGCCCCGGCTCGGCATACCGCGATATCGGCCCATCGGTATGCCTCTGCCATATCTTCGATGAATGCAGATACCTCTGCATCGACACCTAATTCTTGGTAACGCTGTTCGACTTGAGTTCGCATGATTTCGCCTGTTTGATGCCTGACGTTCAATCCGCTCACGGCCGCAACCGCATCCGGAACAACTTGATTCAACACCTGCGCCCCCTGACTACCGCCGATGACCAGCAACCTGAGCGCTTCTCCGGGCTGTCGCGCTTTTTTTTCAGGAATCCCGATTAATTCTTTACGTAGCGGATTGCCGCTCCATAGTGCATTTATTTTTTTATCGAAACTTCCAGGAAAAGCTTCCAGTACTCGGTTAGCCCATCTTGCCAATAAGCGGTTAGTCGTACCCGGCACTCTATTTTGTTCGTGAATGACCAAAGGAATGCCCATTAATTTAGCCATTAGTCCTCCCGGCCCCGCGACAAAGCCGCCCATTCCTAAAACGACATCCGGCTTGCGTCGGCGCAAAATCCACCACGCTTGTCCGCAAGCTTTGATCAACAACAATAAGGCCCTGATTTTCGAAAACAGCCCTTTACCGCGAACACCCGCCACCGACAACCAATCGATATCAATTTTGTGCGCCGGAACGACGCGGCTTTCCAAGCCGTTTTTTGTTCCGAGCCAACTCATTTGCCAGCCTTGTTCGACAAGATAATTGGCTACCGCCAGTGCCGGAAACACATGCCCGCCGGTTCCGCCTGCCATAATTAAGATACGCGCGCCCAAACCGGCCTCCTTTTTGGCTGACTTGCTGTCATTTCCTGGACTTCGCTATTGACTCGACACAATATTGCCACCGCACAACACATCACGATCATGCTGCCGCCTCCGTAACTCATCAGCGGCAAAGTCAAGCCTTTAGTCGGCAACATTCCCATGTTGACACCCATATTGATGAACGACTGAAAGCCGAACCAAATCCCGGTACCGTAGGCAATAAAAGCTCCAAATTTATTACCGACCGCTTCGGCTTTGGCGCCTATGTCAATAGCGCGCCAAACCAAAAGTGCGAACAGTACAATAACCGTGACGACACCTAACAAACCCAATTCCTCGGCAATCACCGAAAACAAAAAATCGGTATGCGCCTCGGGCAAATAAAACAATTTTTGAATTCCGCTGCCGAGTCCTACGCCGAACCACTCGCCCCGCCCAAACGATATCAACGCCTGAACCAATTGAAAACCGGTGTCCTGCGGGTCAGCCCAAGGATCCAAAAAACTGATCACCCGACGTAGACGATAGGGCGAAACAATCACCAGCATCGCGGCCATCGCTAAAACTGAGGCCAATAAGATGCCGAATTGCCATAATCGGGCACCGGCCAAAAACATCACGCCCAAGGCAATAATTAGAATCACGACTGCCGAGCCGAAATCGGGCTCCATCAGCAACAATACGCATGCAACCGTGAACAACAACAATGGCTTAATTAATCCGAACGAAGAATTTCTAACCGAGCCCTCGTAACGCGTGACATAACTCGCCATATAAATGACCGAAATCAATTTTACGACTTCCGAAACCTGAATACGGAAACCGCCTACCGATAACCAACGAACCGCACCATTGACCCTGACGCCAAGCCCTGGTATCAATACCAATACCAACAAACCGAGACCGAATACGAATAAATTCGGCCCCCATTGCTCCCATTTGCTGAGCGGCACGGTAAAAACGCCGGCCGCCAACATCAAACCCAGTCCAATATGGATCATCTGTTTGATCGGATAGAGTAAGCTGTTGCTGTCCAGTTTCGCACCCAAGTGCAACGAAGAAGACGACACCATTACATAACCAATAAGCAATAATCCCGTAATTACCGCAAGCAATAACGGGTCGAAATAAAACCGGCCGCCTTTAATTGGCGCTATCTGAAGGCTCATGCTTTTAGCTCCATAACTGAAGTCGCAAATTTTTCGCCGCGTTCTTTATAGCTTTTATATTGATCGAGACTCGCGCAAGCCGGAGAAAGCAATACGGTATCGCCTTCATCGGCAATTTCAGCAGCAATTTTTACCGCCCGGGCGACATTTTCAGCTTTATAAATGGGCACGCTGTTATTCAATGCTTGCTCGATTAAAGGCCCGTCCTTGCCCATTAGAATCACGCTTTTTGCTTGGCGCTTGATCGCCGGGACTAATTCGTTCATGTCCGCGCCCTTTGCATCGCCACCTGCTATCAAAATCACCTGCCGGGTATAACCTTCTAATGCCGCAACGCAGGCACCGATATTCGTTGCCTTTGAATCGTTGACCCAAGTGATACCGTTTTTAACGGCAACTCGCTGCATGCGATGATCTAAACCTTTAAATTTTTTTAATGCTTTGCACATCGACTGTTCGTCCAAACCGATCGCCGCACCCAACGCTATTGCCGCCAATGCGTTCGCGGCATTATGCAGTCCTTCAAGCGGCAACTCGTCCAGCGTCATCAAACGCTTGTCATTCCGCATCAAAAATCCTTTATGGCCATCCCAAGACAAATGAAACTCCGCCTCGCTATTAATCGCAAAAGTCGACATTTTCCGACCCGGCACGGCCATATCGATAACCAAGGGGTCGTCGGCGTTCAAAACCATTGCCCCGGTGCCCCGAAATATTTTTTGTTTTTCCCGAGCATATTCAGCAACATTGCTATATCGGTCCAGATGATCGGGCGATATATTCAACACTGTCGCTGCAGAAGCATTCAGTATCTCGGTACGTTCCAATTGAAAACTGGATAATTCCAAAATATAAAGTTCGATATCCGGTCCCAATAAGTCCAACGCAGGCGTACCCAAGTTGCCTCCGACGGCCGCTTTTTTTCCGCTTTCCTTTGCCATTGCACCGAGCATGGTCGTAACGGTACTTTTACCGTTCGATCCGGTAATCGCAACGATCGGCGCCGCAACACAAGCCGCCAACAAATCGATATCGCCGATGATTTTAGCGCCTTGCGCATGCGCCTTGACGATCGAATCCTCACTAAGAGAAACGCCAGGACTGACAATCAAATGAGTCGCAACTTTAAAAGCATCGGCATCGAAACCGCCGGTAAATACCGCCGCATCGGGCAGGTTTTCCAATAGCTTGTCGAGCAGCGGCGGCTTTGCCCGGCTGTCGACGATGGCAAAGCGTATCCCTTGTGTATCTAAGAAACGAGCAACCGAGAACCCCGTTTCGCCGGCTCCGACTACCAGGGCTCTAGAATTGATCGAATCCAGACCAAACTTTTCGGCTAAAGCCGTGGCTGTATTGACTGCATTCATCGTCATCTCAACTTCAAAGTCGACAAACCGATTAGTACTAAAATAAAGGTAATGATCCAAAACCTGACGATAACGCGCGGCTCCGGCCAACCTTTCAATTCAAAGTGATGATGAATCGGCGCCATGCGAAACACGCGTTTACCGGTCATTTTGAATGACGCGACTTGTATAATCACCGACAGGGTTTCCATCACGAATACGCCGCCCATAATCACCAAAACAATTTCCTGTCTAACCAGCACCGCCAAGACACCCAGCGCCGCGCCAAGCGACAGAGCGCCGACATCGCCCATGAACACCATGGCAGGATAGGTGTTGAACCACAAAAAACCTAGCCCGGCGCCGATTAACGCAGCGCAAAACACGATCAATTCGCCCGAATTCGGTAAAAACGGGATCGCCAAATATTTCGCAAACTCGACATGGCCCGACAAATAGGCGAATACCCCAAGTCCTGCCGCCACCATGATAGTCGGCATAATCGCCAAGCCATCCAAGCCATCGGTCAAATTCACCGCATTGCTGCTTCCGACGATGACAAAATAAGTCATGACAATATATAGCCACCCCATTTCGATACCGACATCTTTGAAAAAAGGCACGATGAATTGAGTCTCTGCCGGTGCGCTTGCTGTGACAAACAAGTAGACGGCTGCACTCATTCCGATTAGCGATTGCCAAAAATATTTGGCCTTGGCCGACAACCCGTCGCTATTACCCAGCATGACTTTTTTATAATCGTCGACAAAACCGATGATGCCGAAGCCCATCGTAACGATAAAAATCACCCAGACATAACGGTTGTCGAGATTACTCCATAACAAGGTACTAATGCCAACCGCAACCAGTATTAATGCACCGCCCATCGTCGGCGTTCCGGCTTTGTCGAAATGCGTTTTAGGCCCATCCGTGCGCACACATTGACCGATTTTTCTTCTGGTCAATTTTTTGATCATGAACGGCCCGATCACCAGCGAGATAATCAACGCGGTGAGCGCACCCAAAATGGCCCGCATCGTCAAATATTGAAAAACCCGAAACGCGCTATCGAGCGTCATCAAATATTCGGTTAAATAAAGTAACATTCTATTTCCTGTAATTCTCTACGATGGCTCCGACCACACGTTCCATGCGCTGGGTCCTCGACCCTTTAACTAGTAAGGTTTCATGACCGTTCATTTCGCGCTTCAAAGCTTCTGTCAATTCATCTTGTGTTTCGTAAAAAATGCCTCCTTCACCAAAAGACTGCACGGTATTCCGAGCGTCGGATCCGGTCGCGAACAGCCTTTTTACACCAATCGTTTTCATGTCTTCGCCCATTTCGCGGTGTATTTCTGCGCTTTCGGGTCCCAGTTCGCCAAAGGCCCCCAAAACCACCCAGGGCTCACCGCCGCATTCGATCAACACATCGAGCCCCGCCTTCAGCGATGCCGAGTTAGCGTTGTAGGTATCATCGATCACGATATTGCCCTGACGCCCGACCAGCGGCTGTAAACGCCCGGTAACCGGATGCACCTTTTCCAGTCCTTGTTTGATCGTCATCGGCTCAAAACCCAATGCGGTAGCGGCGGCACCTGCGGCCAAGGCATTCAGTACATTATGCCGGCCGGCCAATTTGAGCCGCATCGGATAACGCACCGAACCATGAACCCATTCGAAAGCTGTCGCAAATTCGCCGTTTTCGATACGCGTTATGATGTTTTCGGCACGAATATCGGCGCCTGGCTTTAACCCGAACGACAATACCTTGCGTGTTCCTGCCAACTCCAGCCAATAACCGAAATAAGTATCGTCATGGTTCAGCACGGCCGTCCCATCCGATCCGAGAGAGCCAATAATTTCGCCCTTCGCTCGAGCGATGCCGTCGACACTGCCGAAGCCTTCTAAATGCGCGGGACCGACATTGCAAATAATCGTCACATGCGGCTTGGCATATCGACTGGTATAGGCAATTTCACCGGCATGATTCGCGCCCATTTCGATCACCGCATAGCGATGCTCTGCGCTCATCCTCATTAAGGTCAACGGCACACCGATGTCATTGTTCAAGTTGCCTTGGGTATAAAGAACAGGACCTTGCCCCCCCAATATCGCGGCGGTCATTTCTTTGACCGTGGTTTTGCCATTGCTGCCGGTAATGCCGACCACACGCGCGGATTGTCTGTTCCGCCAAAAACCAGCCAATTCAGCCAAAGCCAGGCGGGTATCGTGCACTACGACAACCGGCATCGCCACCTCAACCTTACGGCTTAGGATCGCCGCGGCCGCTCCGGCCTGCTCGGCATTGCCGGCAAAATCATTGCCATCGAATCGCTCGCCTTTGATCGCGCAATAGAGACTGCCCGGTTCGATGGTGCGCGTGTCAATACTGACTCCCGTAACGACCTGATCCTCGCCGAATAGAACTCCACCGACACAATTCGCGATTTCGCTCAACATTAATTTCATTGCCTGGCTAACCTCAGTGCTTTTATTACAGTCTCTCTATCGCTAAAAGGTATCTTTCGGCCTTTCACTTCTTGATATTCTTCATGACCTTTACCCGCGATCAACACACAATCGCCGGAGCCGGTCTCGCTAATCGCTGTTTGTATCGCCAGCGCCCTGTCATGAATGACGGAAACGCCGCCCGACCGACAGCCCTCCATAATGGCTTCGACAATCATTTCCGGGGCTTCTCCGCGCGGGTTGTCATCTGTCAAAATAACCCGGTCAGCCCACTGTTGTGCAATACTGCCCATTTGCGACCGCTTGCCCTCATCGCGATCGCCGCCGCAGCCGAATACGATCGTCAATTTTTTTTCGCATTGCTTACGAAGTCCCTTCAATACTTTTTCAAGAGCATCCGGCGTATGCGCATAGTCGACAAAAACCCATGGCTCATCGTCGCCGCCATAACGCTCCATGCGCCCTGGGATCGCTTGTAAGCTTTCGATTTTGATAGCCGCTTCGTCAAAACCCATGCCGGAAGCCAATAACGTGGTAAAAACCGTCACCGCATTTTCCGCGTTGAATTCACCAAATAAAGGGATACAAACTTTTTTTTGTCGATCCCGCCAGCTCAAGTTAAGCTCGATTCCTAATAATGTCTGACGAAGCGAATCGCCGAGAACCGATTCGCCATAGGGTAAGGTTTTGCCTCGGAGACTGCCGACCCATACGAGCACACCGTCGGGAACCGCTGCCAGCACTTGCTGACTGTAGGCATCATCCAAATTGATCACGGCAAACTTCACACCAGGCATTGCCAACAACTTTAATTTGGCTTGAACATACCGCTCCATCGAGCCGTGATAATCCAAATGATCGCGACTGATATTCGTATAAACGACCCCTTGAAAACGGATACCGTTCACTCGTCCCTGCTCTAAGCCATGCGAGGAAACTTCCATCGCAACCGCCGCCAGTCGGTCGTCGACCAAATTCGCCAGCATGCATTGAATCGCCAATGCATCCGGGGTCGTATTGATCGTTTGGTGTAAGCGCCCCCAAACTCCCCAACCTAAGGTACCGATAATCCCGCATCGATCCAAGGCTTGAGCTAAAAACTGGCTGCACGAAGTTTTTCCGTTAGTGCCGGTTATTCCAATCACATGCAATCGACCGGACGGATCGCCGTAGAATCGGCTTGCGATCTCTCCCAACTTCATATTCAGATCTTCGACCGCGATAAATGGCACGTCACGATGATCAACGTCTAACCATTCGCTCGTCCCACGAGGCTCATAGAACACCGCACTTGCCCCGAGGTCGAGAGCTTGGCGAACATGCGCCAAGCCATGCTGCCTAACGCCTTGCACGGCGATGAACACGTCGCCCGGTTTAATATTGCGACTATTCAGAGATAACCCTTGAACGGTGATATCCGCTCCGGTCCGTGCATTTCCCGAGAGCAGGTCTGCTAATTTCATTGCGCTACGAGATCCGGGCTTTTGCTGATCAAAACCGGCATGGTTTCTTCTTGGTCCGGCGCGACATCGAGTATTCTCAGCGCACCGGCCATTACCTTGGAAAATACGGGACCTGCCACCGCACCTCCGTAATAAGCACCAGCCGAGGGTTCATCCACCATCACCGCGATCACGACGCGCGGATCGCTAGCCGGTGCCATACCGACAAAAATCGATAAATATTTTTTTTCTTTATAGCCGCCCTCGCCGGCTTTTTTAGCCGTTCCGGTTTTGCCTGCGACTCGATAGCCATCGACTCTAGCCTGATAGGCGGTACCGTCTTTCAACACTACTTGCTCCAGCATGGTTCTAATCAATTGGGCCGTTTTCTCGGAAAACACACGTTTGGCTTCGGGGTCCTGATCGCGCTTCAACAAACTAACCGAATGCAGCACGCCGTTATCGGCCAATGCCGTATAAGCCCTTGCCAACTGCAACACCGAAGCATTCATGCCGTAGCCGAACGATATGGTCGCCTGTGCGAATTGATTCCACCGCTGGTAATCCAGCACGCTACCACTTGCTTCCCCTGGGAAACCGATACCCGCTGCGTTGCCGAATCCCAATTGATTGTAAATGCCCCAAAAATAGTCCGGCGGCATCTCTAGTGCGACAATGCTGGTTGCAACATTGCTTGATTTTTTCAAGACATGCGTTAAATCGAGTGTGCCGTAGTTATGCACGTCCCTGACGACATTGCGGCCAATTCGGTATATTCCATTCGTTTCAATTTTTAAGTCGGGCTTGATGTAACCGCCGTCGAGCGCCGCTGCGATAACAAAGGGCTTGACCGTCGACCCCGGTTCGAAAACATCGGTAATCGCTCGATTTCTAAAAGCATTGCCCTTAAGGTGCGTTCGGGTATTTGGATTGAACGCAGGATGATTAGCATCGGCCAGCACCTCGCCGGTTTTTGCGTCTAAGACAACCAATGCCGCTGCTTTCGCGCGGTGCTCTAGCACTGCCGATTGCAATTCTCGATAAGCCAAATATTGAATACGCTCGTCGATACTCAACTGCACATTCCGTCCATCGACCGGTGCGGAGATCGCCTCGACATCACCGATAATTTGCCTTTTGCCGTCGCGAATAACCCGCTTGCTCCCGGTCGTCCCTCTCAGTACTGAATCATAGGCAAGCTCAATACCTTCTTGACCGACATCGTCGACATTCGTAAAACCTACCAAATGTGCCGATACCGGGCCCGCCGGATAATAGCGTTTAAATTCCCGCTCGAAATAAACACCTGGAACATCTAATGCTTTTACTTGCGCTGCCAAATGCGGATTGATGCGCCGTTTAACATAAGCAAATCGCCGCTTAGTACCTGGCACGATCATGTTTTTAATTTTCTTATCGGGCAACTCAAGAAGCTTTTCCATTTGCCCGATTGCAGCCGGTTCGGCACCCGCGAGTTCTTGCGGATTCACCCAAATCGATTGAACCGGCGTGCTGATCGCCAATGGTTCGCCGTTTCGATCCAGTATCATACCTCGATAAGCAGACACCGATACCGAACTGACATGACGCATGTCGCCCTGCTGCTTGAGAAATTGCTTTCTCAATACTTGCAGATCGAAGGCCCGAACAGCCAGCAATCCCATAGCTCCAAGCATAAAAACCAGTAAGACTTTACGCCTGACGGTAAAGTCCGTTTCCGGCTCACCCTTTTTTTTACGCGTTGAAAAACCGTGCATCTAAGGCTTTAAATAAATAATTTTGTCTCGTTCCGGCATGATCAGTTTTAGCTTATCCCGAGCAATTTGTTCGACTCGATTTTCTTCCGCTAATGTCGTCAACTCCAACTGTAATTGCCCCCACTCCACTTCGTATCGATCCAGCTCGCGCTCTTGTTGCTGTATTTCAACAAACAGCAATCGAGACTGATACTTGCTGTAAATGACCCCAAGTGCAGACCCCAGTAATAACAGCAACAAACCAGCCAAGGATAAAATAGCGCCCCTGGTTTCCGTCACAACCGCTCCGCTACGCGCATGATTGCGCTTCTTGCCCGTGGATTTTTCGCCACCTCGTCTCCATCAGCTTTAATCGCCTTGCCGACTTTGCGCAAAATACCCTTCTTTATCTCAGATTCCATAATCGGCAATCTACCTGGATCGTGCTTGGCACCTGACTCAGCGCGGATAAAGCGTTTGGTAATTCGATCCTCCAATGAATGAAACGAGATCACAACCAGGCGTCCTCCGGGTTTCAATACATCGACAGCCTGTTCCAAACCGCTTTTCAATTCTTCGAGCTCTCGATTGACCGCAATCCGAATTGCTTGAAAAGTCCGGGTTGCAGGGTGTTTATGCTTTTCTCTAACAGGCACACTGTTTACAATTAGCTCGGCAAGTTGCCGCGTCGTCGATAGCGGTTGCTCCCGGCGTTGTTCGACAATGGCGCGAGCAATTCGACGTGCAAAACGCTCTTCCCCGAATTCGAATAACACTTGAACCAAATCGCGCTCATCGACTTCGGCCAACCATTGTGCTGCAGACAAACCCGAGCGATGATCCATACGCATATCTAAAGGGCCGTCATATAAAAAACTAAACCCCCGTTCGGGGGTATCCAATTGCGGCGACGAGACGCCTAAGTCCATTAGCAGGCCATCCACCCGCCCTTGCACATTTTCCTGTTCGGCGATAGCTTGTAATGACGAAAAGCATGCATGATGCAGGCTAAAACGCTTATCGCTCGCTATTTCTCGCGCCCATTCCGATTGAATCGCATCGGCATCCCGGTCTAAGGCGAGTAAGCGGCCGGAAGGACCTAACCGATTTAAAATCCCCCGGCTGTGTCCGCCACGCCCAAACGTACAATCGATATAAATGCCATCGGCTTTAATGGCAAGCGCCTGTAACGCTTCCGAAAACAATACGGGCAAATGCTCCATTGAATAAATCTCCCGTATTAACCCGGCCCTAACATTTGGCGAGGAAAAGAATTAAAATTTAATGATCATATTCAATGCCATAATCCACAGTCACTACAAATTATTAAGGCTGGGTTAAAAAGACAAAGAACCTAGTTCTTCGAGACCTTCGGTATCGTCGCTATTCATCCATTCGGCTTCCTTGGCATTCCATGCCTCCTCATTCCATATTTCGAATTTGTTCAATTGCCCGACTAACATAATTTTCTTGTCCATGCCGGCAAAGGTTCTCAATTTTTCCGGTAACAATACCCGGCCTTGCGCATCCATTTCACATTCTGTCGCGTTTCCGATTAAGAATCTCTTGAGCTTCGTCAACATTTTATTCAAGGTCGGCTTCTTAAGAATTGCTTGCTCGACTTTATCCCACTCCGGCAACGGATAGAGCCACAAACAGCCGCTCTCTCCGACACAATGCTCATTGACCGCAACCGTGACAATCAATTGGCGATCACAACTTTCCATCAACTCCTCCCGATATTTAGTCGGAATTGCAAAACGCCCTTTCGCGTCAAGATTGATTGGATTGATGCCTCTTAACAAGATAAGCCCCAGCTCGCCAAAAAAATCCCTTTTTTTCCACTTTACACCACTTTTGTTCACTATAGATTTCAATCTGACCTTAGTCAAGATCGATTTGAATTTAATTATTTTCGACAAGACAATGACTTATGAAAACAGAACAAAACGCTTTGAAGAGGGCACAGCCGGAAAAATAATTTATCCGCCTTATCAGAAAGTTAATTCATAATGCTAAACAAAACTATTACCAAATAATAAGGTGTCGAATCAGAACCATCTTAGGATTAAGCAAATCCAATCCGACAAATACTGCAAAGAACTTTAGCAATTCCCAATTTTGGGATCAAACAGGGTGTGGAGTATGCTTGGCAAGGATGTCGGCAGCAGGGCAGATTTTTGCTCCATGCAAAATCAGCATTCACGCCATCCTTGACGTTCGAGCTACCGTCAAGCCCCCATGGATGGGTTTACCCAGCACCTAAATTCCATAGCTCATTGGCTATGGTTAACTATTTTGGGTAATTTAGGTGCTGGGTTTACGACGTTCCTCGACAGGGATACCCCACACCCTAAATCCAGTGAGAATGCTCAAACTAGGAATTGCTGAAAGAACTTGCTGCCACCGTAAAACTTAATCGGCAACAAATAGCCCTGAACCTGGTTTACAATATTAAAGGCATGAAAATAGGTTTTTTGTCGCACTGAGAAAGAAGAGCACTATATGGATTTTGAAAACGGTAATGCCGCTAAGGACTGAGACTATCTGAATCCCCCATCGCTCTTGAGACTTTATACGGCGATCGGATTTAGGGGGAATGCGTCGTTATTATTTGCACAGACGCAAAAACTCGGTAATGGGAAAGAGTCGGCCTGTAAGCCGGGTTCTGTCGCGAACAGTCATTCATCTAGGCCGCAAGTCACCTTACGGCTCGAGCGATCTACCCGGGAACCGCGCGGGCCACGCGTCTGTTCCCCTATTTGATCTTGCTCCGAGTGGGGTTTACCCTGCCACGCCTGTTGCCAGTCGCGCGGTGCGCTCTTACCGCACCATTTCACCCTTACCCCTCACCTAGAATGAAAATTCTAGGTGAGGGGCGGTATATTTTCTGTGGCACTTTCCGTAGACTCGCGCCTCCCAGGCATTACCTGGCACTCTGCCCAATGGAGCCCGGACTTTCCTCTCTTCTACCCGAAGGCAAAACAGCGACTGTCCGGCCGACTCTCGGCGGAAATTATACGTGAATTAAATACTTGACGGAAAATTAATTTGCAGTGAGCGGTGAGCGGTGAGCGGTGAAATGATGAGAAATTTAACCCATTTGTCAAGTCCTAATTTCCTCTTTCCTCTTTCCTCTTTCCTCTTTCCTCTTTCCTCTTTCCTCTTTCCTCTTTCCTCTTTCCTCTTTCCTCTTTCCTCTTTCCTCTTTCCTCTTTCCTCTTTCCCCTTTAACCTTTAACCTTTAACCTTTAACCTTTAACCTTTCGCTTCGCCCATCATTTCCAAAGCCGCCTGATACAACACCTTCTTCCGGGCCCCGGTGATTTCTGCAGCCAAGGCTGCGGCGGTCTTAACAGAACACTCGTTTAAAAGAATCTTTAATACCGATAAATGCTCGGTACTCAATTCTTGATTATTTTTGTCGATGACAGCGCCTTCGACAATCACGACGAATTCGCCTTTGCGCATGTTTTCGTCGCTTTCGACTAATTCCAGCATCTCGTCCAAACGGCGCTTGACGATTGTTTCGTGTAATTTGGTGATTTCCCTCGCAATTACCAACTGCCTGCCCGCCGGCAATATTTGCGACATATCCTTCAATGCATCTAAAATTCGATGACTGGACTCATAGAAAACCCATGTCGATTCGCAATCCAACCGCTCCTTAAAAAATGCCTTACGTGCCGACGATGTCCGCGGCAAGAAACCTTCGAAAATAAAACGGCTCACAGGCAAACCTGCAGCAGACAAAGCGGCAATCAAAGCACAAGCCCCCGGAATCGGCGAAACCTCGATTCCGGCATCTTTGGCCATGCGCACCAAAGGCATGCCGGGATCGCTCAACAGTGGTGTACCGGCATCCGAGACCAGCGCGATATCGAGTCCTCCACGAATTTTATCGAGCAACCCGGCCGAAGCCGTTTCTTCGTTGTGCTGATGCAATGAGACTAAGCGATTGGCAATACCGTAATGCTGTAATAGCATTCTGACATGTCGAGTATCTTCAGCGGCAATCAAATCGACTTCCTTTAGCACGTCGACAGCCCGGAAACTAAAATCCGCTAAATTACCTATCGGCGTGGCAACCACGTATAATTTGCCGCATTGATTAGACATTGGATTCTCTCATCTGATTAAACCGAACTATTTTAAAGGTATACCCTTCTATGAGTCGCCATTTTCATTCGCCATTCTTGCTACTTTGCACTTTTCTCGCAGGGTGCATGCCTCCTCAAGACCGTGAACCGGCTTTCCCGGCAGACGCTCAAACGGCTAAAGCCTTCATGGACCAAGGCCAACCCGCCAAAGCCGCGCAACTTTATCGACGCATCGCCGACGAGCAATCCGAGTTTCAAGACCAATTACGCTTGTTTACGATCGAATCGTTAATCCAATCTGGCGATAGCGATACGGCTAAAAACTATGCCGACGCAATCAACCCGAATAATCTTACGTTGTTGCAACGCAACCAGCTTAATCTCTATTATGCGCAGATCGACCTCAGCTTCGGCAATGCGGAACAAGCGAGTGCCAGGCTAAATCTAGTCAAACCGCTGCAACTGTCGCGGTCCGATCAAATCAAATTTCATCAATCCAGCGCCTTTGCCTATTCATTAACCGGCGAACTGAAAAAAAGCGCTGCTTCGAGAGTCGAATTGAGCCATTTGCTGCCGCCCGCTCAACAACCGGCCAATCATGCCGCAATTCTTGAGACCTTAAGCTTGCTACCCCTAGCGACGCTGGAACAAACAAGCACCGAAAGCACCAATGCTTTATCCGGATGGATGGCGTTAGCGCAATTACTCAAAACCAATCAGCATAATCGCGCTCTGCTGGATACCGCGCTGGATCAATGGCGGCAGAACTATCCTCATCACCCCGCTGACTCGGCATTTCTGCATGATTACCTGGCGCAATCGGCGCATGCCTTTAAGCAACCGGGTAAAATCGCCGTATTTTTACCCGAAACCGGCCCTATCGGACGCGCCGGGAAAGCGATTCGCGAAGGCATCATGGCCGCCTATTACCAGGATCGAAATGAAACCAAGCCCGGTCTTCGTTTTTACGACAGCGGTCAAAGCACACTACCGGTACTTTACCATCAGGCTATCGCCGAAGGCGCGGAAATGGTCATCGGCCCGCTCAGCAAAACCGAAATTGAAAGCCTAGCTGCATCATCTGATTTGAGCGTTCCGGTGCTTGCATTAAACCATGTTCCGGAAATAAACAAAGCCAACCTTTACCAATTCGGACTTAGCCCTATTGACGACGCCGAGCAAATCGCCAGTCTTGCCTGGTTCGAAGGCCGACAAAACGCCTTGTTATTGATACCCGATACCGAGCAAGGATTGAGAATCGGCGAATACATCCGGGATTTCTGGAACAAAGCCGACGCAAACCTGCTGGAAACTCAAACGTATCAAGCAAATCAGACTGACTTTTCCGAACCGATTAAAAAGCTATTGAATTTGGATGAAAGCAATCAGCGCTATCAAAAAATCAGACAATTCTTACCAACGGCCGTTTTCGTCCCGAGAATCCGACGCGATGCCGATGTCATTTTTCTGAATGCCTATGAAACGGCGGCGCGTTCAATCAATCCGCAATTGCGCTTTTTTCATGCCCAACACCTTCCGGTTTATGCCACGCCGCATATCTATAGCGGCCTACCTAACCCTCGGCTGGACATGGATTTAAACACGATCACGTTTTGCGACATTCCCTGGCTATTCGACAATGTTTACCAAGGCGAATTAAGTATCAATGCCTTACGCAGCACTTGGCAACAATTCCCCAGCGTTTATTTACGTTTGATGGCTATGGGTATCGACGCCTACAATCTGGTCCCCCATCTTGGTAAACTGAGCACCGTTCAATATCATGGCGCGACAGGCAACTTGCTGCTGACAAGGGACGGCCGAATCAAAAGAAACCTGGTTTGCGCCAAATTCAATCAAGGCGTTCCTAAAGTCATCGGCTTTGTTCAAAGCGCCAATGACGGCTACCAAAGCATCGCAGTTCCAAACGACGACTCGTATTAACAGACTTCATCAAGGAAAGCATTTGTTAAATCCATTCAAAGCCAAACACCTGGTCAGCGGCGAATCTGCCGAGGAAAAAGTTCACCGCTTTCTTATTGAGCAAGGACTGAAACCGGTGGCTCGTAATTTTCGCTGCCGCTTGGGAGAATTGGATTTGATCATGAAAGACAGAGAAACACTGGTAATTATCGAAGTCCGCTACCGTAAATCCAACCGTTACGGCAGTGCTTTGGAAAGCGTTACCCCGCAAAAACAATCGCGCATCATTGCCGCCACACGGTTCTATTTATCACGACACCCGTCGCCTTGTCCGATACGCTTCGACGTCGTTGCCGTTTCCGGCGATGCTAATATCGATTGGATAAAAAACGCCTTTTTAACTTGACTACTTCCATCATGTTACAAGAACGAATTACCCTGCATTTCAACGAAAGCCTACAAACTCTACAAGATACTTTGACCGGTCTCGGCGAAACGATCGAATTCGCCTCACAAAAACTAGTTACGGCGATATTAAACGACAACAAAATCCTTGTCTGCGGTAACGGCGCTTGTGCCGCAAATGCCGGACAGTTTTCGGCCGCGATGCTGAACCGATTGGAACGCGAACGCCCGGCCTTACCGGCGATTGCATTGACTGCCGATACTGCTGTTATTACCTCGATTGCCGCAGACTACCATTTCGACGATATTTTCGCCAAACAAGTCAAGGCCCTTGGCCAAAGCGAAGATATCTTGCTGGTCTTCTCCAGCAATGGCAATCCTGCCAACATCCTCAAATCTGTTACGGCCGCGCACGACAAAAATATATCGGTGATCGCATTGACCGGACATGATGGCGGTATGCTGGCACCGATTTTAAATACCTCGGACATTGAGATCCGAGTCCCCTCCAGTAACGATAGCCGGATCCAAGAAACGCATTTATTGATTAGCCACTGCTTATGCGATCTGATCGACCAACAAATATTCGGAAGCCTTTAACCTAGAAAAAGCGTTTCACTATGAATAATAAGAAGTTAATTCAATAACTTGCTGTAGGTTTGCATAGAACTTTCGCTCACCGAATAGGCTAATGAGAATGTTTAGGTTTTTTCTTGAAATCCTTCATGAGCTTCATGGTTAAACTGCCGATTTTAGATTTAACGCTATAGTTTCATTCTTTTCAAACTAACGCTCATGAAGATCCCTCCATCGCCCCAACAAATGGAAATTCGGCCTGGGAGGGTGCGATCACTCGCCCGACAGGACGCCGTGAATACGTCCTTGCAGGCTCGACGTCGGCTTTCCCTGCCGCCGACACCTGTCAATCGAGCAATCGAACCCTTCATGAAATAGGGACGTCGTTATTTATAACCAAATCCTTACCGCACACAAAGTCTAGTTTGATACATTTGACTCATCTACCTGTTCTATGCCTGCTCGGTTGGCAATCGACTTCGGAAATTCCTTTTTCACTTTTACACCGAGATCGACGAAGCTACCGGCCTGCCGAATCAGGTTGCCGTTTCCAGTCGTCAATTTATTCATGATGCCGTCGTATGTTTGCCCGACTGTTGCAAGTTGTCTGCCGAGCTTTTCGAAGTCTTCGACAAACCCCCTGATTTTATCGTACAGTACTCCGGCTTTGTCGGCGATCGCGCGCGCGTTTTCATTCTGGCGTTCATAGCGCCAAATATTGTCGACGGTGCGTAGCGTAGCCAGCAACGTGGTCGGCGTGACTACGACGATTTTGTGTTCGAAGGCATCATTGAACAGTTTTTCATCAGCCTGAAATGCAGCCATGAATGCCGCTTCGATCGGCATGAACAACAGCACGAAATCGAGAGAACGCAGGCCCTTTAAGTCGGAATAGTCTTTACCGCTCAAGCCTTTAATGTGTTCGCGCACGGCTTGCACATGGGCCTTGAGCGCCGCTTCACGCTCTTGGTCGTCCTCGGTCGAACAATATTTTTCATACGCCAGGAGCGATACTTTCGAGTCGATCACGACATCCTTATTTTCCGGCAAACGAACAATCACATCGGGCTTGAACAAGCGATTATCTTGATCCCTGAATGCGCCTTGAGTCTCGTATTCGACGCCTTTGCGCAAACCGGATTGCTCCAAAACTTTTTCCAGAATCATTTCTCCCCAATTACCTTGTGTTTTCTTGCTGCCTTTGAGCGCACGGGTCAAATTCAATGCTTCCTGATTCATTTTTTCGGTATCGCGACGTAGCGAGATGATTTCCTGGCGAAGAGAAATGCGGTCTTTGGTTTCGTTGTCGTAAATATTCTCGATGCGAGTCTTGAAATCTCCGAGCTGCTGCCGAAGTGGGGCAACAATATGATCGAGCGCGGTTTTATTATGTTCGGCGAATTGCTTGCCGCGTTCCTCGAAAATTTTGGCGGCCAGATTTTCGAATTGGGTTTTGAGTTGTTGTTCGGCTTGCTGCAGCAATAGCAGTTTTTCCGATGCGCTTTTACCTTGTTCTTCGAGCCGGGCATGCAGGTCGGCGTTCGCGGTTTTGGTTCTGAGTAACTGTTGTTGTAAATGATCGCATTCGCTCTCCTTGGCATCGAGAGTTTTAAGTTTTTCCTCCGCGACGGCTAGGCGAGTTAGCATTTGCTGATTGTTTTTTTTCTCTCGAAGGTTGAATAGCAGCACCGATACAATGCCGGCGAGAAATCCGATCAATAATACAACCGATCCGGGTATTTGGTTTAGTAATTCCATTAGGCTTGTTCAAGGGTTAAAGAAAATAGCACGCTGATAACCAACAATTCCCAATTTGAACATGCTCTCGGAGTTGAGGGTGTGACGCATGCTTGTCGAAGAACGCCGTGAACCCGTCCGTAAGGGCTTGACGGCGACCCTCGATAGACACATCCCATACCTTTTATTCTTAGACGGCTTTTCGATCAAAAGGGAGTAGTTTCATAAGTCTGCCATGCATGTTAGTTTTTGCGCCAAGCCCCCGAAGCGTTCGATTTTACGCAACACGGTGTCGTTGAAAACCTTTTGATCGGCCAGTATTTTGACCGATTTCCGGGCACGGGTAATCGCTGTATAAAGCAATTCTTTAGTCAACACAGGATTATGTTGATCCGGAAGAGCGATAAGAATTTCGTCAAATTCCGAACCCTGGCTTTTATGGATCGTCATTGCGTATACGGTTTCGCAATGCGGCAATCGAGCCGGCAGACATTTTTTGATACTGCCGTCGGGGCGTTGGAAAAACACCATCAATTTACCACTTTGCTCGGCGTCTTTCAGACATAGGCCAATATCGCCATTATAAAGTTGTAGCGCGGCATCGTTTTGCGTGATCATGACCGGACGTCCATGATACCAAGTCCCGATAGGGTTGATATGACCTGTTGAAGCCAATCGGCGCTCAACTCGGCTATTAATATCGGCGACGCTATATTTTCCGGCCCGATTCGCACAGAGCACTTGAAATCGCCTGAAGACATTAAAAATTTGCTCGATATCATTTGAATTCTCTATTGCGCGTAAATAATCGAGCCGCTGTCCGGCAATATAGGCGATAGCATCTTGATTCAATAAGCCGATATTTTCATTACCGGCCTGCAATGCCGACCAAGCGGCTTCAGGGTGCTGCAAATTGACCGCTTCGGCCAGGTTTTTGATCGTCACATCGAATCGGTGCGCTTTTTTTAGTTCGACGGTATGATCCGGCAACGCTGCGGTCAAATCTGCCAATACCGCGCCCGATTCGACCGATGCCAATTGATCCTTATCGCCGAGCAAGATCAATCGGGCACTGGGTTTAAGTGCATCGACCAATTTACTCATCAACGCTAAATCAACCATTGAGGCTTCATCGACTACGACCAAATCGAAAGGCAGGGGGGCTTCGGTATTATGCCGGAAATAAGGCGAAGGCGGACGAGAGCCTAGTAGGCGATGCAGGGTCGTGACCGATTCGGGAAGAGATTGTTTGATAGTTTCCGAGCAAGGCAAGGCACTCTTGCTGTTACCTATCGATTCCTGCAGGCGCATTGCGGCTTTTCCGGTCGGTGCTGCAAGGGCGATGAATAACGGGCGTTTTGCCAATTCCTGCAGCAAAGCCAGAATTTTGACGATAGTGGTGGTTTTACCAGTCCCGGGACCGCCGGTAATGATGCAGAACGTTCGATTAAGCGCGGTTTTGGCTGCTTCACGCTGCCAGTCGATTTCCGCAATGGCGGCCGGGAAGTAGCGGTCCAATAAGGCTTCAGCGTCAGCAGGGGAGACATTGACGCGGGTCATTGCACCGATCCGGTTGACCAAGTTTTTTTCATAGGCCCAATAACGCTGAAGATAAAGTCGGTCGTCTTCAACTATTAACGGCGCGGTATCAGTCCTTGATGCCAGACCTGAAGCCATGATTGTTTCCCGGGCTTTCGCATCAATGCGGATACAACTATGCCCTTGATTTTGCTCGAAGGAAAGACGGGCGATTAGTTTTTCAAAATTATCTTGCGCGGCACCGGTCAAGGCGCTACGGCGGCTCAAAAAACGAGAAAAAGCCATATCGAGTCGGGTAAAAGTAGATTCTTCTTTCATTTGTCAGATAAATTTCGGCGCTTGTTGCCGTAAAATGAAGCCAATAGGACGCTTTAAAACATCACGAGAGAAATAGAGGGAGCCCTTATAAGGCAGTGTCTCAATAGCTTTTGGCATGGAGATATTTACCCGAATATTGATTTTGAGTTCTACGACTTAAGTTTAGCTTAATATTCCCAAGGTTAAAATCATTTTATTGTTAAATAATAAGGCTTTACATTATGAATAAAATCATATTGGCAAGTTCTGTGTTTATGATGAGTAGTCTATTTACTCAGCCTATAAAGACAGTTGAGGCATCCGACCAGCATAAAGCTAAGTTGACTTCGGGCAAAACCGCCGGAAAACCTACAAAAGGGCGATTGGGCCGAGCCTCTTGGTACGGACCTAGATTTCACGGCAAAAAAACCGCGAGCGGACGCAAATTCGATATGTATGCGATGACTGCGGCCCATAAAACGCTGCCGTTGTTATCCTACGTGAAAGTCACCAATCCCAAAAGCCATAAATCAGTTGTCGTACAAATCACCGACCGCGGGCCTTACCATGGCAAAAGGGAACTGGACTTGTCCTATGCCGCCGCCAAGCAAGTGGGCATTCAAAAGCAGGGGGTCGGTTTTGTAGAGATTCAACCGCTAAGCCGATCTCAAGCGATAGCCGAAATAGGCAACAACGATTCGTAATTGAATCGTAAATAAGCGAATAGCACAAAAGCCGAATGGCATTTGCCCTTCGGCTTTTTTTGTCTCGTTCCCAAGTTCCAGCTTGGGAATGCCTACCGTCAAGCTCTGCTTGCACACACGCCAAAAATCTCCGATAAAGCCTCGATACGCCATAAATCCGGCCTATCCCGATAAACACCGCTCATCGGCTGTTCGGGCTGCATGCCGCGCACGAATAAATACAATGCCCCACCGAAATGCTTTTCGTAATCGTAATCGGCCAAGCGTTGACCCAAATAGCGATGTAACACCAGCGTATACAGCCAATATTGCAATCCGTAATTATGCTCACGCATCGCGTCCGTCAGCGTTTCCGGCCGGTAATCCGGCAGGCTGTTGGTTTTATAATCGATGACGAAATAACGGCCGCCGTATTCGCAAATCAAATCGATGAAACCGGTCAAATAACCGCACATTTGCTTGCTGTTCAGCGCTTGATAAACCGGAGAGTCCGATAAGATCGCATTGATTTGTGTGGCGTTCATCGGCTGCATTGCGAGATAAAACGGCATTTCCTTCAAACATAGCTCATCGGCAATATTCATCAGCAAAAAAGCCGGATCATCTTCGGCCAAGGGGGTTGTCACGACGGCTTGCAATAAGTAATCGATGGCTTCAGGATGCTCCGTTTGCAAGCCGTAACGCCGACAGGTGCTATCGCGCAACTCGGCGATGTTCGGCATATCGGCCAAGTACGCGAAATCGAGATGCTCCAGCAAGTCGTGCACGACGTTGCCAGTATGCGCGCCTTTCGGCAAATCCTCTTGCATGCCGGCCGCCGACAAGGCCGGTTCCGCATCGAGCGAAGCCAATTCGCGGGCCTTGTCTTCCGGCAATTCCGGCGCATCCTGTAGACTCAAAGCCGAGAGTGCCGTGTAACTACTCATTTGCCAATCGGTGCGTAGCGAACGCAGCCTCGCCCTTGCCGATAGCCGGGTTTCGTCGAGCCATTTTTCGTAACGGCCTTTTGACATCGCCGGTAATTCCAATAAACGATATTCGAAAGCATGCGGGGCGCGGTTGCAATAATCGATCAGGATCGATTGTTGCGCGGCAAAATCGCAATCTTCGAAACCGAGTAGCCAAGCCAATGCCGATTGATTCGGAACATCCTTGCTTCGCACATCGGCCCAGACCAGATAACTGCGATATTTAGCCCGGGTCAGCGCTACATAACATACGCGCAAATCCTCGGCCAATTCTTCGTCGATCGCTTGCGCGCGGCGGCGTTCGAAATCCTCCGAGCCTAAATCGGCGACGATGCGCCCTTGCTCGTGGCATTGAATCAAGGGCCGACCGGTGGAGAGTCGGCTGCTGCGTTGCCAGAGGGACGGACAAAAAACAATATTATACTCGAGCCCCTTCGACCGATGCATCGTGACAATCTTGACCGCTTCATCATCGCTTTCCAAACGCATGCATTGCTCTTCGAGACTGACTTTTCCGCCCGCCGCATCGGTGATACGCGCGCGCAGCCAATCCAGCGTTTTTCCGATGCCTAAATGCTCGTCGACAGCGGCTTGCTGCACTAACTCGATCAGATGATGCAAGTTGGTCAAGCGGCGCTCGGCAAGACGGCTAGCCGATAGCTGCAAACGTATTTGCTCTTGGTCGAGCAAACGCTGCATCATCGCCATTAGCCCTTGGTTTTGCCAGTGCTGATAATAATTCAAAAAATGCGACAGCCAGGCATCCAAGGCCACTTCTTGATTCAGCATGCGATATAAAGTCTGCCCATCCATTCCGAACCAATCGAGCGTCAAGGCTTGCTTCAATAGCGCTGTGTCGCCAGGATGAGCAATGGCTTGTAACAAACAAAACAAGTCGGCCGCCTCAGCGGTCGCGAATACCGATTCGGTGCTGTTCAAAACCGAAGGGACGCCGGCTTCACGCAATGCCGCTTGATATTCCGAAGCTTGGCGATTGGTTCTGACCAATACCGCGATATCGCCCGGTTGAACTCGCCTGCCGCTATCGCTCAAAAAGTAAGGCTCATTGAGCAATCCGACGATTTCGTTGACGACCTCGGCCTGAAGACATTCGCCGGCTTTGCCGGAACTCCAGTGGCCCTTGTCGCTTTGTGGCAGTTGCCAGAGCACCATCGGCGCCAGCGTCTTTTTATCGAGACTTAGGGTTTTATCCGCATTGGCGGGAGCGCCTACAACCGGTTGGAATTGCAACTGTTCGAGAAAAAAGGCCTGCTCGCGGCTGAATAAGGCATTCACCGCCTCGACCAGGGTCGGCTGCGAACGCCAGTTCGTGCCGAGGGTAAACCGATGATGCGCCTGTTGCTGCGCGGCAAGGTAGGAAAAAATATCGGCACCGCGAAATTTATAGATCGCTTGTTTGGGATCGCCGATCAGATACAAATAATGTGCGTTTGAACCGAATAAGGTCGAAAATATCAGCCACTGATTCTGATCGGTATCCTGAAATTCGTCGATCAATGCGGCCTTGAAGCGTTGTCTCAATTCGGCGGTCAATAATGCCCCTTGATTGCCTTGCAAGGCAAGGGCAAGCCGGCTAATCAAATCATCGAACGACAATATATTGAGTTGCTGCATCTGCTTGTCTAGCTCTATGCGGACATGCTCTAACAGCGCCCGACGAAAAACCAGACTGATTCGATCGATCGAGTCGAACAAGGCATCGAAAGGCGTGCTGTCGATTTTCAGTGTTGCCAGATACTCGTGCTTGCGTTGCTCGCCGGTTTGCGTTTTGGTTTTTCTAAACTTGTTACCGTTCAAGCCATCGACCAGGCCGGTTACCGTCAAACATGCAAATGCCTCGGGGCTTGGAAGCTGCAGTGTTTCCTGGTTTAGCCAGGCGCGCAACTCTTGGAGGTGATGTTCAAAAATTTCGGTATACGACGATTTGAAGAAGCCGTCACAAAAGTGGTTTAGCAGTGTTTTAGCGGCCTGATCCAAGTGGATACGCGCTTGCTCTGCCTGCTCCCGGCAAGCGGCTAATGCTTCGTTCGGATCGCGATACTCCGGAAAAATCTCGATGTCGAGCGGAATGCGATCGATGCCGGCTAATAATGCATCCGGAGTTGAGTACGTTGCGGTCAACAAAGCCGCTTCCCAGGAGGCTCTTTGATAAATTTGGCCGCGCCAGAAATCGTCGGCACAGGCTTGCTTGACGGCCGCCGCATCGGCGGTCAGTTCGGAATCGAAAAGCTGGCCGCTTTCCAGCGCATGCTCCTTCAAGACCCGCTGGCAAAAACCGTGAATCGTAAACACAGCGGCCTGATCGATATCGAGCAGCGCCAATTCCAGCCTTTTTTTGATCCGATCGCGGTCTATTTCGAGCCGGTTTAGCCATTTGATAATCGCACCGTCAATGCTTTCGGTTTTCCCGCTTGCGGCCTGTTTAGCCTCATTGAGCCTGAGCCTGATCCGCTCCTTCAGTTCCTCGGTGGCGGCCTTCGTAAAAGTCACCACCAACAACTCGTCGATTTTCATATCGAATTCGACGACAAAGCGCAGCGCCAGCATCGCAATCGCATAGGTTTTACCGGTACCGGCGCTGGCTTCGATTAAGTTGATACCTTGGCGGCAATCGGTTGTTATCGGGTCGAAATGTTCGGATGGCATGGAGCTTTGAGTGAGGGTTTTAGCTTGCTTGAATTTATGTATCGCTTCGCGGGTTTTCCGAGTGAGTCATCAACAATAATCGGCTATGTTTCATCAGCCTCGACCCCAGGCTTGATCGACGCCGATCCAAACCGATTTGATACCGAATTGCTTCTTTAAGGTTTCTGAAAAACGTTGGGCTTCCTGCATGCTGCTAAAGCCGGGTATGGTCAATCGATACCAGGTTTTGCCGTCGACTACTACCTCATTAATGTCAACGGTAATACCTTCTTTTCTCAAACGTCCCGCTTTCTTTTCAGCGGTAGCCGCTTTTTGAAAGGCGCCAATATTAATCGAGTAATCCTGAGCTTCTGCCGCATGACTGCGTGGCTGGGCCGCGCGTTTAGGCTCTGCTGCCCGTTCAATTGATAATTGCTGAACTTTGTTTTCCAAACGATTCAGTCTATCAAGCAAGTTTTTTTGTTGTTCGAGTAAATCGTTTGATTTATCGGCGGAAATCGGCTTTTGTTCAGCCGTGTCGAGTGCCGTCGTTTTTCCAGAGGCCAGTTCCGAAACATGTCGGCTCAAACTTTCGATTTTAGCTGCCAATTCGTCATACCCGTGCCGGCTATCGAGACGCCCAACCTGAGCTTGTTGCGCGCTTAGCCGCGAAATTTCCGCGCGAAGATCGGTATTCCGGTTGTTACTAATGAAAGCAAAGCCCGCTGCAATTAATAATGCAATGATGGCAAGGGCTAATGCTGTAAAATTCAAAGTCGATGTTTTGGCTAGGTTCGTTTCAAAATCTTGTTGCTTGCTAGTTAACTCGTCTAGTTCTGTCACTGGCTTTCTCCGCTGATTTGGCTTGAATAAGCGGCGGCAATCGACTCAACCATTTTTTTAATTACCGCAAAAATGCATTAGCTTTTATTATAGACTCAAAAATGAGACGCTACATTAAACAGGTCCCAAGCTTCGGCAAATAACCTCTTTTTATAAAGAGGGGAAATCGAACATGTTTTGGCGGATAAAATGTTAGTCTCCTTGAGGTTTACGAAGAAACCTCGATAAAATCGACTCAATTAATAGAGATACAATATGAAAATATGGGTGGATGCCGATGCGTGTCCGGTAGTGATCAAGGAGATTTTGTTCAAGGCGGCCGAGCGCACCAAGACGCAATTGACGCTGGTCGCCAATCATTCAGTGAATGTGCCACCTTCGCGTTTTATCGCTTTCCTTCGAGTGCCGAAGGGTTTCGATGTGGCCGACAATGAAATCGTCAAAAAACTCGCTCCGGGCGACCTTGTCATTACCGGCGATATTCCGTTGGCAGCGGAAGCGATCGAAAAAGGCGCTAAAGCATTGAATCCGCGCGGAGAATTATATACCAGCGAAAATATTCGATCGCTGCTGAATATGAGGGATTTCATGGATACATTGCGATCCAGCGGCATTCAAACCGAAGGCCCCGCAGCTCTCAATCAAAACGACCGAAAAAACTTTGCCAATCATCTGGATAAATTATTGACGCAATACGCTAACGGTAAATGTCAACTACGTTGACATTTACCGGGGGTTACCTCGCCAAGCAGGGATATGCTTACCGTCCGTATTGGGCAGCTGATGGTAGAGAGGTACTTTCACCCTCCTTGATTCTTAGCCTTGCTGGCTGCACCTAAGGCTTGCCCCCTTTATTCAGGTGATTTTTAATGAGCCGACTCAATTATTGGCAAACGCGTGCATCGGCCTTGCTTTTGGGGTTAGTCTTCGTCACGGTTGCGGCATGGCAAGCCGGCAGTATTTTGATCGCACCGGCCCATCGTAACGTAGACAAACCGAATTTGGATTTTCCGGTTTACGATGCGAGGTTAAACAGCGAGTCCGGTGCCGAAATAGCTGTTTGGTATGTACCTGCGGACAGGGCCGAAGCAACGGTTATTTTATTGCATCCGGTCCGCTCGGACCGAAGAGCAATGCTCGGCCGCGCCAGGCTTTTTCACCGGGCGGGATACGCTGTAGTTTTGATCGATTTACAAGCGCATGGAGAAAGTACGGGACGGCATATTACATTCGGCTATATTGAACGCCACGATGTCAGTGCTGCTGTTGCCTACGCCCGGAAGCTGAATCCACGACATCGAATCGGTATTGTCGCGAGTTCCTTGGGCGGTGCGGCGGCGCTAATGGCTTCGCCTTTACCTATCGACGCGCTGGTTTTGGAGTCGGTATACACGACGATTGAGGATGCGGCCAAAAACCGGCTTGCAATGCTTACGGGTCCGTTGAGCACACTATTAACACCGTTATTGCTGTGGCAATTGAAGCCCCGACTTGGCGTTTCATCATCGGAACTACGCCCGATCGATTTCATGGCAAAAATCGAAGCGCCGGTATTAATAGCAAACGGCGAAATCGACCAGCATACGCCGATCGCCCAAGCACGGCAGTTGTTCGATACTGCGGATACGCCTAAACAATGGGTCGTTTTCAAAGGCGCGGTCCATACCGACTTGTTGGCATTCAACGCCAAGCACTATGAAAACGAGGTATTACCGTTTCTCGACCGATACTTAAGGTTTCGTGACAAATAGCTTCCCGATTTGTCTTCGTACCTACGCTCTGCACTCGTTAGATGCTCCCCTCAGTTCCGGTTATTCAGTCCGCAAGGCTTCCAGCGGATTCAACCGGGCGGCTTTGACCGCCGGCATTACGCCGGCGGCCATGCCGATCGCCAGCGACAACACAAAGGCAGCGGCCAGGTAGCCCCAAGCCAACTGCACAGGTAAGGCCGGAATGAACTCGACGATCAATTGCACGGTAAGCATGCCGACGGCAATACCGACCATTCCGCCGGCAAGACTGAGCGCCAAGGCTTCGGCTAAAAACAACTGAAAAACCACGCGGCGCTCGGCGCCGAGCGCACGCAACAGGCCGATTTCGGAGATACGTTCGGAAACGGCGATCGTCATGATCGTCAAAATGCCGACCGAACCGACCAATAGCGATATTCCGCCCAACGCACCGATCCCCAGTGTTAGAATCGATAGCACCGAATCCAGTGTTTCGAGCATTTTATTCTGCGTGATGATCGTAAAATCCTCGAAACCGTGGCGCCGAATCAATAAATCCTTGATAACTTGTTCGACTATTTCGACCGAAATGTCGGGATTGTAAATGACATCGATCTCCATCAGGCTTTGCCGGTTGAATAATTCTAAGGCTTTATCCGCCGGTATATAGACCGTATCGTCCAGATCGAAGCCGAGCATTTGGCCTTTCGATTCCATCACGCCGATAACTCGGTAACGGTCTCCGCCGATGCGAATACGCTCGCCCAGCGGATTAGTACGACCAAATAGTTCGCTAGCCAATTTACTACCCAAAACGGCGAATGCTCGAGAAGCGCTCTGATCATCCTCCGGCAGAAAACGACCGATGGCGATATTGATTTTCCAAATTTCCGGTAATGCCGAACCCACGCCGAAAACATTGGCGCGCCGGTGGCGGCCTATCGTTTCCACGCGCGCATTGCCTTGCACCATCGGCATTGCGGCGATGACATTCGGGAGCCTGCCGACACTCTCGGCATCATCGATCGTCAAGGGCCTCACCGTGCTGATGGTGGCTCCCGATATGCCGAAGGTCGTGGTTTTGCCTGGGGTAATCGCGAGCAGATTCGTTCCGAATTGCGTAAATTCGTCCAACACGAAACGATGAATGCCTTGTCCGATCGATGTCAGAATCACGACGGCGGCAATGCCGATAATCAAGCCCAGCGCGGTCAACGAAGAACGCAGCTTTTGATTCAGTACGGTCCGTAGCGACAATCCGGCCAAATCGAAAATAGTCATCGTCTGCTTACCTTTTCGAAAGCGCGGAGATCGGGTCCATCTTCGCCGCCTTGCGTGCCGGCAACACTCCGAAAATCAAGCCTGTCGCCAACGATACGGCTAGCGCGGCGGCAAGCGCCCAATTCGGAAGAATGAACGGAAACGCCGGATAAAGCATTTGCAACACGAACAGAATCGACTGACCGGCGGCGAGTCCTAAAACCGCCCCGGCCAACGATAACAGCGCCGCCTCGGTCAAAAACAAACGCTGCAATTGGCTCTTAGTGGCGCCTAATGCCCGCAACAAGCCTATTTCCGAGGTTCGCTGCGTCACGCTGACTAGCATGACATTCATAACCAGCACGCCCGCTACCGCAAGGCTTATCCCGGCAATGCCGGCTACAGTCAAGGTCAACGCGGTCAATATTTTGTCGAAGGTTTGCACTACGCTATCTTGCGTAATGATCGTCACATCGTCTTCACCTTCATGACGGGCCTTGATGATCTCGCGTATATCATCGACTGCTTTATACATCGCCGGTTTCGATTTGGCTTCGACCAACACTCGGAACAGCCCTTCCGTATCGAATAGTGCTTGCGCCGAGGCAACCGGAACGATCACGATTTCATCGAAACCGACGCCAATCGACTGGCCTTCGGTCGACAGCACGCCGACGACTCGAAAACGCCGGTCATGAATACGCAGCCATTGCCCGATGGCCGGTCTCTTTGGAAATAATTCCTCGCGGATCGTTTGGCCGATGACGCAGACTTGTTGCGCACGATTGACATCCGTATCCGGTAAGAAACGGCCCTGAGCCATAGTCAATCGGCGCACGCGCTGCAGCGCATGAGTCGAGCCCAAAATATTCGCCTCGCGCTCGAGCGCTTGGCCGCGCACCGAAACCGGCGCCGAGCCGACCGAAATCGGCGCTACCGCGGCGATATAATGACTTCTGAACAAGGCCTCGGCATCGTCGAGCGTTAAATCGCGCGGCGTTTCACCCATGATCGGCGGGTGCCCGCCGACGGTTTCCGTTCTGCCCGGTAGAATGATCACCAAATGCGTACCGAGCGTTTCGAATTCTTGGACTATGTAATTGCGAGCACTTTCGCCCAATGCAACCAATACCGTGACCGACGCCACACCGATGCTCATCGCGAGAATAATCAAAGAAACTCGAAGCGGCTGTGTTTTAATCGCGCTTATGGCTTGATTTAGGGTGTCGGTTATTCTCATGAAAAATTTAGGGGCGCAGATATCGGGATGTTTACATAGACTGAAAGCAAATTAAGGCTTGGCAGATTTTTTGATTTCTTATGTTAAGAAGGAATCATCGAGCATTTATTGTTTTTTAGTTAAGACAATGTTTATAAAGTACTTATTTATAGCTATTTTAGATAAGTCGATTATAATCGACCTGTGTTCCCTTAGAGTCAATACTTCCTTCTTCGTTGTTTTAGTCATGCGTTTGAAAGTAAAACGAATTGACTAGCGTAAACATAACAGCTGTATCTACGGATTAGATGGTTTGGTTTGTGTTAGTTGCGATTACTTGACTGTTCGTGAATGCAATATTAACTAGCTCGGCAACGTTTTGTTTGAGTTAAGCTTAATTAAAAAAAGGTAGTTATTAAAAATAATAACGGTATGTCCGTTTTTCGCTTCGTTTTGATGCTGCGCAATTTTGAACATTAATGAGTTTAAAACCGCCCTTGTTAACATGAAGAGTGTATTTTATCGGAGATGCCGGCAGCAGATGGGGCATGAAGTCTGCTTGGAAGGGTTTGTTCTGCATTTTCAATCGCTGCGCTAAGCAAAAAAAGCTTAATCATTTTTAAGGGTGCGATTTGTGTTTTATGGCGGTAACGCCAGCCGCGTTTTGCATATCGAAAAATTAGATAAGGAATGCAAAACTGCGAACTTTCACAGTAATAACCTCTCTATCTTGTTTATTTATTTTGGTAATTGCCGAATGACATCCTGTCAATATTTGAACAGGTTTTTTTATTGTGAAAACGAGTATAGGTGAAATAACGATGAAAACAATAACAACAGTTTATTTGACTTTAAGTTCGACAGTTTTACTATTCGGCAGTCACCCCTTAATGGCGGCGTGTAACGACGTTCCACGGCAAGCATTGGAAAATGCAATAGTCGCAGCTGAATCTGCAGGAACTGACACTGGCGGCTATGGTTTGCCGATGTGGGTTACGATGGTGGATGAAACAGGAAAGGTTTGCCATGTGGCGACTAGCGGTACGACCGGTGCGGGTGCGGGAAACTCTCAATGGTTGGGTAGCCGGGTGATTTCGGCTCAAAAAGCCAATACAGCTAATGCGTTCAGCTTGGATGGCTATGCCATATCGACAGCCAATTTATATAGCGCGGTGCAGCCGGGAGGAAGCTTATACGGACTCCAACATAGTAATCCGGTTGATTCCACGCGAGCTTATGCGGGAAGCCCTAATGCTTACGGTACGAATCGCGACCCTTTGAATAATCGACGGATTGGTGGTGTCAACGTATTTGGCGGCGGTTTGGCTTTGTACTCAGGGGGCAAAAAAATCGGCGCGATCGGTGTTTCCGGGGATACTTCATGCCGTGACCATGCCTATGCATGGCGAGTAAGAACAGCGCTTAACATGCATCCGGGCGGCACTGGGATAAGCACTGTTAACCTTAATGCCGACGGAGATGTTCAAACGCCTCTTGCAGGTGCATCCGTCGGTGACGAGATGATTTTGACCGGCAGCGGCGGTTACTGGGATGCTTGGTCGCAGCCGGCTTGCCCTAATTCAACCAATGCCGTAACGCTCGATAACGGAACTTTGCAGGCACCTTGATAAAAACCTCGTGGAACACAGAGAGCAGGGATAGCTCTCTTGCTTTAAGGATTTGGTTGTAAATAACTTCCCTATTTTGGAGGGTTCGATTGCTCGATTGGCAGGTGCCGGCTACAGGGAAAGTAGTTGTCACGGCATCCTGTCAAGCGAATTGCCGAATCCTCAATAAAGCTCATTGCTCCAGGACCTCATTTATCGTGTAATTCTAAATGCAATTTTTTCCGATGAATAAAATTTTGCTGCTGTGTGTTTTGATAGTGCCTTATACAATACTTGCGGTTTTACCGCTTCTGCTCCCTTCAAAACCAGGCAGCTTCTGCAGCCAGAAGTCAAGTAAAGCAGACATCAAGCCAACGCGGACACAAATTCCGGACTTACGCGTTTTAGCCGCAACATCCAGTGGACAAGTCATACCGACTCCGGAACAAATCGAAGAAGAGCGGCTCGTCGAGGATGAGCAAGTTACTCTGGCCGGCGATTTGTTGAAAGATAAAGACCCAAGACAGCGCGTTATCGGAGCCGAGCAGCTTTCAGCCTACCCGACAAGAAAAGCCGGAGATCACCTTTTGGACGCATTGAGAAATGATGCGTCCGCCGAAGTGCGTTCGGCAGCGGCGGAAAGTCTCGGTTTTTTCGAATCTGCGGAAAAGAATATTCTCGATAGTTTAATCAGTGCGTTATCGGACAGCGATGCAGCTGTGCGGTCCAGTGCATTCAGTTCATTACAAGTGTTACTGAATCTTAGCGAGAACAATCAGGCGGTACAGAAGCACATCGAGAGTCAGCTTAAAGAATTGCTCGAAATCCGCCACCTTCCCGACGAGGTGCGCGACGCTATCCAAAGCTATTTAGACGATAACACAACTTCTTTGGAATGAGCCTCATTTGCAGGGCAAACTGAAAACGAAGAAACCACATGTTTCGTTTACGCTTAATCTTAAATTCGGCAGCTATCCCTTTAGCCAACAAGAATTCGGCGCCGTGGCGATTAACCGCACCCTGACCAACGCTTAGCTCTTTCATTTACTTGGACGATTACCAGGCTTTCATGAACGTTAGGTTAATTGATAATTACCGCTCTTCGCTGCGCTCCCCAATTCCCAGGCTTTTCATTGAAAACGCCGGCGCAACGCGTTCCACAAAATTTACAACACCCTTTTTCGTCGAGATTCCAGTCGGATAATTGATACCAATCGCGACCGATCAAGAGTTTTCCGCAGTGATGACAGTAAGTGCTGTCCGCTTCTTTTCGATGCACATTACCGACATAGGCGTAGCGGACGCCGTTTTTGATGGCGATGTCTCGCGCGAGCAATAGAGAAGAAACCGGCGTATGCGGCTTATCCATCATTTTCCAATCGGGATGAAACGCCGTGAAATGCATCGGCACATCGGGGCCTAAATTTTCGACGACCCATTGTGTCATCGCCTCGAATTCGTTTTCCGAATCGTTCTCGCCGGGAATGACCAAGGTTGTCAATTCAAACCAAACTGAAGTCTCATGCTTAAGATAAAGCAACGTATCGAGCACGGCATCCAAATGACTACCGGTAATTTTATGATAAAAGTTTTCGGTAAAGGCCTTGAGATCGACATTGGCGGCATCTATATAGCGATAAAATTCGGCCCTAGGCTCAGGACAGACATAACCGGCCGTCACCGCGACCGATTTTATTCCGAGTTCTCGGCAAGCGATTGCGGTATCGATGGCATATTCATGAAAGATAACCGGATCGTTGTAAGTATATGCGACGCTATCGCAGCCGTTTTCCCGTGCCGCTCTGGCAATCGCCTCAGGCGATGCCAAGCTCATCAGCGCATCCATCTCGCGCGATTTACTAATATCCCAGTTTTGACAGAATTTACACGCTAGATTGCAACCGGCCGTGCCGAAGGATAAAATGGGCGTGCCCGGTAAAAAATGGTTTAACGGTTTCTTTTCGATCGGATCGATCGCAAAGCCGCTAGACCGGCCGTAACTGGTCATGACGACTTGATCGTTTTGGTTTTGCCTGACGAAACACAATCCTCGCTGACCCTCATGCAATTTGCAAAATCTAGGACAAAGATCGCATTGTACGCGCCCATCCTCTAAAGCATGCCAATAGCGTGTCGTAACGGTGTCTGGGGTAATCAAGTTAGGCATTAGCGCTCTCCCGGAACCAATAAATGTTTTAACGGGTCAGTGGATTGTAAGCTTTCTGTTATAAAATTCTCTCCATCCCACTTCTTATACAGGATATTGTCTATGAACAGAAGACCCGCAGTCGCAGGCTTGTTTTATCCTGACGATCCGATTGAGTTGCGAACAATGGTGGATCATTATATTAATGATGCCGAAACCGAGGCGAAAGTTCCGAAGGCGATTATCGCCCCCCACGCCGGTTACATTTATTCAGGGCCGGTTGCTGCCAGCGCCTATGCGAGACTAAAACAAGCCCGCGATAACATCACCCGCGTCGTGCTGATCGGCCCTTCGCACCGAGTGGCTTTTCGCGGTTTGGCCGTTACCCGCACTGACTACTACACAACGCCATTGGGCAATGTGGCTATCGACCGGACTGCGGTTGAAGCATTGATGAAGCTACCGTTTGTCGAATATATCGAACAAGCACATACTCATGAGCACAGCTTGGAAGTGCATTTGCCTTTCTTGCAGGAAACACTGGCCAATTTCAAATTAGTCCCGATTGTCGCCGGAGATGCTTCGGCCGATCAAGTCAGCCGTGCTCTCGATTTGGTTTGGGGCGGTCCCGAAACCTTGATCGTCATCAGCTCCGACCTGAGCCATTATCACGATTATTTAACTGCGAAAAAACTCGATCAACAAACCAGTACCTTGATCGAGCAAATGCAATACGAAAAGCTATCGTCCGAGGATGCCTGCGGCAAAGTGCCGGTATCCGGATTATTGAAATTGTTGCGGCAAAAATCGATGCGTATCAAAACCGTTGATCTCAGAAATTCCGGCGATACCGCAGGCGATAAAGACCGAGTCGTGGGGTATGGCGCCTATGTCGTTGAATGAACAAAACCGAAAGCGCCTTCTGGATTTAGCCAAGCCGTCCATTGCTCATGGTTTAAACACAGGCAAAGCGCTCAAGATCGATCTAAGCGATTATCCACCCGAATTGACTGTGTCGCGCGCAACATTCGTGACCTTACAAAAACAAGGACAACTGCGCGGCTGCATCGGCATGCTCGAAGCGGTTAGACCCATGGCCGAAGATGTCGCCGAGAATGCTTTCTCCGCAGCATTCAAGGATTGCCGGTTCCCACCGCTCGAAGCCGACGAGCTCGATGAATTGGACATTCATATTTCGATACTGAGTCCCGCCGAACCAATTGCATTGACTTCGGAGCAAGACCTCATCGATCAATTGCGCCCTGGTATCGACGGCTTGATTTTGGAAGAAGGCTTCAAACGAGGTACGTTTTTACCTTCAGTATGGGACTCCTTGCCCGATCCTCGGCAGTTCTTACAGCATCTCAAACAAAAAGCCGGGCTTCCCCCACATTATTGGTCGGATAGCATTAAGATTTCGCGGTATACTGCCGAAATTATCGATTGATTCAAAGTGGCGAGGAACCATCATGATCGAAGAAAATGCAATCGTGGCAAAAATCGAGCATAACCAAGTTTGGGTTGAAAGCAAGCCGAAGCAGGGCTGCGGCGGTTGTCTGCAAAAAAGCTCCTGCTCCACTTCGGTGCTCGATAAGTTTATCAAGAAGCGCTCGATCGCCGTCGATTGCGACATCGAGATAAAAACCGGAGACGAAGTCGTTATCGGAATCAGCGAAGGGATTTTAATCAAGGCCTCGTTATTGCTGTATATGCTGCCGTTGCTTGTGATGGTTCTGTGCGGCGCGGTCGCGGAAGCGTTTCTGCCGTCCGGATACGAATATGCCGACCTGGCGATTGCCGGCACCGCGATTTCGGCATTATTAATGTCCCTTTGGGCAATTTCCAAACTGCAGCAATCTTTTTTCTATACCTTTTTTTCAAGACCTGTCGTCATTAGAAGAGCAGCGGACTGACATTTGCACCGTTTTAGTCCATTACGCTTAGAGATTGCGCGTCTGTTTACAATGCAATAATAATGTAAGTATCAGACTCCGTTGCCAAAAAAGGAAATTCAGGCTTAATTTTGCCGGCCTCCCTCTTTAAAATAGCGGGATTTATTTTTAAAAAATCTCCCCTATCCCCTCTTTTTTGAAAGAGGGGACTGAATACTTACATAATGATTATCAAAGCCCGCGATCGCAAGAGAGGACGATTGTTCGAAAATGTCGTAGGCCATGTATTTACCCCATTTTACATGGATTACGGCGCTGCCAAGCCTGAAAAAGGCAGGCGGTGTGTACGCGAATGCTTTCAAGCCCCGACATGGACCGCTATTTGCGTCTATTATGTCAATTCCTTCCTTTTTACGAATTCGATTTTTATTTTCCATGGAAACACGCTATGCATCCTTTTAAATCCCATCTCAAAGAGCTCGACCTTCCGATCAAAGTCTTGTTTACCGGCTATTTAGGCACCGTTGCTGTCGGTTATTTGTTTGCGTTGATACAGATTCTTTTTACGCACGGCATGGCCGACGGCAAGTTCGGACTATCGATCGACGACATCGTCTACAGTTATTATGGCAACCGCTCGGGCACCCTACTGGAAACCAAGTTAAACGGCTCGATGAAACCTTATGCGACCGAGCAAGAGCGCTTCACACTGATTCAATGGACTCGAGACGGTGCTGAACAATCGGAATACGCATCCAGCGGCTCCAAAAATATCATCGAAACCAAATGTGTGATGTGTCACAACGCCGATGCGTCGGGAATCCCTAATTACAATGACTTTTCTCAACTGAAAGCCGTGACCGAACAAGACGAAGGCGCCACCTTCGCCTCGTTGATTCGCATATCGCATATCCATTTATTCGGTATTGCTTTTATTTTCATGTTCGTCGGTTTGATTTTTAGTTTTTCTGAAACCGCATCTGTCATGATCAAAAGTACCGCAATCGGTATGCCTTACGTATTCTTGATAGCGGATATCATGTCATGGTGGCTCACTAAGCTGCACCCTATGTTTGCGTGGCTCGTGATTATCGCCGGCATGGGCATGGCCGTATCGTTCGCATTCATGTGGTTTACATCGATTGCCGAAATGTGGGCGTATCGCTACGTCTTTGTCGATGGCTTGGCGGTTCACTATCACAACATCAGAAAAGCGTCGGCCAAGAAGCTGTCTCTCGATGAACAGACTTCGATGAGCGCCGTGATTTTTCATGCGGCAAAGCAAACCGTCTGTTTTTTCATCGAAAATGGCGTAAAACCGCTCATCTCGTTCATCAAAAGCAAAATCAATAGATAACCAGACTACCCTATTAGCCTAAAAAGAGCAGTTGAGAGCCTCCGCCCTGAGCCCTTCGGCTGCGCTCAGGAGAGCCCCGTCGAAGGGTGATCGGTAGTTTGAGGCTTCACCAAGACGATGAAAGTATTGTAGACCCTTCATGCTTCGACTTAGCTCAGCATGAACGGTCTACAACACATGTCAACTGCTTTTTTAGGATTAGGGCAAAAATGAGTTACCGACATTCCCAACAACTTAGGATTTCGTGATAAATAAAGTCTTAGAACTATGCGCTATTAGCGCCGACCTCGACCACTCCTAATGCTGCGGCGACCGCCTAGCGAACCTTGTCGGCCCTTCCCTGAAAAACCGCCCCGACTACGCAGATAACTTCTCCCGTCATAACCGCTACGCCAACCGAAATTTCCGTAAAATTTACGCCCCTGATAGCCATAGGGCCTATAGTAAGGCGGGTATCTATAGCGATAAGGCCGATAATAAGGCCTGTAACTATAACTGAACCCGTAAGAGGGACCATATCCATAGTAAGCCACGGAACGACTATAAGGCGAAGTATAAACGGCGCAGCCTTGCAACAGCAGCATCAACATGAAAACAGCTAGCGGTCGTATCAATCGTTTCATAAAACCTTTCCTCGCAGCAATTAACCCTCTTCGGTCTTTTTGGCTTGGATTGGCGACAGTATCAATAATTCAATATATAGCCATCGTAGATAAAATTTCGGCACTACCGAAACTTGAAGTACGAAAGGTTTACACCTTCGTGTTTTACTCTTGACGCCCCTCCAGGAATGATCTGCGTTTATTTCTGAATATTATTGTTTCTCACAGGCGACAATATTCATTTAGCCATGATTGCTCTACCAATACTTCACTTCATAAGCGCCAAAGCCTTTTAAAAAACCTTCAAATTATAAAATATTAGCGCATTGCTTTTTGCTAATTGAATGCTGTACACTTTTCATTTGTTGACCGAAAACCCTCCGATGCCAGACGACTCTCCTTCCAAACGGGGCGGCTTTCGAGCCGGCGCCGGGCGAAAGAAAGGCTCTTCCGCCTATGGCGAAACGACCCGCGCGATTCGCGTACCCGAAAGCCTGATTCCCGAGGTAACAACCATGCTGGCAATACGCAAACGCCAATTTGAAACCGTTAAGTCCTGTTCCGCCGATGTCTTGGTTCCGGCCCCGCGCCTCAACGCCGTCAAAATTCCTTTATTCATCGGCAAAGTCGCGGCCGGCTTTCCGTCGCCTGCCGACGACTACATCGAAAAAACGCTCGATCTGAACGACTTGCTCATCAAGAAACCGGCCGCGACCTTCTTCGTGCGCGCCGAAGGCGAATCGATGCTCGGTGCCGGCATTCATCCGAACGACATTCTGATCGTCGACCGCTCGCTGAAACCGGTGCTCGGTAAAATCGTGATTTGCGCATTGAACGGCGAACTAACCGTCAAACGACTGAAAAAACTCGGCGGCGAAATCGTGCTTGCCGCAGAAAATCCGGTCTACCCCGATATCCATATCCGCGAAAATAGCGAATTGGTCATCTGGGGCGTCGTCACCAATGTCATCCATGCCGTCTAATGTCTTCGCAAACCCGCATCGCTCTAGTCGATTGCAATAATTTCTATGTGAGCTGCGAGCGAGTATTCCGGCCCGACCTTTGGCAAAAACCGGTCGCGGTATTGAGCAATAACGACGGCTGCATCGTCGCACGTAGCGCGGAAGTCAAGGCCCTCGGAATCAAGATGGGAACACCAGTCTATCAGGTCGAAAACTTGATCAAGCGCCACCGGATCCAGCTGTTCTCGTCTAATTATGCACTCTATGCCGATATGTCGACGCGCGTGATGCAATTGCTGGAAAGTTTTGCGCCACACACCGAAGTCTATTCGATCGACGAGGCTTTTCTGGATCTAACCGGCGCGTGCGACCGGGACCCTATCGCCTATGCCCGGACGATCAAGGAAACGATCTTGCGTGATGCCGGGATTCCTGTCTGTGTCGGCATCGGACCAACCAAAACCCTAGCGAAACTGGCCAATTTCGCAGCCAAAAAATGGCCAGGAACCGGCGGCGTACTCGACCTTTCCTGCCCTGTACGCAGAGAAAAGCTGATGCGTGTCGTGCCTGTCGACGAAGTCTGGGGGATCGGTATCAAAACCGCACAACGCCTTAAACGACTCGGCATTCATATGGCGTATGATTTGGCCGCGCAAAACCCCGACCGCATGCAGGCCCGATTCAATATTGTCATCGCCCGGACCGTGTTAGAGCTTAACGGTACCGGTTGTTTGTCGCTGGAAGAGATCACGCCTGCCAAACAACAGATCGTGTGCTCGCGAAGTTTCAGAAAAAAAGTCACGCAATTCGACGAATTGACCAGTGCGCTGGCGGAGTTTTGCAGCCGCGCAGCCGAAAAACTAAGGCAACAAAACTCGGCCGCCGGAGCACTAACCGTTTTTCTCCGAACCAACCCGCATAATTCCCAAGAACCGCAATATCACCGCGCCGTCACGCTAACCTTGGACTTTGCAACTCAAGACACGCGCGTATTAATCGGCACAGCGAAAAAATTGCTGGGGGAAGTCTTCAGGCCCGGTTACCGTTATCAAAAATGCGGAGTGCAATTGGACCGTATCGAATCCGTAAAACATCCCGCTCAATTGGATCTATTTACTGCCGCTGAATCCAACTGTGCCAGACAGCTAATGACAGCGGTCGACACGATTAATCAGCGTTTCCCGAAAGCCATTGCCATTGCTTCGACCGGCATCCGCAAAGACTGGAAGTTTCATGTAGAACACTTATCGAGGCACTATACGACCGACTGGAATCAACTAGCTATCGTGCAATGCCGGTAGCAGTCCGTATGATCCTAAAAATCAATTAAAGCGCTTGGAATCTGTTCGTGCCGGGTCCTGTCGAAGGGTGAAGGGTAGTTTGAGGCTTCACCAGGCCGGTGAAAGTGTTGTAGACTCTTCATACTTCGACTTAGCTCAGCACGAAGGGTCTACAACACATGCCAACTGCTCTTTTCAGGTTTATACTTTTTGCGCTTCAAATTTCGGCAGTGAATTAAATATTGTCGCTGATACATCAAGGAATAGCTCAATATCCATTCAAAAAATAGAATTCAAAACCGTGCTGATTTATTTTGAAATGGGCGAAATGCGCAATCGGGGGGGGGTAAAGGTCGAAATCTTTAATTGACCTCAATCGATTTTAAAGGGCATGGCACAGATAGGGCACATACAGGGCACAGAGCAAAAATGGCCGTTTTGGGGTAGATGTCAAAATGGCGCGCCCGAGAGGATTCGAACCTCTGGCCTCGGCCTCCGGAGGGCCGCGCTCTATCCAGCTGAGCTACGGGCGCAAAGTGAATTGCGATAAAATTTTACAGTCTTTGGGGTCATTCTAAAATGACCGTGACCCTCAAGCCCAAAAACCGGATGACCGTTACCTCCGGAGGGCCGCGCTCTATCCAGCTGAGCTACGGGCGCTTGATAAAACCTGCCGATTAATCGGAAAGACGTGCAATATCGAAAAATCGTATAGTAAACTGACAGACGCTGATTATAAATGAAGTTAAATCATTTTACCTCTTTATTAGAAAATTATTCGTCATCATGGTGCCTTTCGGCAAAAACCTCACCACGATGAAAAGCGTGATACTGCGAATCAAGTCTTACACGGCAATAGGCTCGGCATGATAATTTCAAGAAAAAGTTCGCAATCATAAGCAAACCCGCTCAGCGGTAATAATTCAGCCCCCTCCATCTAAAGCAAGTTGGAACTTTGCCTACCTTTGAAAAGGGAGATTGAGAGGGATTTATTTAAATAATCTTCCCAGCTACTCGGCAACTGCTGAATTACAGGGATGTAATGAATGCTGAAAATTCATTACGCCATGAATGGTGTGTATTAGGGCAATGCGGGAGCAATTGCCGAGGAGCATTTTTCTGTGCCCTGTGTCAGACTAGTTGTCGCCTAAAGCGCCTACTGTTGGAGCCCTACCCTCCGCATCCATGCAGTCGTCTTTTTCAAAGAGGGGGACTGATTTTTACGCTCAGTGAGTAATGAGCGTTCTCGATTTAGTATTCACAGAACTGGAACCGTTAGACCTAAACCCCAACATTTCAGTAATATCGAGTTTCGAATGCGATGTTTGATTAGAGGTAGATTTCCGAATACCGCCGGTTCGCCTTTCATTTACGACTTCCATAACGGTTTCGTATTCGACGCCGGAATCGTTGGCGAAGGCAAATACCATGGCCAAATCGCAGATATTGTTGATGACTCTAGGGACGCCCCCGCTGTGTTCAAACACGGCTAAAACGGCTTTGCGGCTGAAAATATCAGACCTTCCACCCGCCACGCTCAACCGATGGCCAATATAGTCTTTGGTTTCTTGATAGCTTAAAGGCTTGATATGCGATTCTATGGAGATTCGCTGCGCGAATTGAATCAATTTCGGATCGTTGATCTTTTCCAATAGCTCGGACTGCCCTGCCAAAATAATTTGAAGCATGCATTTTCCGTCGTCATTGATATTAGAAAGCAGTCTAAGCGATTCCAATGCCGGGATATCCATATTTTGTGCTTCGTCGATAACCAATAAGACTCGTCGATTGCTGAGCTGCCGCTTATCCATAAAGCGTTTAAAAACCCGGTAGCGTTCGGCTTCATCATTTGCAGTGTTATCAACGTTAAAAGCTCGTAACACCCAAGATAACAACTCCCCGAATGATGGATGCGTATTCGTAATCAACCCTAGATCCACATCGCATTTAATGTCGTTGAGCAGCTTTTGAAGCAACGTGGTTTTTCCGCAGCCGATATCGCCGGTCAACAACGTAAATCCGGCTTGTTGAAAAACGCCATACCTCAATGTATTTAGCGCTTTTTTGTGATGCTGGCTCAGATATAAATATTCCGGTTCCGGAATTAGCGAAAAAGGAGATTTTTTTAAACCGAAAAACTTTTGATACATATAGTAATTTCCCAATTGTTGGTTTTAATCCTTACCAATCGAATCCCTGTACTAACGATCTAAAGTTGCTAAAGCTAGCTGCTGCAACCCAAGTATTTTCAAATTAGAGTACGAGAAAACGCTTACTTCACGCAGTGAAGAAAACCACAAGTTTTTGGTAAACAATTACCTTGACAAATGAGAACTTAATTACTAAGGTTTCGGAGTTCATTTTAACGTCATAAATAACCCCATGCCACTGATCTATAAGGCCTCAAGCCTTAGTGTTCTAGGGTCAAGTTGCAAGACTTGCGTAAACCAGCAGTGTATGTGTGCATCTATCGTTTCTAGCACGAGTGCGGTGACCGCATCACCCAATACCGCTGTTAATTCATCCAGCGCATAGCTGAATGGCGCGAAATACCTGCCACAGTTTGGCGGCATAATGGATGTCGGTGCTGTTCGCTCGCAACTGCTGCCTTATACCGGCAACGCTGGCAGCACCGTGCATCTGTTTGGCAATCACCAACAGGCAAAAGCGTATGGCCGTTAAGTGAATCGAAGCCACGTAAGCCGCATAGTGATTGCTTTGCTCTTTCAAAAAGCCTAGCTGCTGCTTCGCTTCCTTGAAATACACTTCGATCGCCCAGCGCATCGCATAAAGTTCGAGTATCTGTGTCGCCGTTAAGGCGGTATCGGTGCAGAGGAACACCGCCCAATCCTTTTTACCGGCTTGCGTTTTATCGGTGCGGGCGGTGCCGCGTACAAGCAACAGTCGAACCGGTGCCCACTGTTCGGGCTGCTTGTCCTGTTCGGCCAGGTTGATTTCAACATCCACGACTTTAGCCTGGTACGGCTGTCCGGCAATGGCTTGCCAGTGTTTCCGAACGACGTGTTGATACAGCGCCTGGACATCCAAGTCACGGTTGATCACCGTCTCCCCGCGATACTCGCGGAGCCGGTACTTCAGCTTGCTCTTCTTCATGCGTAGCACGGCTACTAACGACGCCTCTTGGCTCAGGCGAATCATCGCTTTGCTGCCAAACCAGGCATCGGCCAGTAAATAATCCACTACTCCCGTCGCTCATTGCCTAGCAAACGTTTCGGACCGTTCGTTTTGGATAAAGCCAATGCTCGTTTACTTCAGGAAGGGCGCGCCGTCCTGTTGACACCGGCAGAGACAGAAACAGTTCGGTTTACGAAGCATTGGCGCTATACGCTCCTTCCTGGCTACCCTATTTTCCATCGCTATCATCGTCGAAAAATCTGCAAAATCGACAACAAGGAGTATCTATCGATGCTGAAAGCTTGATCAGAGAATTAGCTGATGCTTTGGATGCCATCAGCCTCCAACAACCCCTGATTATTTGTCTGGAAGATTTACACTGGTGCGACTCTTCGACCGTCGAATTTATCTCATTCTGGGCCCGACGACCGATCCCGCCAAGATTCTTTTGCTGGGTACGCTAAGACAGTCCGATACCATCGTCAACAATCTTCCGCTAAGAGATTGTAAACACGATCTTCAGTTACGTGGCATCTACTCAACTGCCATTAGAGTTTTTATCATTAGCCGATACGACGGAGTATTTATCGGTTCACTTTCAACCTAACGACTTTCCCGTTTGCTGCGGTGCTCCATCGGCAATCCTTATCATTAAGTTCGGAGCAAAGAGCCAAAAGCTATTCGTTGCGATCTGCGGTCGGTTTAAGTCGAGTACCTCTCTTACGCCGCTGCTATGAGTAGGCGAATTTGTTGTTATCGAATCACTTGGCCTCGTTCGATGAAGGATTTACCACCACGGCTTGGCGAGAAGGCGAGCGGATTTTGCATGAACTGAAACACTGTATACCCGGCTCCCTATCATTATCCTGACCTTAAATTCGGCACCCGCCGATCATGTCAAAATATTTTTCAGATGAGCCAAATTTGCCTTCCCCCGCTCTTTGATGACGGCCGGATCCAGCTTTTTTTTATTACTCCATTCCAGATCATCGGCCGGCAACTCGCTTAAAAATCGGCTCGGTTCGCATTCGGAAATTTCCCCGTAGCGCTTTCGGTGCGTGCAATAGCTAAAAGTTAACGAACGCTGCGCACGCGTGATGCCGACGTAGGCGAGGCGGCGTTCTTCCTCGATATTATCGGTTTCGATGCTGTTTTGATGCGGCAGCAAATTTTCTTCCATACCGATCAAAAACACATGAGGAAACTCGAGACCCTTGGCCGCGTGCAGCGTCATTAGGCTGACCTGGTCGCCGGCCTCTTCTTCCTGATTGCGCTCGAGTATATCCATCAACATGATTTTCGAGACGATTTCAGACAATGATTTCTCGCTGCCCTGGTCTTTGTCGGCGATGCGCTTCAACCAGTCGATCAGTTCGTAAACATTTTGCATCTTACGTTCGGCCGATTGTGGCGTTTTCGCGTTTTCGCGCAGCCAGGCTTCGTAGCCGATTTGGCTTATCATCTGCTCGATCACTGCGAAAGTATCGCCTCGCTCCATGCGATCGGCGGTATCGTTCACCCAGTCGGTAAATTTTTGTAAACGCTGTCGCGCCTTGTCGGACAGCCGCTGCATCAGGCCCATTTCGGTGCTGGCCTTAAACAAGCTGACGTGACGCTCGTTCGCATAGGCGCCGAGATTTTCCAGCGTGGTCGGACCGATTTCACGGCGCGGCGTGTTGATAATGCGCAAAAACGCGGCATCATCGTCCGGATTCACGAACAAGCGCAGATAACTAAGTATGTCTTTGATTTCGGTATATGCGAAAAACGACGTGCTGCCGCTGATAAAATACGGCACGTTGTTTTCGCGTAGCGCCCGCTCGAACAGTCGCGATTGATGATTGCCTCGGTATAGAATCGCGTAGTCCTTGTAGCTACTGCCTGTTTTAAACTTGTGATGAATGATTTCCGAAACAATCTGTTTCGCTTCGATGGTTTCGTCCTTATGACTCAACACGCGCAGCGGGTCGCCGAAGCCTAAATCGCTCCACAAGCGTTTTTCAAACGAGTGCGGATTGTTTGCAATCAATTGGTTCGCAACTTTCAAAATCCGCCCGGCCGAGCGGTAATTTTGCTCAAGCTTAATAACCTTCAAGCGCGAGAAGTCTTTTTGCAATTGCGCCAAATTTTCCGGTTGTGCGCCGCGCCAGGCATAAATCGACTGATCGTCGTCGCCGACCACGGTGAAACGCCCGAGGTTACCGGCCAACAGCTTGACCAGTTGATATTGCGTGATGTTGGTGTCCTGATATTCGTCGACCAGCAGATAACGAATCTTGTTCTGCCATTTTTCGAGAACTTCCGGGTGCTGTTGAAACAATAATACCGGCATCAAAATCAAATCGTCGAAATCGACTGCATTGTAGGCTTTCAAGCTGCGCGTGTAATCGGTATATAAGTGCGCGGCCGGCGCTTGTTCTTGCGAGGCATGAGACAAGGCCTGTTCCGGCGTCACGAAGGCGTTTTTCCATTGGCCGATTTGCCAAGCGTAATGATCGGCCTTATCGATATCGCATTCCTTCCCGTTGTGCATGACCAGGTTTTTCAGAAGGGTTTGCTTGTCCTGTTCATCAAACAGTGTCAACGCGGCTTTATAACCGAGCGTCTTGTGTTCCTTGCGGAGAATATTCAAACCGAGCGAATGAAAAGTCGAGACGGTCAAACCGCGAATGTCTTTGTCGTTCAGCAGTTTCGAAACGCGCGATTTCATCTCTCGCGCAGCCTTGTTCGTGAATGTCACGGCCGCGATATGCCGGGCCGGCGTGCCTTGCTTGACCAGATAAGCGATTTTCTCGGTGATCACGCGCGTCTTGCCGCTGCCGGCACCTGCCAGCACAAGCAAAGGCACATCGACGGTGCGCACCGCCGCAAGTTGTTGGGTATTAAGTTCGGCCATGTTGTTTAACGAAACGTGATGAAAAGCTTTCGAGGATTAATGATTGGAATATGAGTAGACTGGTTACTTCGGTTATCCGTTCATCGTTATACACATCATTATGTAAGTCACGTCATTCCGGCAGGGGGTTGCCGGAGTCCAGGCTACATGGATGGATTTAGCTTGCCGTCCTTGGTATTGGATAATCGCGTCCCGGCGGTTATGATGGCTCTTGTGTATAACGATGAGCTATCATCCGTGGGAAACCATATGCGTATATTTTAAACACGGTATGTATTCCCTCGCAGGAGAGACTGTGAAAGTATCGAGCTGGCTTCCGCGTATTGCCTATAAATACCACCCATCATTTTTGTAGCTTGAGGAGAATTTCAGAAACTTTCATCCGGCAAATTGTTCCCTGGCTTCATTACTCGAAATTATAGCATTCTTGCCAAACCGTTTGTGAAACAAGGCGGTAACATAAAAAGAGGTTAAATTAATAATTCAATCCTTTTTACTCGGAATCTGACATCGACTAGAAAACGCATGTTCAAAGGGAATCGCAAATATTTGTAAACCGCGACTCAAAAGAAGAGCCTGTAAGCCATAACTGACAAAAGTGTCAGAAATTCTTACAATCATTGCCAAATTCGTTTGCGGAAAAATTCACTGTGAAACTTGAAAAGCATGCCTTGACCAATTCACAATCTAATTTGAACAGATTATTTATTAGATTTAATTGTTTCAAGCACAGAACGGCGAAACGTTACGAACGAATTTATAAAATCTCCTCAACGAAAAGATTGTAAGCATTCGCTGACAAGAGTGTCAGCTTTTACAACAAAAAAACTTACCGTCATTCTGCGGATTTCTCACCGGACGCTTGGAAATTCTAATTAAAATACAAATTCAGACCGGTTTAAAAAACGTTCAAAAGAGAATAAAGACAGGGGGCAAAACGCTACGGACGGGCTTACAAAACGCATCCGGCAGAGCATTATCGGCCGCTTAACGCTTTCAACAAATCGCTAGCGGCTTGCTTGTTTTCGAACGGAGCGGGAGCATTCGCAATTTTTTGCAGAATTTCGATCGCAACCTGTTTATTACCATTGGCTTGTTGTGCATTAGCGAGATGGAATTGGATATCCAGGGAATTAGGTGCTAGGTCGGCAGCTTTTTGCAATTTAGCCAAGGCGTCTTTCGCTTGTCCATTTTGCAACAATACAATACCGTAAGTATCGGCAATAGCCGCAGTATCAGGCGACAACCTATAGGCTTTTTCCGCTAATTCCAAAGCCTTCGAATTATTCTGGCCGTAATAAATCATTGCCAGATTATTCAAAATCACGACATTCTCTGGCTTTTCGTTGAGAATGGTTCGATAGTAGCTCTCAGCTTTGCCAAAGTTTTTTTGACTAAGATAAAGATTGGCGATTTGCAGGTGCGCGTCCAAATTTTTGGGATTTTTATCAATTTCACTGTTAAACACTCGAATGGCTTCGTCGATCTTGCCTTGTGCGGAGAGTAACCCACCAATTTGGTTCAACAATCTCGCATTAGGCCTGATTTCATAAGCACGTCGATTATATTCCAACGCCTTATCGAGTTGTTTTTGGGCCAGATAAATATCGGCTTTTAAGATAAAACCAACCGCCGATTCTGGATACTGTTTTTCGATACGAGCGGCTTGTTCCATCGCCTGATCTAATTTTTGCTCATTGATCAAATAAACGGTTTTTAGTGTCATGACCTGCTGATCATCTGGGCTAACAGCGGTCGCTTCTTCGACTAATCTTGACACGTCCGCAGAAGCATCCGGTCGCGCCATCAAAAGCCTCGCCAGTAATACCCGATGAAAAACGTCTTTTTGATCTTGCGTAATTATTGTCTTTAAAGTTTGGGCGGCGCTTTCGAAATCTTTATTGAGTATTTGTGCCCTCGCCAGCATCGAGAGGACAGATTTTTCGTTCGGATAACGATTGACTATCCCTTGCATTAACTCAAGTACCTTTAATGGCTCTTGCTTGAGCTCGTAGAGCTTGATCAGATTATTGACGACCAAAAGCACCTGCTCTTTATTGCCCTGTACCTGCTTCAGCGCGGTCGATAAAATATTTTCAACTTCGACGAGATCATTCTGCCGATAAGCAAGGTTCGCCTTCAAAATATACGGAACAGCCGCTTTCGGATGAGCTGCCAGCGCTGTATCGATATACTCTTGAGCCACTTTTAACTCATTATTATTTTCAAGCGCCAACAAAGCTAGACCTTGCAGTGCGCTTAGATTGCGGGGATTTAAGTTAAGAGCTTCTTGAAAGCTTGTGACTGCGGCTTTTTGATCTTTTTGAAGGGTTTTTATCAGTGCTTGTAAGTTATGATACGCGGATTGATTCGGGAATTGCTGGAGCAGACCTTTGAGCTTGGTCTGCGCCTCATCGAGTTTTTTTTGTTTGATTAATTCCAAAACAAGCTGATGATTTTGCTTGAGAGTCTGCTGATCTGTTTCAGGCGCCGATTCGAAAAACGACATGACGCCTTCATCATAAGTGGAATCGATTTTCAGCTCATCCTCTATCGGAGCCCAAAGATCGTGACTTTGCGGATCATATTTTGCCGCTTGGCTGAGACCACTCATCAGGCCAACAACAATGGCGAAGGCCGCCTTTTTGGGCAATGCTAATACTTTGTATTTCATGGTTTATACCTTAATTTATTCAGGTCTGCGAGGGGTTAACACAACACTTTGACAAAAATAACGGCGATTACAAAAAAATGTACAGCATTAAGGGGCTCTTAGCTTCGCATTGTAAAAGAAAGCCGCTCTCAACTAATCTTTCGTTTACTATCGCGTCGCCTTGAAAAGAGGAAAAAATCCTGAATCAGTGTCAGTAAATTTTACATTGTTTCGAAATACGTTTTTCACGATCTTTTGCTCAAAGCTCAAATACACCTAGTTCATTGTTATTTATATGATTTATTTATTACTATAAACATACATCTCATCCAATCAACCACGATTGCGTCAAATCAGAAATTTTTCACTATTCTTTAGATAGAAACATTCTAGATTGTGAGTCAGTTCACATTTTCGCCAAATACACGACAATCTCTTTGAATCAACAAGATGCCGTTCAGATTAAGCCATCCTCCAAATTTTACGCTCAAACCCATTTGTCAGACATTGTCAGAAAAATTTACACTCCTCCCGAAAAATAAGCGACTTGCTTAATAAAAACCGAACAACCTAATGAAAAAATTGATTATTTTTAACCTGGTATAAATTTAGCTTACGAAACATTACAATAATACTAAAATTTTTCTATAGTGGTGGGCATTATGAAAACAATAGAAACAAAAATTAACAGACCGGCGATAGCGGCATTTGCTTTAGCTGCTGCGTTATTTGCTGGCGGCAGTCAGGCTGCAACGTTATGCTCCGCTTATACAGCGCCTAATACTCATCCGAATGGCTTATCGGTCGAGGATGTGACTTTCAAGGGAAACAATGCTAATGATTGCTACGGCTTCATTGACACGAGCGCAGGCCCTGGCGGCAACCCAACAAGCGATACAGTTTGGGCGGATACCGGCTGGACACAGTTTGCGAAAGACGAATCCGGTACAAGCGGTGATATTGAAGGCACGGTACTAGGCATTGAATTCACCTAAACTGCATCAACGTTCGCTAGCAATAGTGGCACTTGGTTACTTGCATGGGAAAAAGTTGATGAGCCTGGATACGATTTAAAGATGGATGTAGTCGCTAATTTAAAAGCAGCTAATGGTTCTGCTTCATATTTGTTTGAAGATTTGACTTTTACATCCAATGGCAATGGCTCTGGAGCATGGGAAATTACTTTTGCCGGTCCAGGACAAGGCGATAACCCAAGTCTTTCTAACATGACTCTTTGGTATCAAAACGCAACCTCAACGCCTCCTAACGGCGGCGGAGGCCCAGGAGGCGGCCAAGTCCCAGAACCCCATCTGATCTTATTAATGGGCATCGGACTATTGGGTTTTGGCGCCACAAAATTTCGCAAAACGACCAAAGCCTAATCACTTAGAAACACCTTCGAACCAAAACGCCGGAAATCGCCGGCGTTTTTTTTACTTTTTGACTCGTCCGTCCACACTATTGATCCTAAATTCGACAACCTAACCATGAAACACCTGAAACATTCAAGAGATTGCCTGAACATTCCTGCTAACCTCTTGGATGAACGAAAGTTCTATACAAACGAATAAAGAAGTTATTAAGTTGACGTCTCATTCTTCATGATCTTCATTGTGAAATGCTTTTTACAGGCTAAAGGTAATGACTATTGGATTCGTAATGATTCACACCCCTTATCGTTCCCATGCTCCAGCGTGGGAATGAATTCCGAGACGCTCTAGCGTCTCGTCCCGCTGGAGCGGTGCTCAGGCATTCCCACGCAGAGCATGGGAACGATAATTGCCGGAGGATTGAATAGTTATTTGGATTCAGCTTATAAAAAACCTCGCAAAAACGGCTCTGTTCACGTTAATAGTTAAAACATGAATACTAGCCAATTCCGAAGGAGTTTGATGTTGCCAGCTATTACTACATATAAAATAAAAATCCTGCAAAAAAAACGCCGACGTCAGCCGGCGTTTTTTTTTGCAGTTTACTTTTGCTTATTTAGAAACTGTAATCGTATGTTTAGCAGTTTTATTTGAAGTATCGGTAGCAACCGCTTCAATGATATAAGTGCCTCGGCTTTCTCTGTTGGTATTCCAATTATGAGACAATTGATTGCCGTCTGCCGAACTCACCAGACTGCCGTTAATAAACAGCTGGATATTAGCCACCGCAACGTCGTCTTCCGCCGAAACATTTATTTTAACTACTCGTGATAGTCGGCTACCGTCGGCTGGATTACTGATAGCTACGGTTGGAGCCGCTATATCTTCAATCACTTCCTCGACAGGCTCATCAACGACTTCTTCAACTTGTTCGATCGTATTTTTGACCGTTACATTAACACCACTTGAAACCCCTTCATTACCTGCCGCATCGATCGTGGTTGCGCTCAAGTTTACGGAACCATCTGCGACTTGATTGGAATCCCAGCTAAATTGGTAAGGTGCGGTCGTATCGGTACCGACATAGATACCATTGGCATAGAGCGTCACTTCGCTCACACCGACATTATCGGTGGCATTGACCTCGACTTCAACCAATCCGCTGACGGTATTTCCCCCCGTTGGCGAGAAAATATTGACTGAAGGCGCCTCGCTATCGACAGTGACATTCACCATACTTTGCGCCATTTCAACCGCTACGGCGGCATTGATGCGGCCGTGACCATAGTATGGGTGGATATCGCCAGCGATTTTATCGGCCGAGGATTTCAAGATTTGCTCGACTTCATCGGGCGTTAGCGTTGGATTCGCACCCTGAATCAGGGCAATCACGCCTGCAGCCACTGGTGACGAAAACGATGTGCCGTTCCAACTACCATAGCCGCCGCCGCGCGTAGTGGTTTGAATCGATGCGCCCGGCGCCGCAACATCGATGAACTCGCCATAATTCGACCAAGAAGCCTTGGCATCGGAGCTAGTCGTAGCCGAAACGCTGATCATATGAACATTATCTTTAAATCCAGGATCGACGCCGTCGTTACCGGCCGCAACAACAACCAGGCCACCTTTGCTGCGCATGTATTGTGCGGCATTGGTTACCGCAGAACTGTTGGAAACGCCGTAACTGATGTTCGCGACGTCAGCACCTTGATCGGCCGCCCAGTTCAAGCCACGAGCAATATCGCTCCAATAAGCCCAACCATCACTACTGTTGGTAATGCGCACCGGCAATATTTGCGCATTCCAAGCGACGCCAGCAACGCCGTTAGCGTTATCGGTTGTGGCAGCTGCCGTACCCGCTACCGCCGTGCCGTGTCCATGTACATCAGAACTGTTGGTGCTGCCGTCGACCGCATTCCAACCTGGCAGCATTTTGCTGGATAAGTCAGAGTGCGCGCTATCGACACCGGTATCCAAAATAGCAATCACGGTGTTGTCGGCTTTTGTTGAGCTCCAAGAGGTTGGTGCTTGAATTTTGGGCAAATGCCATTGGTTGCCGTAACGCGGATCGTTGGGCGTCGTCAAGCTGAATTCGACCGCCATATCGAGCTCTGCGAATTCGACATGAGGATTTTTGGATAATGCTCGAATAACGGCTTGCTCGGCTTGTGGTGGTACAGAGATAACATGCACTCCGATGTTACCGATTATCTCTTTTTTTTGGCCTTTATTGCGTTTCAGAATTTTGTCGAATTCTCTGTCCGATAATCCGGCTTTCGGTTTGACCAAAATTTGGCCTTCTTTCCAAGGCTTGTCGGGGGCTGCGTAGGTTGGTCCGGCTGCACCGCCCAACACACCGGCAAGCAATACCGCCGCTACGGCCTTGGAAAGCTGAGTTGAATTAAATGTGTTTTGATTTTTTTGACTTCTTCGGCTGTTAGAGCTCATGACCCCACTCCTTATTTAAAATAAAGGTCCGAAGGAGTTCCTTGAAGCTGAATATAAATTGGCGTAATGTTTGCACTATGCCAATTTAGCAATCCCACTGTCATAGGAATAACTCCGTTAGACTGGAAACTTTGCGTCGCCACCTTTCGATGGTTTTGCCCTTTTATTATTTTCGATTGACTGGAGCGTCTAAAAGCCCTTTGAAAGCTTTTTTCGTTCCGGTTGAGTTACAGTGTATAAATTTCAGAAATAATTGATGTGACTTGCTTGGCAAAAATTTATTTAGAGAAATCATCTTGTTATTGTTGATATCGATTCAGTGAATTAGTAAGCACTTTTGCGTTGCCCATTTCGACTTCCCCACAAAAAACTTTTTGAGTTTTAGCCATTCGTTCATCTTTAATTAGGCGCAATGGCCGACAGTGCATAGATCAAATCGCCTAAGAAAGAAATTTGTTTTAGGCGAGTTTTTGTCAGCAAAAGATTACACAAGAAGTCTTATTTTGACCTTAACTCAGATAAGCGTTTGGCCTAAATTCAATAGTTTTCTCAATCGCAATTTAGATTTAGGCATGAGGGATTGGTGATCATAGGTTATAAAGCGCCAGGCGTAGGATGCGCATCGCGCACCTGGGCCGGGAAATCTTGTCGGCTTGGAACCGTGGAAAGGTGCGTGATGCGCACCCTACGGTGCTAAATTCAATAGTTCTCTCTATAGACAAACTCAGGGTTAAGCAACAGCAAATACGCCCATTTGAAGTATACTTGTCGCCTATCATTTATTCGGTTTAAAACGACGTGCTTCGCTTACTTAATTTGCTCGCCAATCTTTTTCCTTTTTGGGTCATCACCTGTAGCGGTTTAGCATTATTTTTTCCTGCTTGGTTTACTTGGTTCAGCGGTCCGATGATCGTTTGGGGCTTGGCTATTATCATGATCGGCATGGGTATTACGCTTAGCTTCGAGGATTTTCGACGGGTAACGCGCACGACTCGACCGGTTTTAATCGGCGTCGTTGCTCAATTTGCCGTGATGCCTCTTTTAGGATGGGCCATAGCTTATGGATTTTCGCTCAATCCGCAATTGGCGGTCGGTCTGATACTGGTGGCATGCTGCCCCGGCGGTACCGCATCAAACGTGGTTAGCTACATTGCTCATGCCGATGTCGCGCTATCGGTATTGATGACGATGTGCTCCACATTCGCCGCCGTTGTCATGACGCCGCTATTGACTCACTGGCTAGCCGGTGCCTATGTTCCGGTGGATGCTTGGAGCTTATTTTTCAATACTCTGCAAGTGGTGATTCTGCCGGTTTTGTCGGGTATGTTGCTAAATCGTTATACGCCGCGCCTGGTTCAGGCTGTAACACCTGTCGCACCGCTCGTTTCAGTGATGGTCATCGCATTGATTTGCGCAAGCATCATTGGCGCGAATGCAGGCACGATAAAGGATTCGGCTTTACCTTTGTTGAGCGCGGTTGCCTTATTGCATCTAGGCGGATTTACAATCGGCTATGCAATGGCTCGCTTGATGAAGCTTGAAGAAAACGCATCCCGCACAATTTCAATTGAGGTGGGCATGCAAAACTCCGGCTTAGGCGCGGTACTTGCTCAATCCAGCTTTGCACAAATGGCCCTTGCACCGATTCCCTCTGCTATTTCAGCAAGTTTTCATTCGATCATCGGCAGTGTACTGGCAGCCTGGTGGCGTATACGAAAGACTAAAAGATAGATGGGAATAATGCAGGATGAACTATTTTCTTTTACAAATTCCGGTATAAGCTTGTGAAGACTATGCTCAAGTAATATACCCATCGCAGATCAAAATTCGGCGCCGGGGCGTACTACGTACCCTCTCGCAAGTCTTTCGGATCTATCAAGCCTATAACGATAAAGATACGTGATGCGTACCCTACTACTGACTTTTACTCCTCGGCAATTGCTGAGTTTCAAGGATAGTGTAAATGAAGAAAATGCAGGAGCGTTTTTCCGCATTGCATCGCATACAGCGCCTAATGTTAGCTTCCTAATACATGCCATCCATGGCGTTATACAAAATCAGCTTCACCCTGCACTTGGGATATCCCAGATAGTTAAATACTATGGATTTAGGTGCTGGGCCTTTTACGGGCTGCCTAGCGACGATACTTGACTAGCGAAGGAGCACTCACCGATCGCCTGCTTAAGTGGTAAGTGGCTTTTATCGGCCTGTCGCACTATTGATCGGCAGGGCTGTCTAATTGCAAGTGATGACTGGTGTCTTCATCTTCAAAGTAGTCATCCAGATCATCGAACAAATCATCATGATCGTCCAGCAACATGACTCCGTCATTAATCAAATATTCACGACGTTGAAAATAAGCGGTCTTGATGAATTCGTAACGATCGACTGCGGCTTCATCTAAAATCTTCTCCGAAGACAACAAACCAGCACGTTTGTCGACACCCTCTACCGCATTGGCCGCTGTACTTGCTGCGCTAACCGCTGCTCCGGCAAACATCGTATAAGTTAACGGATCCATCAAGGCATCGCCAACCAGGCCGGCTACACCTCGCGGAGAACCGGGCCCGATGAATGGCAGCACCAAGTATGGGCCGGTTGGAACACCCCAATAGCCAAGAGTTTGATCAAAGTCTTCAATATTCTTAGGCAAATCGACTTCACTTGCTACGTCGAAAAAGCCTCCCAAGCCTAAGGTCGTATTAAGAAAAAAACGTCCGGTATCTTTCCCGGCCTGAGCCAATTTCAATTGAAAAATATCGTTGAGAATCACGCCGATATCGTCGATATTGCTAAAGAAATTAGTAATCCCTTGGCTGACCGGCTCAGGAGTTACGTAATCATAGCCCTTGGCGATTGGCTTCATGATGTAATGATCGAGATCTTCATTAAAGGAATGTACGCTACGATTCCAACCCTCCCATGGATCGTCTGGGTTGACGGGAGTCGCGGCACAGCCGCTCAACAGGACCGTACATAACAAGCCTACTGTTGTAAAAGTATGAGGCCCGGAGGCGAGTAATTTTAGGCGCATAGTCTTCTTATTTAGTTATTCATTAAATAAATCGGCGTCATTTTAGCAGTAATTCCTGATTGTTATGAGTTCTTATTGCTGATTCTGCCAACAGCTGACGAAAAAAAAGAATAAATCCCGCTGTACCTCCTCGGAATGTCCAGTAAACAAAGTAAATCAAGATTCATTAGGCCGACCTTTAATCGCCGAACATAAGCGTTCGCAATTAAAATTCAGGTCAATTGGCGCCTGAATGACCGGCATAAACCACTATTCCCTTAATACTCAAAAATTTAGTTTAAGTATTCAGCCCCCTCTTTGAAAAAGACGTCCACATAGATGCAGGAGATAGGGCAATGCAGGAGCAATTGCCGAGGGGCTAGAGAAATTTTTTTAATACCCCCCTTTTTTCAAAGGTCAATAATTACGCCTGAATGCGGTAATTTGCCAACGGGGCCTGAATACTTATAACTTTAGAAGGCGAGGATGTAGCCAGCGAGCGGCCCTCGATAGACACCTTCACACCGTTTTTTATTAGACGGTTTATCGATCAAAAAAGAGTCAACCCCAAATCAATGGGCATTAGCATAGCAGACTGAACTTACTATTAGCTTTCAATTTAACAAAGGCCAATATTCACCCTCGTCTTAAAATCGTAGCCTTAACGACAACTTAGAATAATTTATACTTCACACGGTCACATTTTTGGTTTTTAGTACACGTCACTCACGCACACTACTTGGTCAAACCTAGAAAAAGCATTTCACCATGAAGATCCTGAAGAATAAAAAGTTAATTCAATGGCTTATTCTGCCTATGCAAATCACTTCCGCTTCCCTAAAAGGTTATTCAAAAATTTAAGAAAAGCCGTTGAAAGAAGCCATTAAATTCATGTGTTTCATGCTTAAACTGCCGAGTTTAGGTTAAAACGTTAATCAAAAAAGCAATAACAGCTATTCTATTCAATTATTTGATTCTATAAGCGTAATGGACACAAGGTTTAAAAATAAAATCACCAAAATTAGGAGATGCACTAATGAATCGACAATGGCCATGGTCTTTTATCTTTATTACGATAAACAGCCCCTGCTTTTAGCGCATCGCCATCGATAGATGGGTAGCACCCAATCGATTGCCCGCAGTTTTTTTATTCATCGCTATTTTACTGATCAGCGCAAAAACCTGTAGCCTGATTGAAAAAGTCGGTCAACCGGCTATTTTGGGCGAATTACTTTTAGGTCTTGCGCTCGGTAATTTAGGACTCATCGGCATCGATGTTTTCGAAGCGGTAACTCGATACGTGTTCTTCGGTAGCCAAACGTTATTGACGGTTTGGGTTTTGACCGTAGTCGCGGTCGTCGGCATTGGCATGGTGCCGCGCGCAGAGGTCGGTTTGGTATTTGCTATGTCCGGACACACCACAGGAATCCTATCTGCCGAAGTCTTTTCGGTGATCGTATTAATGGCAATCATCACCACACTGATGACGCCGCCGCTGTTGCCTTATTTACTGAAAAAACACGTCGATAATCATTGACGCCGCAGAGGGAGGGTGCGGGGGATAAAAGAGCAGGATAGCTATTCTCGATTGCATCGAGAGTCATCTAATTTCCTGATTAGCAAGTTTCTTCAGCTAAAGCCCAAAGATCAGCATATCCTTAGCAGGACGGGGTTCGCAAGCCATGCGCGTCAAGCTAAAAACGGCCACCCCACATCACGCTCTTTCCCAAGCTCCAGCTTGGGAAAGACACCCCGGAAGCTCCAGCTTCCTGTGACCGACACAACCTACGCACATTCTCAATCAATCCCGACTCGCTCGTTCAATTTTTCTTGATTGTCGGGAAGCTAG
>JAHJSQ010000061.1 GCA_018830325.1 Gammaproteobacteria bacterium
AGTTTACGATGATGTGGCGTAGTGGCACGGACGCAGGGCGAATCGGGGCCGCCGAAGGCAATAATCGCCAAGTCATTTTTCGCTGCTGAAATCGGACGGACCCCATTTCAGCTTTCGCGAAAAATCTTGGCGCGCTTGTTCAATGCTAACTACGCATGCTTGGGGAAATTGCAGAATTCGGAAAAAATCGTACTCTACTACCTTTTATTCCTGAACGATTTTTCAATCAAAAGGGAGTAAGTCGTAGCCGGCCAGCTGCAAGCTTTTCGAGACGCGGATCGTGTCAGATTTGGGGCTGTTCCAGTAGCAGTCGTCTTAATTCGGTGCCACAAATAAAATGCATAAGAGTGCATGATGGTCAGGTCTTTCATCCTGCACAATATGCAGTTGAATACACATCGACCGCCCTTTAAGAATAGGAAACGATAGACTGGAATAGGTCCAGATTTTGTAAACACGCCGAAAAGATGAAATTCCCGAGGGGTTTTACCCCGCTCTGTTGAGCTTACGCCATCCTGAGTGGCTAACGTTTCTGAAAGGTGTCTACTGGCTTATCGATCTGGGTTGCCCGAATTGGTACTGAGAGTCATCGGTAATAGGTAAAAAAGCAATAAATGGCTATCAGGCCACCATTGCGAAAGCTTGCGTAGTAAGGCGTTTTCGCGACAGCAAAACGCCGATATTCTTCAAAGCAGCGGTGGATTGCGTATCCGAGAATCCGCTTTTCCGGGTTAAGCTTTCTCGTCTGCTTCGTCTCGGCGCATACCGCTGCCTCATTCTCCTTACCAACCGATGTTACCCAGGCCGCAATGTTTGAAGTTCGGCATAAGTGCGCCGGATTGCCTTAATGTAGCGGTTAGCCCTTTTGGCGCTTTTCGGCCGGGAAACCTCCTGTCCCGCGCCTCATTCTTTCGGCTCATCGGGCGGCACCGAAAATCCACATAATCCAATCATTAGGAACCGAAGCACTTCCCGGCATTCTAACCTTACAAATTAATCCGAAAGTTCCGAATTCATTCAACGCCGGAGGACAACGCCATGGGTAAAAACGTAACGCAGAAGCTGATCGAAAGTCATGCCGTCGAAAAAAACACGCTTTCCGGCGATGAGATCGGCTTGAAAATCGATCAAACGCTCACTCAGGATGCCACCGGTACTCTGGTCATGCTGGAATTCGAAGCATTGGGGATTCCGCGTGTGCGGACCGAACTCTCCGTCCAGTATGTGGACCATAACCTGCTCCAGGAGGATTCCAAAAACCCCGACGACCATCTTTTTTTGCGTAGCGCCTGCAAGAAATTCGGCCTCTGGTTCAGCCGGCCCGGCAACGGGGTCAGCCATCCGGTACACATGGAACGCTTCGGCATCCCCGGCAAAACCCTGCTGGGTTCGGACAGCCATAGTTGCGCGGCCGGTTCCTTGGGCATGCTGGCGATCGGCGCCGGCGGCCTGGAAGTAGCCATGGCGATGGCCGGCGAGCCGTTTTTCATTAAAAAACCCAAAGTATGGGGAGTCAAACTCACGGGAAAACTTCCCGACTGGGTCAGCGCCAAGGACGTGATTCTGGAAATGCTGCGCCGCCACGGCGTTGACGGTGGGGTAGGCAAGATCGCCGAATACTTCGGGCCGGGATTGCAATCTTTAACCGCCATGGACCGCCATGTCATCGCCAACATGGGCGCCGAACTCGGCGCGACCACAAGCGTTTTCCCGGCGGATGACGCGGTGCGGCATTTCCTGAAAAGTCAGGGGCGCGAGCGGGACTTTCGCGAGATTCTAGCGGACGAGGAAGCCGAATACGACGAATACGAAGAGATCGATTTATCGGCTTTGGAGCCTCTGATTGCGCTACCCAGCAGCCCGGGACGCGTCGTTCCCGTGCGCGAGGTAGCGGGCCGGGAAATCTACCAGGCCTATATCGGCTCGTCCGCCAATCCGGGCCTGCGCGACTTTTTCGTAGCGGCCATGATCGTCGACGGCAAACAGGTTCATGATAGGGTTTCCTTCGACGTCAATCCGACTTCACGACAGATTCTGGAAAATATGATGGATATGGGTGTTCTGGGAAAGCTTATCCATGCTGGAGCCCGCCTTCATCAGGCAGGCTGCGGGGGTTGCATCGGCATGGGACAGGCGCCGGCTACGGGCCGCATCAGCCTGCGCACCGTGCCCCGAAATTTTCCAGGCCGTTCGGGCACGAAAGAAGACCAGGTGTATTTATGCAGCCCTGAAACGGCAGCGGCTTCGGCGTTAACCGGCGTAATCACCGATCCCCGCGAGCTAGGCATGCACTATCTCCGATTTACGGAGCCTGACACGGTGATCCTCAACACGGAGATGCTGATCGAACCGCTACCGGAAGGAGAACCGCTTGCGTTGGAAAAAGGCCCCAACATCAAACCGCTGCCCGATTTGGAAGCGATGCCCGATTCGCTGAAAGGGCCGGTCCTGTTGAGAGTGGGGGATGACATTTCCACCGATGAAATCATGCCTGCCGGCGCCAAAGTATTGCCCTACCGCAGCAATATTCCGGCCATCAGCCGCTTTGTGTTCAGCCAGATCGATGAAACCTATTACGACAGGGCGATGAGTTTTCAGAAACAGGGATCGTTTGTTGTCGGCGGTGCCAATTACGGCCAAGGATCGAGCCGCGAACACGCCGCTTTAGCCCCACGCTATTTGGGCGTCAAGGCGGTCATCGCCACAGGTTTTTCCCGAATACATTTGCAGAATCTGAGCAATTTCGGCATTCTGCCGTTGATTTTTGCCGATCCTGAGGATTGGAACAGGATCGAGCAGGGCGACTGTCTTTCCCTTCCCGATGTGCGCTCCGCCATTCAGAAAGGCAAAAGCGTTCGCGTGGTCAACCTGAGCAAGGATGAAACCTACGAAGCCGAGCACCGGATGTCGCCGCATGAAGTGGAAATGGTTCTGGCGGGCAGCCTGATCAATCTGGTTAAACAGAAAGGGCTGAGTTCGGCATAATGCAATGCCCTTGTCCGCCTTCACTGAATGCCGTTGCTTTTGGAATATACGTCTAACAAATTTTATGAAAGGAGTAAGGCGATATGAACAACACAAAGCCTGGTAGCAACATTTCTCGCATAAAAAACCCGCAAAAACAGGGAGTATCCTGGCGGCGCAATTTTTTTTGGCTCTTGATCATTTTGTTTTTAGTCTGGCAATGGGCCGGCATTGAAAAACAACAGCTGACTCTTTCTTATTCGGAATTTAAAGCGAAGGTAAGAGCCGATGATGTCGCCAAGATAACCTTTCAGGGTGACCGGATCGTTGGCGATCTCAAGAAAAGGCCTATCGAACAAAAACCCGAGCAACAGCAAACTCCGGTTCGCTTCATGACTACCAGCCCGCCGATTGAAGATCCCGAGCTCATTGCATTGCTCGAAAAACACAAAGTTGATGTACATGCCCAATCGGAACAGGGCCAATGGTGGGTGCAGGCTTTGATCGGAATAGCTCCCTGGTTGCTGATCATAGGTTTATTCTGGTACTCCGGGCGTCAAATGCAGCAGCGACTGACCGGCAAGGAAGGTCCGGGAGGCATCTTCAGCTTCGGCAAATCCAAGGCCAAACGTTTTAGACAGGGAGTATCCAACGTCAGCTTCGACGATGTCGCCGGCTTGGAAAACGCCAAACGCGAAATGCGGGAAATTACCGGTTATCTGAGCAATCCTGAGCATTACCGGAAATTGGGCGCCTATATCCCGAAAGGCATCCTGCTGATGGGGCCGCCGGGGACAGGCAAGACCCTCATGGCCAGAGCGGTGGCCGGCGAAGCTGACGTGCCGTTCTTCACCATTAGCGGCTCCGAGTTCATCGAGATGTTTGTCGGCGTTGGGGCATCCCGGGTTCGCGACATGTTTGAAAGCGCCAAAAAGGAAGCGCCTGCCATTATCTTCATCGATGAAATCGACTCGGTAGGCAGAGCACGCGGAACGGGACTTGGCGGCGGCCATGATGAACGGGAACAGACCCTGAACCAGATACTGGGCGAAATGGACGGTTTTTCCCCTCATGAAGCCGTAGTCGTGCTTGCCGCCACTAACCGCCCCGATGTGTTGGATGCCGCATTGCTCCGTCCTGGCCGTTTCGACCGTAAGATTACTCTGGATCTGCCGGATAAAAAAGCGCGCACTCAGATTCTGAAAATACATAGCAAAAATGTTCCCTTGGCCAACGATGTCGATCTGAACCGTCTGTCCGGTCTGACCGTTGGATTTTCCGGAGCCGATCTTGAAAACCTGATCAACGAAGCCGCATTGATGGCCGGACGCGATAACAAAGATCAGGTCGGTATGGTATCGCTACTCAACGCGCGGGATAAGGTCGTGCTCGGCGGTAAACGGGAAATGATCTTGAGTGACGAGGAAAAAAAGTTGGTCGCTTGCCATGAAGCGGGGCATGCCTTGGTTGCCAGCCTATTGCCGAACGCCGACCCGCTCGACAAAGTGACCATCATTCCACGCGGGCGCGCTCTGGGCGTAACCGAACAAATTCCGGAAGAAGAGCGACATAACCTAAAGGAGAGTTATTTGCGAGACCGCATCGGCGTGATGCTTGGCGGCCGTGTTTCCGAAAAGCTTATCTTCGGTGAAATCAGTTCCGGCGCCGAAAGCGATCTCAAACAGGTGACGAGCCTGGCTCGCCATATGGTGACGCATTGGGGCATGAGCGACAAAATCGGCCCCGTCGTCTTTCGCCGCGGCGAAGAGCATATTTTTCTAGGACGGGAATTGGCTCAGCAGCGGGATTTCAGCGAATATACCGCTCAAATCATCGACGAAGAAATCGCTGCCCTGGTACGCGATATTGAAAAGAAAGTCGCCGAATTATTAAAGCAACACCGGCCGAAACTAGAGGCTTTAGCGGTCGCCCTGCTGGAGAGTGAGACGCTGGAGGCGACCGATATTCATGCCATTATCGAAGCAAAAGCATGAGCGGTGTAACAAAAGTCTCAGGGTCAGGTTTTACATTTTTCTATTTTCCGCAATCGCGCCGGTAATCGTTTGAAAGTGTTGCTGTGGGACGGCAATGGTGTCTGGCTGTGTCAACGGCGTCTGCATCGAGGCTCGTTTACCTGGCCCAAGGCCTCCGAAACCGTATTTGCCCTGAGTCAGGCGCAGTGGCAATGGCTGATTGCCGGTGTCGATTGGCAGCGCTTATCGGCGTCATCGTCAGCCGATTGGCAAGTCTAAAAGGCCTGAAAAAACACGTAAAAAAATCGTAGAAACCCAGTTAAATCAAGTGCTTCAGAGGGCTTAATAGGGTATAATAAACCCCATGAATCCACTCGCTGAACTTGATCAATTGAACCTAGAGCCCGCCGCGAAAAATCATGTCGCGGCGTTGCTTCAGGCGCTTCTTGATCAAGCCGCTCAGGACGCCAAAACCATTGAGGCTAAAGACCTCAAAATCGGCGCCCTAACCTACGAATTGGCCTATTACAAGCGTATCCGCTTCGCTACCCGGAGCGAAGCGCTGGCACCGCTGCAACGCGACGTATCCGAGGAAGCCTGCGATACCGACATTGCCGCTATCCAAGCCGAGGTCGAGCAGCTTCAAGACGACCCGGCGTGTGATACTGCGGGTCGCCCCAAACGTCCGCGCGCAGGCAGAAAATTGCTCCTGCATTTTCTGCATTCACCACCTCCCTGTGGTTTGTCGCCAACCCTTACCGGATCATTTGCCCCGCATCGAGCACCGTCACGAACCCGAATCTTGCACTTGCGGTCAATGCGGCAAGGACTTGGTCAAGATCGGCGAAGACGTTACCGAACAGCTTACCGTCGAGCCGGCTAAATTCTTTGTCCATCGTCATATCCGCCCGCAATACGCCTGCCGGACCTGCGAAACCGTCACGGCGGCGCCGATTCCTCCGGCCGTGATCGACGGCGGTATGGCGGCAGTCGGCTTGCTGACCTGGGTGCTGATCGGCAAATTTCTCGATCACTTGCCGTTGTACCGACTGGAACAGATCGCCGCCCGCAGCGGTGTGATCTTGTCCCGCTCGACACTGGCCGATTGGGTCGGACGCCTCGGCGTCGCCCTGGAGCCCTTGGCGGAACGCCTGGCTTGGCATCTAAGGCAACGCGATAGCTTGCATGCCGACGAAACCCCCGTTTCGCAACTGGATCCCGGCAACGGCAAAACCAAGAAAGCCTATCTATGGGCTTATCGCAGCAACGACTTGCAACCCGGCCCCAAGATCCTCGTCTTTGACTACCA
>JAHJSQ010000062.1 GCA_018830325.1 Gammaproteobacteria bacterium
ACTCAATAAGATGAGTCACCAATCTTTGGCTCGACTAAGAATTAAACGTAAACTGCTTGAATTAACGTGTTGTTCTTGCGTCGAATAGTTTTAACCGCTAAGCTATTCGCCACAAGCACCCACACAAATTATTTTGATCTGTTTGTTAAAGAGCTGGAAGACTTTCTCTCCCATTGAGCCCGCCTATTATACAGAGGCTAAACTCAATGTCAAACTTTATTTTTAATCTCTTTTCCCGTCATTCCGCTGTTTCGCGGCGGGAAAGACGAGCATTATACAGCACCCTCTCAACTCGTCAAGAATTTATTTTCTTATTTTACAAATTAAAGACACCCTCCTGCCTTCACGAAACTCTAACTCTCTATTTAACTAGCTATTTTGACTCTCGCAAACTTTCTTTTACCCACCTGATAAACATGCTCAGACCCTTTTGCTACATGCAATTTATTATCCGACACCTTTTCACCGTCTATCTTAACTGCACCCTGCTTAATCATACGCAAAGATTCCGATGTACTCCCAGTCAAGCCCGCGTCCTTTAATAGATTAGCAATCGGATATCCTTGCTCAATCGAAGCAAGAGTTAACTCATCCATTTCTTCCGGCATCTGTCCTTTTTGAAATCTAGCTTCGAAATTTTCCAGGGCCTTTTGCGCCGCTGATGAACTATGGAATCTTTCAATGATTTCTTGGGCCAAGCTAACTTTACAGTCTTTCGGATTCGCGCCTTCCTGACATTGCCACCGCCAACGATTGATTTCTTCGATTGGCCTGAAGCTCAATAACTCGAAATAGCGCCACATCAGTTCATCGGAAATGGACATAATTTTTCCAAACATCTCATCCGGCGCATCCGCGACGCCTATATAGTTATTGAGTGATTTGGACATTTTTTGAACACCATCCAAGCCTTCCAAGATAGGCATAGTCATGACGACTTGAGGTTTTTGCTCATATATTTCCTGCAACTGCCTTCCAACCAACAGATTGAATTTTTGATCGGTGCCGCCCAATTCAACATCGGCCTTCATCGCAACCGAATCATATCCCTGTATTAATGGATATAAAAACTCATGTATCGCAATCGGTTGCCCGCCTTTATAGCGCTTACTGAAATCATCTCTTTCGAGCATTCTTGCCACGGTATGTTTTGCGGCCAATTGAATCAATTCAGCCGGGGTCATTGCATTCATCCAGCTTGAATTGAATAAGACCAAAGTCTTGGAAGGATCAAGTATCTTGAAAACCTGCTCCTCGTATGTCTTGGCATTTTCAATGACTTCATCACGCGTCAGAGGCTTGCGAGTCACGTTCTTTCCAGTCGGATCTCCAATCATGCCTGTAAAATCGCCAATCAAGAACAAGACTTCATGTCCGCAGTCTTGAAACTGTCTTAATTTATTGATCAGCACGGTATGTCCAAGATGCAAATCGGGAGCAGTTGGATCAAAACCCGCTTTGATTCTGAGCGGACGCCCTTCCGCCAGTTTTTTCTTCAACTCAGACTCAACCAGAATCTCCTCGGCTCCTCTGGAAAGATACTTCAATTGATCTTGCAATTTAGCCTCCTTTTAAGAAAACATTAATCTAACTGTAATACTGTTGCATTGACGTGGCAAAATATTCTCAGTATATCAGCTATAATTACAGATAAACTACTTCTCATCCCAACTTTACTGAACACTTCCACTATCGCATAAAGACCCGTGAAAAATAGAATTTATAAATCCCTGTTTTTAGGAATCAGCTCCGCTGTCGTTGCAAGTGCTAGTTATGCACTTATCACTCCTGAAAGCAAAGTCAGATCGGCCGACATCAACGTCTTTACCAATAATGCTTTTTTAATCGGATCGAATAATCCGTTTAACGATCAGTTCGCGTTTAAATTCGACGATCTCGGCGAATCATCGGATTTCAGGTCAATCGAACATATCATTGAGAGAGGCGAAAATCTTTCGACGATCTTTTCCAAACTTCACCTAAATAAATCCGATCTACATCAGATCATTCATGCCAACGAAGCAGGCCGTGAGTTTGCAATGATTTCGTCCGGCAAAACACTTCAAGTCAAAACGACACAGAGCGGTAAACTGACCGAAATTTCGTACCAGAAAAGCCCAATTGAAACCGTCAAAGCTGTACGCGAAAACGACACATTCAATGTCGAGATTTCGAGTAAAGCCATCGAAACAACAACTGTCAGCACCGTCGGCACTATTCACAACTCTTTGTTCTACGATGGAAAGCGAGCAGGGCTGAGCGACAAATTGATACTACAACTCGCCAATATCTTTGCTTTCGATATCGACTTTGCATTAGATATCAAAAAAAACGATACCTTTTCGGTCGTATATGAAAAACATATTGCGGAAGGCGAAGAAGTCGGTTCCGGCAATATTCTTGCCGCCGAATTCAATAATCATGGCAAAGTTTATCGGGCCGTCCGTTTTCAAGACAATTCCGGATCCGCGCATTATTACCGACCTAATGGCGAAGGCTTACGTAAAGCCTTTATAAGGACACCGGTCGACTTCATCCGTATCAGCTCGCCTTTTAATTTAAAGCGCAAACACCCCATCTTAAATAGAATCCGCGCCCATAAAGGTGTTGATTATGCAGCTAAGACCGGAACTCCGGTAAAAGTGACCGGTGATGGAAAAATTCAATTTTTAGGCAGGCAAAACGGCTATGGACGCGTCATCATTGTTCAACATGACGACAAACGTTACAGCACTCTCTATGCCCATCTCTCGGCATTCAATAATCGCTTCAAGCAAGGAGGCACAGTCAAGCAAGGTGATATTATCGGCTATGTCGGTCAATCCGGCTTGGCTAGCGGCCCTCATTTGCACTACGAATTCAGAGTAAACGGCGTGCATCGAGATCCCTTATCGGTTGCCTTGCCTAATTCGATGCCAATCCCCCCCTCTCTACAGGGGAAATTCAAAACTGATACGAAGCCCCTTATAGCACAACTGGACCAAGCAAGAGACAGCTTACTTGCCCAGAAGTAACGGGGCATCATAACTTCAATGACCGAACTCTATATTGGTTTAATGTCCGGGACCAGCATCGACGGTATCGATGCTGGTCTTGTCGATTTTAGTAGCGGCCATCCTGAGTTCATCGCCTTCGAATACCATCCTTTTCCTGACCGGATCAGAAGCGAGCTGACTGAAATTACTTCTTCCGATCATCCTGTTCCGCTAAAAAATATCGGCAAGCTTGATACACAACTGGGCAGTTTATTCGCACAAAGCGCACAGAGCCTAATCGCTAAAGCAGGCTTTTCTGCTTCGGATATTACTGCAATCGGCAGTCACGGCCACACCCTTTTCCATGCACCAGAGCTACCCACCCCTTTTTGTTTACAAATCGGCGACCCCAACATCATCGCACAACTCACAGGGATTACTACCGTAGCCGATTTTCGCCGTCGTGATATAGCCGCCGGAGGACAAGGCGCGCCACTCGTTCCAGCTTTCCACCAAGCTTTATTTGGCTGTCCGAGTGAAAACCGCGTGATCGCCAATATCGGCGGCATTGCCAATATAACGATTTTGCCAAAAGATTCGTCGAAACCAGTTTTAGGTTTCGATACCGGACCCGGCAATACATTAATGGATACATGGATAAAAAAACATCGAGGAAGTCATTTCGACCATAACGGAGACTGGGCCAGAACAGGTCAAGCCAATAAACATCTGCTCTCGATACTAAAAGCCGACTCTTATTTTAAGAGCACTGCACCTAAAAGCACCGGAAAAGAATATTTTTCACTGGGTTGGCTAACTAAACACCTACACGAGTTATCGGAACAAAAACCGGAAGATGTCCAGGCAAGCTTATGCCTATTAACAGCAGAAACCATTTGCGACGCTATCCGCGATTATGCTCCTAGTACCGACAAGGTATTAGTTTGTGGCGGCGGCGCGCGTAATAGCTATTTGTTGGAAAAACTGCAAGGCGCTTTGAATTGCCCCATATTATCGACCGAAGATCATCATTTACATCCCGATCATGTGGAGGCAATCGCTTTTGCTTGGTTAGCCAGACAAACCATGAATAGCCTGCCCGGCAACCTTATGTCGGTTACCGGCGCAAAACAGCCGGTAATTCTAGGTGGAATTTATCCTGGGCAAGCCGCATTAAGCGGAAAACGATGATCCGCAACCGCAAGTCGTCGTTGCGTTAGGATTGCGTATCACAAACTGAGCACCGGAAAGGTCTTCCTTGTAATCGATTTCGGCACCCGTTAAGTATTGAATACTCATCGAATCAATCAAAACCGTCACGCCGCCGTTTTCGACTTGCGTATCATCTTCGTTCACTTCCTCGTCGAACGTAAAGCCGTACTGAAAGCCCGAACAGCCTCCACCCGACACATAAACTCTCAACTTGAGGTTATCGTTGCCTTCATCGGCAATTAAATCGCCAACTTTCGCAGCGGCGCTATCGGTAAATATAATTGGTTCAGCCATAAAGTTTCTACTATCGAAATTAAAATGTTTTAAAAGTATGACAATACCTAGTGTTTTAGTCAAGATTTAAGGATAAAGCGCTGGAATTTTTAGCCCTTCAGACTCATCGAAACCGAACATTAAATTCATGTTTTGCAACGCTTGACCGGAGGCCCCTTTAACCAGGTTATCAATCACCGACAATACCACCAACATTCGCCCCCCTTGGGGCTGATGAACGGCGATTTGACAAAGGTTGCCGCCCCGAACATTACGGGTATCCGGGTGCGACCCATAAGGCAACACATCAACAAACGGCTCGTTAATATAGCGTTGCTCATAAAGTGCTTGAACGGCTTCTCCGCCTTCTTCTAGCAAGGGCGCATACAAGGTGGTATGAATACCCCGTATCATCGGGATTAGATGAGGAACAAACGTCAAACCTACAGACCTTTTAGCAATCATCTCCAAACCTTGGATCACCTCGGGTAAATGACGATGACCGCTTGCTGCATAAGCTTTAAAACTCTCGCCCGTCTCGCCCATCAAGGTCGTTAATTGCGCTTTTCGCCCGGCGCCACTAACCCCGGACTTCACATCGGCAACCAAACGATCAACCTCTACCAAGCCTTTCTCAATCAACGGCAAAAAACCTAATTGCACTGCAGTCGGATAACAACCGGGGCATGCAATCAAATTAGCATTTTTGATCACATCTCGATTCACCTCCGGCAAACCGTAAACGGCTTGCTCGATCAGATCAGGGCAAGCATGCTCCATGCCGTACCATTTTTCCCATTGTTTCGGATCTTTCAGACGAAAGTCGGCCGACAAATCGATGACTTTGACACCTCGCGACACCAATTGTTCAGCCATCAACATGGCTGTGCCGTTCGGCGTCGCAAAAAATACCGCATCGCAATCAGATAAACTATCAACTTCCGGGGCAGTAAAAACCGTATCAATAAAGCCGCGCAAGCTCGGATACACCTCATCGACTCTTTTGCCCGCATCATTTCTCGATGTCACGACCGAGACCTCGACTTTCTTATGCAAAGCCAAGAGCCGCAGCAACTCCACACCCGTATAACCGGTGCCTCCTACAATACCTACCCGTACCATCAACTTACCTCACCCAATTGATATGAAAATTAAATCATTGCGCCGATTTCATCATATATACCTTTCGCGTTTCAAATTTAGGCATTGCCGTATGGAAGTGCCGGGGCGTTAGGCAGATTCACTCGGCGCTAAAAATTGACCAGACAGTATATATCCAACAACGAAACCGTCTTGTTAATCACTGACATTTTACAGGATATCTGTTTCGGTTCAGTCGAAATTATTTTTCATGAAGATGGGTATAAATGCACAGGCCATTTCGCCGTGATTTACGATTTCAGCAATTCCCAATTTGGGAATCAACAGGGGTGTGAAGCGTTCTTCGTGAAGATTCCGGTAGTGGGGGCGGATGTTGCTCCTCAGCAATTGCCAATCGAGCAACCGAACCCTCCATGAAATGGGACGTTATTTACGATCGAATTCTTAGCCACTGTGCTCGTTTAATATGCGCAGTTGAGGACACGCCACGAGAAGGATCGAAATCAATCCGTTTTTATACCTTTCGCACTTCAAATTTCGGCAGTGACAGAGGAGGCCTCGGGGTGCTCGATAAAGGCTTTGCCAGCAAGGAGCTGGCATAGAGTCTATATGGACGTATTTACCCAGCACCTAAATTCCATAGCCCATTGGCCATGGTTAATTGTCTTGGATAATTTAGGTGCTGGGTTTACGGCGTCCTTTGACGGGCACCCCGAGGCCGAATTTTCATCTACGATGATGATATGGACTCCTCTCACTGTGTTGGTGTCAAATAGCACCTTGGTAAAAACACAAAACAAGAGGAGTCCGAGATGAATACTAGCGTAATTGGTTTAGATATCGC
>JAHJSQ010000063.1 GCA_018830325.1 Gammaproteobacteria bacterium
AGGGTATCCTGCCGGTATTCGGCTTCCTCGTTCCCACGCTCCCGCGTGGGAATGCATACCGGGGCTTCCATGGCCACTGAGCCTCTTATCGGTATTTAGCCTCGGTATGGGTTCCCACGGAGGACCGTGGGAACCAGAGCATACTGGGGCTTCCATAGCGAGAAGGGCGTCCTGGCGGTATTCGGCTTCCTCGTTCCCACGCTCCCGCGTGGGAATGCATACCGGGGCTTCCATGGCCACTGAGCCTCTTATCGGTATTTAGCCTCGGTATGGGTTCCCGCGGAGGACCGTGGGAACCAGAGGGGTGCTACGCCTTAGTCGCGGGTCGCTTCGGCGATGTTCATGTCAATGGTGTTGCCTTCGGTGTCGATGAAGCCCAACAGACGTGGACGGGCCAGGAAGTTGGAAGCGTCCAAGTCTTCAACACCTGCACCGTCGCCTGTATTACCCTTATTTCCTTTCGCCAACAAGAACAGGCCGATGTAACGCGCATATTGATTAGCCGGATTGACGTTTTTGCTGGTGTAGGTCGGCGCTTGTACCACGCCGGCCGAGGAATCGACCGTGCTTTGCGCCGCGTCGCCGCCGAAACCGACCGCCAAGACCAGATTACAACGCTCGGTGCTCAAGGCATCATTGATGGAGTTGAGAACCAACGGATCGGCGATGCCCGGGGTTCTGTTGCCATCATCATCGACTTCACCCCAGGTAGTCGTTATGAGTTCTCCACCTACTGTACAACCTAGGGAGGCACCACTATCTCTATCAAATGCATCTGACGCTAAGATAGAAATAAACGCAGGAGCACCAGTCGCTAAATTGCCTGCTGCCAAGAAATCACCAAACTCGGTTTCCACTGCGCCGTTGCCTGACCCATCTGGCGGGTTGGTGCCTTCATTGTGAGCGCGGTTAGGTTCGACAGGACCTCTGTCACCTATACCCGTACCAAAGACATGCTGAATTTCATCGAAGCCGAAGCGTTCCACGAAAAAGTCTTCCATATAATCATCTGTGACTGTGCTGGCGCCATAAACACCTTCCAATGCCGCACGTAGATTGAGACTGCCTAAAATAGTCTGCAAACGGGCGGGAATAAAATCATCGCCTCCGGCAGGTAAGTTCCCCGTCACCGGATCCGCCAAGTTATCCCACTGATTCGGATAAGCGCCGGTGACGGCCCGGTAGGCGCGCACGCCTTGATCGAGCGCGCCGATGGTGTTGGCCGCGCGCGAGGATTGCGCTTTTTCGTCGGCGCCGTCGTAGGCGACCAGCGCGCCGGTGGCCAGAATCGCCAGCAAGGTGACGACCACCAGCAATTCCAACAAGGTAAAACCGCTTTGACCGGCGGCGCGGTTGGTTAAGGTTTGTGTTTTCATCAATTAAGCCTCTTTTTCAATTGTGTCGCGATACCGCAACCGCCGCGCGCGGTCTGTTGGCGTCTTGTTTTCGTTCCCCGCATCGCGGGTTTGCAAGAATTCGATGCGACTCGCTCGCACTCGTTTGTTATCTCGTTCCCACGCTCCTGCGTGGGAATGCATACCGGCGCTTCCGTACCGGCATGAGTTTCGCGCCGCTACTCGGCTTCGGTATGGTTCCCACGGAGGACCGTGGGAACCAGGGCGTCTTTCACCTCGTTCCCACGCTCCGGCGTGGGAATGCAGATCGGCGCTTCGGTACCGGCATGAGTTTCGTGCCTGTATTAGGCCTGGGTATGGGTTCCCACGGAGGACCGTGGGAACCAGAGCGGTACTTGTTCACCTCGTTCCCACGCTCCAGCGTGGGAATGCAGACCGGCGCTTCCGTACCGGCATGAGTTTCGCGCCGCTACTTGGCCTCGGTATGGGTTCCCACGGAGGACCGTGGGAACCAGGGAAGCTTCACCTCGTTCCCACGCTCCGGCGTGGGAATGCATACCGGCGCTTCTGTACCGGCATGAGTTTCGCGTCGCTACTCGGCCTCGGTATGGGTTCCCACGGAGGACCGTGGGAACCAGAGCGGTACTTGTTCCGCTCAGCCTTGTACCGGGCTGTCCACGACAAAGCGGTATTGCTTGCCGCAGTGTAGGATGACTTCTTTCTGCTTGCGCTTCAGGATTTTGACCTCAACCCGAATGTCGCCGAATCCGTCATGCAGCAAGACGTCGTCGAGCAGTTCGTTCAGTTTGGCTTTGACGGGTTCGGCAAAGATGCCGGTGTTTTGTGCTGTCATTTTTCCTTCCTCTTGTTCTCGCTGCCGCGCGTTTCGGTCTTGCGCGGGCAGGTTTTCTATTGTCGTCATCTATGGCTACTCGTTCCCACGCTACGCGTGGGAATGCAGACCGATGCTTCCATACCCTTACTAGCCTCATACCAGTACTTGGTCTCGGTATGGGTTCCCACGGAGGACCGTGGGAACCAGAGGTGCTACGGCACTTGCAGCGCTAGTTTGTAGCCGCTTTGCCTGGCCTGTTGAAGCCAGTAGATCGCTTGTTCGCGCTGGTCCGGGTCGTCGCTGAGCGAATAGATGCGGTACAGCATGTATTGTGCATGGGCGTGGCCTTGTCTCGCCGCTTTATCGAACCATTGCGCGGCTGAAAACAAATCGCGCTCTCCCCCGAGTCCCATATAATGGAGTTCGCCGACCAATGCTTGGCTGTTCGCGTCGCCCCAGCGCGCCGAGCGGTGACACCAGTCGAATGCCTTCGCGAAGTTGATGCGGCGTAATTTGTCGCCGTAACGATACGCATAGCAGTTTTCGGCCGCGATGTCGGCTTCCGAGTCCAGGCCGAAATGCGCGCAGGCGTTTAGCATCAAGCAGAGCCAAGCGATAAGAAGCGTTTTCAATCCGGATATCATAAGTCCGACTCTCTCAATTTGGCCGGCGCGCAGTATTCGCCGCATTCGGGCAAAGCCGGTTTGCTGCGTTCCGGTAGCGGGTCCGGCTTGTAGGCCGCATCCGGCGCGTATTGATGGTATTGCCGGGTCGGGTCGTAAGTTTCCCTCGCGTCGCCTTCGTTCAGGATGTACGGCGTGATCAGCAACACCATTTCCGACTTGCTGTCTTCGTCGACCGTCGAGCGGAAGACGTTGCCGATTATCGGTATGTCGGCCAAAAACGGTACCTTGCGCCGGTTTCTCGAAAAGCTGTCGCGGATCAGTCCGCCGACCGCGACCGTGTAGCCGTGTTTGGCGAAGATTTCGCCCTCCAGTCGCGCGGTCGTGATCGTGTCGACCGGCAGGTTGACGACGCCTCCGATATTATCGGTGACCGGTATCACCGCAGCGCCTTCGTTCAGCGTCGCGTTTTCCTGTCGCAATTGAATATGGATGCTGCCGTCGCTGTTGATATGCGGGATGATCTCCAGTGTCGTGCCGATTTCTTCCAGCTCTGTTTCCGGCGTCGTCACCGTCCGCGTGGTATTCAGGTTGTCAATCGCGTCGATCGAGTAGCCGCGCACCATGATGCGTTCTTCGCCGACGAACAAGGTCGCCGGGCGGTGGTTCGAGGCGACGATCATCGGTTTGGAAACCACATTGATGCGGTTGTTACGCTCCAGCAGTTCGATGTTCGCCTTGATGTTTTCGCTGAGAAACTCGTAAATCAACGTGCCTCCGCCGGTGAACGGCGCCGCGCCGCCCATGATGATCGGATTCAGGCTGTCGCCGCTGAACGCGGTGTCCCGGAATTCGAGGCTGAATAACGACGAGAAGTCTTCGCCGACTTTGATGTCGATGATCTTCATTTCCAGCATCACTTGGGTTTGCGGGCGGTCCAGTTGCTCGACCAGGCTCGCGATCGATTTCAGCACCGATGTGTCGCTGGTTTTGACGATCAACAGGTTGTGTTCGGTATTGACGGTCACAAAAATGATCTTGTTTAATCCCGAGATTTGCGATAGCCGTTCGCCTTCGATTTGTTTGCCGCCGCCTGAGGACAGGGCTTCGATCTGTTCGACCGTCAAGTCGTCGGGCAATTGTTCGCTTTGCGTCAGCGACATGCCGAAGCGTCCGCCGCCCGAGCGCGAATTGCCCGAAAAACCGCGTCCGCCGCTGCCTCCGACGCGACCGCCGAAGCGGTTGGACGATCGGCCGCCGCCGAAACCGCCGCTACGACCGCCTCCACCGAAACCGCCGCTACGACCGCCTCCGCCGAAGCCTCCCCGTCCACTGGAAGATCCGCCAAATCCGCCTCCCATCATCATGCTGTTGCCGTAAGACACTTGGACCCGGTTGCCGTACAAATCCTCGATCGCCATCGCGATCGCGATCACATTCGGATTGCGCAATTGGAACACGCGGATCGAGTCGTCTTGTCCGACGACCAGGTCTTTGCTGTATTGTTCTTTGGTCATTAACCGGTAGGTGCCGTTGACGCCGTCGTCGCGCCGATACCATAAGCCGCTGATACGGCAGATCGCGCGTATCGCTTCTTCGAGCGTCACTTTTTTCAAAAACACCGTCACTTCTTTGTTACCGGCTTCCGGTGTCGCGACGATGTTGACCTGAGCGTCCTCGGATAGTACTCGGATGATGTCGGTGACTTTAGAGCCTTTGAATTCCAGTTCTTGTATCTCGAAAGGCATTGCGAAAGCGGCCATCGGCGAGAGCGTCATTAGCAGAATGACGCCTATGTGTCCGATGTCTTTTTTAAATCTGTTCAATAACACTCTGATAAGAATCTTGCTGCCCATTTTTGTTGTGTTCATAAAACGAGCCGCCAGGCAAATACTAACCGCATCGTGGGGCCCTCCCCCATAAGGGCGCATAGTGTAAGTCAGCGTTATCGCACTTGTCTTTAGGAATAAATCCCGAATATTTGCGCCGCTGATTCCTGGCGTTTTTGAGGATAAAGTCTCGTTATTCGGATTTACAAGAATTCGAGATTAAATTGACAGTAAGCTGGAAATTATCAGGGCAGTAGGTTGTATTGGGCGTCCGCCTCGTTCCCACGCTCCGGCGTGGGAATGCATACCGGCGCTTCCGTGCCGGCATGTGTTTCGTGCTTGTACTGGGCCTCGGTATGGGTTCCCACGGAGGACCGTGGGAACCAGGGAAGCTTCACCTCGTTCCCACGCTCCGGCGTGGGAATGCAGACCGGCGCTTCCGGTGCCGGCATGAGTTTCGTATCTGTACTTGGCCTCGGTATGGGTTCCCACGGAGGACCGTGGGAACCAGGGAAGGGAATTATCAGGGCAGTAGGTTGTATTGGGCGTCCGCCTCGTTCCCACGATCCGGCGTGGGAATGCAGACCGGAGTTTCCGTGCCGGCATGTGTTTCGTGCTTGTACTTGGCCTCGGTATGGGTTCCCACGGAGGACCGTGGGAACCAGGGGTTACCTAGCTCGCCGACTTCACCTCGTTCCCACGCTCCGGCGTGGGAATGCAGACCGGCGCTTCCGATGCCGGCATGAGTTTCGTGTCTGTACTGGGCCTCGGTATGGGTTCCCACGGAGGACCGTGGGAACCAGGGAAGGGAATTATCAGGGCAGTAGGTTGTATTGGGCGTCCGTCTCGTTCCCACGCTCCGGCGTGGGAATGCATACCGGCGCTTCCGTGCCGGCATGTGTTTCGTGCTTGTACTGGGCCTCGGTATGGGTTCCCACGGAGGACCGTGGGAACCAGGGGTTACCTAGCTCGCCGACTTGCTCTGGGCAGAACTGAGCGTTTTGCGTAGTTCATTTTCGCATTCCTGTAGTTGAACGACCGCTTCGCTGCGCATTTTTTTGCCTTGATCGGCAATTTGCAGGCTTTCTTCGATCGTCTCGATCAAGGTGCGATTGGCTTGTTTGATCGTTTCAATATCGAATACGCCGCGTTCGATTTGTTTGCGCGTTTCGGCGTTGGCTTGCTTGAGCGTTTCGGCGTTGGCGGTTAGTAAGTCGTTGGTCAAATCGGTCGCGGCCTTAACGGTCTGCGCGGCTTGAGACGAGCGGAATATGGTCACGGCGGTCGCCAATTGTTGACGCCATAACGGCACTGTGTTGACCAGCGTCGAGCTGATCTTGCTGACTAGGCCTTTATCGTTCTCTTGCACCAGGCGGATGCTGGGTAGGCTTTGCATCGAAACCTGGCGGGTCAGGCGTAGGTCGTGAACACGGCGTTCTAGATCGTCGCGGGCCGAGCGCAGGTCGCGCAGTTGTTGCGCGGCGATGATTTCTTGTCCTGCTTCGGCTTGTTGTTGCCGCTGCGGAATGATTTCTTCATCGAGCCTGCGTAATTGTTCTTCGCCGGCGGCGATATAATCCTCGAGCGTGTGAAAGTATTCCAAATTGGCTTGATAGAGCCGGTCGAGCGATGTGATGTCGGTGAGTAGTTCGGTTTTGTGGCGCTCCAGCTTGTCGCTGATCGTATCGATTTGTTTTCGGACTTCTTCGTATTGCTGCAAAAACTTGACGACGGGTTTGGCTTTGCCGAAGAGTCTCGCCATAAAGCTCGGCTTTTTGTTCGGATCAAGATCGTCGACATCGAAGCCGCGTAGTGTCGCGACCATTTCATTGAGGTCGTTGCCGGCCGGGCCGATGTCTTTGTTTTTGACGCCATCGAGCATGCGGTCGGAAATCGATGTCAGTTGTTCTTGGGCCTTGCTGCCGAAGAACAGTATCGAATGGGTATCGTTTATGTCGATTTCTTGTAGCAATTGTTCGACTTGTTCCCGCTTTTCCGGCGGGGCGGCTTGATAGGAAATGATGTCTGTCGACATTCCGGGGATCGGCTCGTTCGATTCTGTTGCGGTCGCTGTGGATAAAGGTTGATCAGTCATGGAGGGTACCTGTGTTGTCAGAAAGCATTACAGTATGCCTTCCCGTTTGAGTTGCGCGGTCAATACCTCGATTTTGACATCGAGATCGAAAATGTCGTCTTCAAGCAGTTTTTGCTGTTGTTCCAGAAACGATGTTTCGATCGTTTCGAGAACATTGCGAAAGTTTTGTTCCAATTGGGCGGGTTCTAGTTGGCCGAGTTGGAGTTGACTATGCGTTTTGGCATAACCTTCGGTGACTTGCATCGCGCCGTCGAGATAGACATTGAGAAATTTTCGGGCCCTTCGAAAATCGCGCGGATCGGCTTCGATTTGGGCGATTATGTTGTCGGCGATTTCGCAGATTCGTTCAATGCGGTTATTGAATTCGTGATTGCGGATTTTGCTGCCGGCTTGCTCGATACGCCGAATCATGCCGTGAGATTCGGCAAGCGCTTTGCCGAGTTCTTCGCCCGAATAGCCCTGAGCGCCTTGTGTGCTTTTGGCTTTGGGGTCGAAACCGTAACTTAAAAACATGCCCAAAAACGCTCCGCTTGCGTATGCTGCCGCGACCGGTAAGGTTTGCCGTGCGCCGAGCCAGGCAAGCATGCCGGTCGTCAATGCGGTAATGATAGCGGCAAGCAATTTTAATGGATACTTCGTTGCTGAGGCCATCGGTCTTTGTCGATGCCGCGCTTCGGCTTGAAGCCCTTTGCGCAAGCACCAGGCCGAGAATAGGTACAAGGTATAAGCCGTGGCGTTGACGAGGATCGCGATCAAATGGCCTTTGGCCAGCGCAATCACGATTGCCGGCAGTAGTGCGATCGGCAGAAAATAGAGCAACAAGCCCCTTGGCGAGTATTTTTGCAAGGCGTCCGAGGTAAAGCGCTTGGGCTTTCGAAAGTTTTGGCTTTGCGTCATTGTTTGGATTGCGAAAGCAGCAGTTGATCGAATACCGGTTCGGCTTTAAGCATCGATTGACACGTTGCCAAGCCTATTGTTGTCAACAGCAACACGAATCCGAGTAATTTTCTGAAAAAACCTGACATGAACGGCGACTCCGCATGGGTAAACGGCATCAGTTTAACTTAGCCGGTAAGTTGCTGACAAACTCCTCGGTATATTAGATTTCGGCGAGTCTTTGCCAGGCTTTTGACGGTCCGCCGATTTAGCGGTTTTTCAAGCCATAAATCTACAGTAGAATGCCGAAAAGACGAGAGGCATTACCGCCGATATCGAATTGACAAGCAAATGATGCAGATATTTAAACGACCGAAAAAAATAACGCTTTGGAATTCTTATCACCCGGTAGGGGCTTGGTTACTGTTGCTTGTGTTGGCGGCATGGTCTGTGCGCGAACTCAGTGAATTGCAACAGCTGATGAAGTTCAATGCGATGATTCGACAGCCTGACACGATTGTGCTTGCCGGCGACAATTTGCCGCCCGAAGTTATTTTTGCCAAAGCCGTTGAGCTCAATAGGGAAGGGGATTTTCAACAAGCCTTGCGGCTTTATTTACAAATAGAGCCGCTTGTCGATGCCGGTTTTCGTGTCGATGTGAAATACAACATGGGCGCGATTTATTTGCAGCAGGCGGCCAAGTTATGGAATGCCAAGGGTGTTTGGGAATATGGGCAAATCAATACGTTGCTGGATTTGGCCGAGCAAGCCTTTAAACAGGTGTTGGCGGTCGAGCCTGAGCATTGGCAGGCGCGCTACAATCTTGAATTCGCTCTGCGCATTCGTCCGCCCGCCAAGGAAGAGGAAAAAGCCGACTGGCAAGGTCATAAAAGTAGCGTGCATGCGATTATGCCGGGTATTCCGGAAGGCGGGCCTTAATGATGCTTAAGGATAAGCGCCTTTGGTTTTTGATGTTGCCCGCTGCCTTGTTGTTACTTGCTTTGTTTAAACCGACTATTCCACTTCGCAAGGACAGCTATAATCTGATTTTTGTCATCGATATCACGCAAAGTATGAATGCGCGCGATTACCATGTCGACGGCATGCCGTCGGACCGTCTTTCGTTTGTTAAGGAAAGTTTGAAAGAGGTGATATCGGCCTTGCCTTGTCAATCGCATGTAGGTTTGGGTCTGTTTACCACAAAAAATAGTTTTTTGTTGTTCGAGCCGCTCGAAGTGTGCGAACACTATTCGGTCATTGAAGAAAGTCTAATGAAAATCGATTGGCGCATGGCTTGGGCTGCGGATAGTCATATCGCTAGAGGCTTATATACGAGTCTTCGCGAAGCCGCAAAAATCGCTTCGAGTCCCAGTCTGGTTTTTTTTACCGATGGGCAGCAAACGCCCGAGTCTGTCAAAGATCCGAGATTCCTGCTTGAGCGAGGTAAGGTTAAAGGTTTGTTGGTCGGGGTCGGTAATCTATTGCCGGTTCCGATTCCTAAATACGATCAAAACAACATTCAAACCGGCTATTGGCAAGTCGATGAAGCGGATAGGCGTGTCCGCAAAGGTCAGGCTTCATCGGGAGAGTATTTGACGTCGGTTAAAGAACAGGTTCTGCAACGCTTGGCCGGAATTACAGGCCTGCACTATCATCACCTGGAAACGCCGGAGCAACTTAGTAGAGCATTGCGGGCCGTCGATCTTCGTCAGCAGCAAGTGGTTCGCTACGAATTAAGCTGGATTTTGGCGCTCATTGCATTGATGATTTTTAGCGGCCCTTATTTCAATGTTCGGCGCCTCATTTGGGGTGGTGCCAGCCGTTATCGTCCGGGAGCTAAAAAGAAAAATCAGGGATAGTCGGGTGACGAAAAGTTGGCGTTCTTTCTGTGTGCGAGGATGATTGTATTTTTTATCAATAGGTTATGGGGTTCTTTTTTAGTTGGCTTTGTTATTGCTTGACAATAGCAAACTGTCGGAGAATTGTATGAAACCCATAATCGGATTGGTAATGATTTTGTTAAGCGCGGTCAATTTCGGCTGTACCGGTAATCATCGGGGCGAATCTGCAAGCAGTTTGCCTGATCGTGAGCAGACGGTCGGATTTTTTAGTAATATCCATACATTTATCAGGGATACCGAGCGAGGCGTTTATGATTTAATGTATGGCATTCGTGACGGAACCGACAGCTTTATTTATGATATTCAAAAAGACTATTATGAAAACTATCAAAAATGAAGCCGGCGGTGTTTGCGTTCGTTACCGATCAATCGATAGTGTGGTCTATACTTAAAGGCTATTTTAAATTCAACAGGCAATAATCATGGAAATCAAATCAAAATTTCTTGGCGAACAACGCGTCGACCCCGATACTATCATCGTTTTTCCGAAAGGCATTCCCGGTTTTGAAGATCAAACCCGGTTTAAGCTTTTCCATCAGGAAGATAATCCGATTATTTTTTGGTTGCAATCCGTCGATGACGAAGATTTGACGTTTTCCGCGGCTAATCCTGTCGACTTCAATATCAATTACAGTTTTATTTTGACTGACGAAGAGCAAGCCTTGCTTGAGCTGAGTAGTCCGGACGAATTAGCTGTACTGATTCTATTGCACACCGACGAAAATGACGAAGAGTCGGGTAAGCCTACCATCAAAGGTTCGATCAAATCGCCGATTCTGATCAATGTCAATTCGAGAAAAGGTATTCAAAAAGTATTGGTTCAAGTCGAGCAAAGCATCACCTTAACCGAAAAAAATCATGAAATCGACTTTTCGGAAGCATAGATAAGGCTTTATCCTCAGCCATGAGTCTATTAAGAACGAGCATGAAATAAGTTAGACAACTGTTGGAAGGGGGGGCTCGATTGACAGGTGTCGGTCTCAGGACGCCGGATCTTCCGGAGTGTCTTTCCCAAGCTGGAGCTCTCATCGTTATACATAAATTGTAGGGTACGCTGCGCGTACCAAAGCCGTGCCCTGGCGGTTAGGTTTGCACATTAATATCGCGGGGTTACCATGGTACGCACAGCGTACCCTACGCGGTTCGTCTAGCGTTAGGTGATCCGCTAATGTTAAGTGACAATAAAGGGTATCGAGGTCTCATTGGCTAAGATTGCAAAAGGGTAATTTTTGACTTATGTATACCCGTCGTAGATCAAAATTCGGCGCCTGGGTGTCCGCTAAAGGACGCCGTGAATACGTCCATGTAGGCAAAGCTTTTATGAACGCCATGGATGGCGTGAATGTCGATTTTGCAGGAGCGAAAATCGACCGGACACCCAGGCACCTACTCTGGCGCTGCCGAAATTTGAAGTGCGAAAAATATATAACGATGAGAGCTGGGGCTTGGGAAAGAGCGTGATACGGGTTGGCCGTTTTTAGCTTGATGCGTATGGTAAACGAACCCGCTTGCAAGGCTCATTGTTTGGGGGGTACAGTGTTCGCGCATCAAATTTCGGTTTTTTATGCCTTCGTCCTAGCCTTCTCCCGGAGGGGAGAAGGTGCTGAAGTAGCGAAATTTGACGTGCAATAAGTCTATTTGGCGCCGAATTTAAGCCGACTGAATAGGAATGATATGACTGGAGCGAGTGATTTCGTTTTTGTCATTGAAATAGAGCAAGGTAGGCTTGTAATCGGCTAGCTCTTGCTGGTCGAGGATGGCGTAGGCGCAAACGATGATGATGTCGCCTGGACAGGCTAAACGAGCCGCAGCGCCATTAACCGAAAAAATGCGCGATCCGGCCTCCGCTTTGATTGCGTAGGTTGTAAAGCGCTCGCCGTTGTTGATGTTGTAGATTTGAATCTGCTCATACTCCCTAATGCCGGCTCGATCCAAAATGTCACTATCGATCGCGCAAGAACCTTCGTAACCTAATTCGGAGTAGGTCACGGTCGCCCTGTGTAGCTTGGCTTTAAGCATTGTAGTTTGCATACTATTTACAAGATAAATTCTTTTAGAAACCGGGCATTATCGCTTAATAGAGAGTGCTCTTCAACTTATACTTCGCGCGGCCACATTTTCGGTTTTTTAACGCGCTCTTTTGTCCGGTAGCTACGTTACCTACATGGATGTAGGTAAGGGGCGTGAGCAGGAGCGGAAGCTTTGCGAAAACAGTTACATAGCTTGCTATGCGCCTGTTTTCGCGCCTTGCTACCGAACAAAATAGCATATTGCCATAAAAGCCGAAAACATGACCGCGCGAAGTATAAAAATATCGCTTGAAGATTGCCCGCGGTCATAATGGCGTTTTTGAAAAATAAACATTATCGATCAGGCGGGTTTTTCCCAGTCTTGCTGCCGCAAGTATAACCAACTCCATGTCATCGGCGCCGGCCGGCATTAAACTTGACTGACGGCATACCGAAAAATACTCGGGTTGTAATCCGGCTTCCCGCAATGACAGCATAAACCTTTTTTCAAGCGCCGGGTAGTTTTGTTCGCCCGCTAATATCCGATCGCGCGCCTGGCATAATGAACGATAAAGGACGGGGGCTGCAAGTCTTTCTTCTGCTGACAGGTAGCCGTTGCGCGAACTCATTGCCAAGCCGTCCGCTTCTCTAACCGTTTCGATGCTGCGAATTTCGACCGGAATGTTCAGGTCTCTAACCAATGCGCGGATTATGGTCAGTTGTTGAAAATCCTTTTCGCCGAAGAATGCCAGATCCGGTTGCACGATGTTGAATAGCTTGCAAACGATAGTCGCGACGCCGTCGAAGTGGCCGACTCTTGTTTTGCCGCAATGCAAGTCCGATAACCCGGATACGGAGATCGAAGTTCTATGGTTTTCAGGATAAATTTCCGAGACCGAAGGTAAAAAAAGTAGATCGATACCGATGGTATCAAGTTTTTTAGCGTCTTCCGATTCGGTTCTGGGATAGTGGTCAAAATCCTCGCCGACACCGAATTGCGTCGGATTGACAAAAAGGCTGACTACCACTTTATCGGCGCATTCCTTGGCTTTTTTAACCAATTGTAAATGCCCGTCATGTAAGTTGCCCATCGTCGGCACAAAGGCCACGGAGTAGCCGGCTTTTCGCAACGGTTTTAGCGTGTCGCGCAATGCTTCGATTGTTGTGACTGTCGACAGGCTCATTGAAAGCTGTGCTCTTCGCCCGGAAAGGCGCCTTGCTTGACGGCTTCATGAAAATTTTTTATGGCCATTTCGATACTGGACGCATCTTGCATGAAATTTTTAGAAAAACGGGGTCGCTTGGCGATGCCGATATCTAAAATATCGTAAAGTACTAGGACTTGTCCGTCGCAATCGGCTCCGGCGCCGATGCCGATTACCGGAATCGTCAATTGCCGGGTGATTTCTTCGGCCAGGATCGCCGGGACGCATTCGAGCACCAATAATGCCGCGCCGGCTTTTTCCAGTCGGCAGGCATCGGCGATCATTTGGTCGGCCGCGGATCGTTCGCGCCCCTGTATTTTGTAGCCGCCTAGGCGATTGATCGATTGCGGAAGCAAGCCCAAGTGCCCGCAGACGGGGACTCCGTTCTCGGATAAGAATTCGACCAGGTCGATTTTCGGGCCTTCCAATTTGACCATTTGTACGCCGCCGGTTTGCATTAATCGAGCGGCGTTGTCGGCGGCTTGTTCCTTGCCAGCGTAGCTCATAAAAGGCATGTCGGCTATCACGAATGCCCGCTGCCGACCGCGAGCCACGCAAGCGGCATGATAGGCCATGTCTTCGATACTGACCGGAACCGTCGTCGATTGACCTTGTATGACCATGCCTAGCGAGTCGCCGACCAGAAGGATATCGATGCCTACTTTATCGAGCAGTGCGCTGAAGCTGGCATCGTAAACGGTCAGGCAGCTGATTTTTTCGCCGCGCTGCTTCATCGATTGAAGATCGGTGATCGTCAATGGTTTGCTTAGAGAAGCGGAAGAATAATTATTCACTTAGGTCAATCGATATAGGTCGTTTTTAGGGCACTTCGCGATTAAATCGGTCAGTTTGCCGAGCCCCGGAATCGACAGATCCGGTGCGATTTCATATAAAGGATATAAAACAAAGGCGCGTTCGGCAATGCCGATATGAGGAACGGTGAGGTCGGTGACTTCAATTTGCCGGTCCCCGTAAAGCAAAAGGTCAAGATCCAGTGTTCTGGCGCCCCAGCGTTCGCCTGTTCGAATCCTCCCTTGAGACCGTTCCACGGCTTGTAATTGTCGTAGCAAGTCGATTGCCGGCAATGATGTTGTAATGGCCATCACCGCGTTGACATAATCGGGTTGATCCTGAGGGCCCATCGGTGGGTTGCGGTAAAGGCTCGAAAATCCGGTTTCCTTTATAGTCGGTAATGACGCGAGGGTTTGTCTGGCGGTCATTAGTTGTTCTGCAGGCCGGTCGAGATTGCTGCCTAGACCGATAAAGGCCGTTACGAAGTCGTTGTTATTCATCATTATAGAGGCTAAAAATCTTAGTCTTTCGCAGTATCGGCATTGCCCGGTTTATTGGGCCTTGGTCGCCTCCGCTTAAGCGGTTTGCGATTCGATTTTTGTGCCGGCTGAGTCATTTTTTTTTGTTCGGATTCGCCGGCAGCTTGAAATTGGGTCCACCATTCGCCGAGCTCAGGATCCACGCCTTCCGTTTCAATGCGCAACAATAAAAAATCGTAAGCTGCTCTGAATCTCGGATGATTTAACAAACGATAGGGTTTTGATCCTTGTCTTCGTTCAAATCTCGGTTGCAGGCTCCACACTTCGCGCATGGCTAAAGTAATCTGACGCGGTAACGAAATGCGCTTGACTTGTTCGGCAATCAACTCGTTAGCGGCGGCTTGAAAGGCAATATTTTCCGGAACGCCTTTTTCTATTTGCTCTTCGGCATAGGTTTTTACCGCGTCCCATAAAAACGCCGCGAATAAAAAATAAGCGGTAACGGTCTTGCCTTCGGCGACTCGGGAATCTGAGTTTTCCAAAGCCCTGACCAGAAAGAGTCTTGGAAAGCCTTGTTCTTCGACGGACAAGCTGCGCTCGACCGCCGGGAACAAAATTTGAAATAAACCGTAATGGCGAAGCATTTCAAAAGTTTGTAAGGCATGGCCTGATAGAAATAGCTTTATTGCCTCGTCGAATAAACGAGCAGGAGGAATGTGATACAGTAGCTCGGCGAGGTCGGCTATCGGTTTCTCGCAGTCCGGATGCAGGGTAAAGCCGAGTTTAACGGCAAACCGGATCGCTCTCAGCATGCGTACCGGATCTTCCCGATAGCGGATTTCGGGGTCGCCGATTAGACGTAATGTCCCAGTTGTATGATCGGCCATGCCCCCGACGTAATCGGTAACCGAAAAATCCCGAATATTGTAATAGAGCGAATTGACGGTGAAGTCGCGTCGCCAGACATCTTCTTCAATCGTACCGTAGATATTATCGCGCACCAATCTGCCTTCATCGTTGAGCAGTAGGTCGTCGTCCGGTACTTCTCCGGCATTGCCTCGAAATGTGGCGACTTCGATGATTTCACGCCCGAAATGCACATGCGCCAAGCGAAAGCGCCGGCCGACCAATCGGCAGTTGCGGAAAATTTTGCGCACCTGTTCGGGATGGGCATCGGTCACGACATCGAAATCCTTAGGCTCTCGGCCTAATAATAGGTCTCGAACGCAACCACCAACCAAATAGGCTTCAAAGCCGGACTTTTTGAGTCGGTATAGCACTTTCAAGGCATTCTCGCTAATTTGCGATCTTGAGATATTGTGCTCGGAACGAGAATAAATCCTAGGTGCTTCCGGCTGTGAAACACTGTCATCTTTCGCCGGTATTAACGGGGTTCCGGTGCTCGAGGAAATGATTTTTTTAAAAAAGTTTAAAATGGCCTTTGTCCTTGGTAACTTATAACGAGTTAACTTTTTACGAAAACCGTCACCCTGTCGATGTGTGGTCTTATGTTTTTTATTATGAAGATTGTTTGCCGTTTCCGGGTGAAAACATCTCTATGACGCAATCATAACATTTGAAGCAATTCAAGCTCAATCCGCACGATTCTTTTTACTTTCCCCTTTTGAATATAGTAGAATTTCGGCCAACAATAAGTTGCGTTAGTATTTTGTTGTAAAATCGGTGGCAGTACTAGGCTTGGCGCTTTTCCGAGACAAACAGTTCTTGTTCATAAAACTTAAACAGCATTGAGGTATTTCATGTTCAAAAAGATCATCAGCGGCTTAATCGACAGGCCTTTATTAACCAGCCTTTTTGTAACGGACTTGACGATTTTGCTGTTTCACAGACCGCCTTTTATATTTTCATTTTTAATGCTCGGAGCGTTAACCGTAATGAGTATGTATTTCGGTCAAAAACTGGCGCTGTTCAAGGAATAACGTTATTTTCGGCGACTCAATCAATAAAGCCGGCTGCTCCGAGATAAGGCCGGCTGGTTTTTTTCGCCGCATCGCGGCATTGCTTTACGATGGCTTACTTCTATTGGCGGTTCTTTTTGTGGCAACTGCCGCAGGCCTTCTTTTCAATCATGGCGAAGCATTTGCTTCGGATAATCTCTATTTTCACGCCTATTTAGTCTTGGTCAGCTATTTCTTTTTCGGCTGGTTTTGGACGCATGGCGGACAAACCTTGGGTCTTAAAGCCTGGAATCTCAAAATCCTTACCGAAGACCTTCAATCCATCACTTGGGCCCAGGCATCGATTCGATTTATTGGCGCGATACTTTCCTGGGGTGTTTTAGGGTTGGGCTTTTTTTGGGTGTTATTTGATAAAGACAGCCGGGCATGGCACGACCGCTTATCGCGAACGGCAGTATTTTTTGCCCCGAAGCCTTAGGATTTCGTTAAAAAAGAAGACAGAAGACAAATGCGAAAGACAGCCCGTCCTCTTTCACCTTTCACCTTACCTTTCTGACCGCATAAAGTGCCAATGAAAACACTACGGCACTCGGTAATACCGACATGAATGCCGGGTTTAAATGGTAGATCAAGCTTACATGACCGGTAATTTTATCGATAATGTTGAAGCTCATGCCGATAATGATACCGATCATCATTCGACTACCGGTACTGACGCCGCGTCTGACGCCAATGACAAAAGGCGTTGCTACCAGCAGCATTACGAAAATTACGAATGGATTGACAACCCGTCCCCAAAATGCCAATTCGAAGGTTTCTGATTTTTGTTTATTATCCTTTAAAAAATCGATATAAAGCGCAAGGTCATACAAGGATAAGTTCTCAGGTTTAACGACGACGACATTTAATAACTTGGGATCGATCGATGATTTCCATGGGCGGCTTTCGATTTGCTCCGTCTCGACTTGTTCTGTGGAAATGCTGCTTTGCTCGATGTTTTTCAATAGCCATTGCTTGTCTTGTTGAAAAAGTGCTTTACTCGCGGTTGTTGCCGTATGCAAAAAATTCCGGTCGTCTAAGTCGTAAATATAGATTTCGCTAAGATTGCCATTATCCTTGATTTCACGGACATTGATGAATTTCGATCCTTCACGTAACCATAAGCCGTATCGGCTTTGTGCGATGAAGTCCCTGTTTAAAGCGCTCATTTTCAGTATGCGAGCATTGCGCTCGGCAGTAGGCGCGAAAAATTCGCCCACCGCCACGGCAAAAACCGCGAGGATAGCGCCGGCCAGCATGACCGATTTAACGATGCCGAGCACTGAAATGCCGGATGCGCGCATCGCGATCAGTTCCCGGTTATTGCCCATTGCGCCCAAGACAAACAGGCTCCCCAATAAGGCCGAAGACGGGACTAATTCATAGAGAACTCTTGGACTGGTTAATGCTAGGTACTTAAAGATTTCTTGTAGCCCATAGCTGCCTTTGCCCAAAGATTTTAATTCGTCGGTAAAAGTAAACAGATTAAATAGCGTCAGTAGCAAGACCAGTGCGATGAACGAACCCTTCAATACTTCTTTGACGATATAGCCGGTCAATACATTCACAATTTTACCTTTTCCTGAATTTTGATAAGCACATAACGCCAACTATAAAGTCTAACTAGTAACGCAACAGCCAGTATTGATAAGACTAAATCGACCCAAATTCCACCGAACCATAACGGTATTTTTTCTTTGACTAGCCAGCTATGATTGATGCGAGTTAGGTTGCCGTAACTGAAATATATTAAAAATGCCACGAACATATTGCCGTAAACGCCGCCCCTCGGGGAGATTTGTGCAAGTGGTACCGCAAGAAGCGCCAAGAAAACAAGACCGGTAGGTATGCTGAGTCGCCGGTGTAATTCGGCCAACTCACTAGGGGCTTTGTTTTTCCACAATTCCTTGGTCGGCATGGCTTCTAGGTTTAGCACAACCGCACGGTTTCTTTCTTCCAACCTGACCGCATATTCGGCGAATTCTTCTATCGTATAATTTGCTTCTCCCGGCTTGCCTAGGACTCTGCGGCCTTGCTCAAGAATCAAGTATAGACCGCCTTCCAAGTCTTCAAAACGTCCGGTTTCGGCACCGATAATCGCGGTTTGGCCACCTTTTCGGTGCTGCACGAAAACTTGTTGCATTATGTCATCGTCGTCAATCTGTTCGACATAAAAAACCAGGTCGCCATGCTGGTATTCGCTGAAGCGTCCTGCCGCTATGCCTCGGATATCGGCGGATTTTTCATCCTCGGCCATCATTTCCTTCGTGACGGTTTCGGCCCAAGGCCCCACATAAAACGATAAGCCGGTTGCAATTACGGCAAGCGGAAATGCCATGATAAACACCGAGCGATAAATCGATCCGGCTCCTCCGCCGGCGGAAAACATTGCCGACATTTCTTGATCTCGATACATTCGCCCGACCACCATCAATACCGCCATAAAAAATGCGGCCGGTAAAAAGGCAATCGAAGCCTCGATCATTTTTAAACCCAGAATATTCAGCAGCGTTTTGTTCGAAATGGCCCCTTCGATAGCCTTTTCCAGTATTCTGATAAAGCGTCGGCTGACAATGATTACGACGATAACCGACAGTACCGCCGTTAACGTTCGCGTTAAATCAGCCACGATCATGCTGTCCAGTACCGTGATTAGCGGCCTATGACGTGACTTGTATCCATTATTCCAATCAGTATTCAAAAAAACCGCTCCTAAAAATAGCCAAACACTAGTCGAAACCGACTCTTATGCCGATAGACAGACAAGCCATTTTCCACTTTGTAGAAAAATCGCTTGCTGTATAATCCATTATTAACGAAATTATGCTCGAAAGCGCTCTCAACTGCTTGAGGCTTATTATTTACAATTATTACACCTAATCAAGACATCGCACATTATGGACTATTCTATAGAAAGCCTTCCGTTAGACAAGCTGCAAACCGACTGCATTATTGTAGGCCTTTATGAAAATCTATCGCTTACCCCGTCTGCGTCTCATATAAACCAGTGTTCGCAAAACCTGATAAGCCGATTCATCGAACGCGGCGATTGCAAAGGGAAAGTTGGTGAAACCGCTTTGATTAATTGGTTGCCGGACACTTCATTTGCGCGCGTACTGTTGGTCGGTCTTGGCAAGTCCGATGAAATGAACGGTAAAAACTATCGCAACGCTCTAGCCGCTGCGATAAAAGCCATTCGTGATTCAGGATTGAAATCAGCCGCCTGCACATTGACTGAAATCAATGTTGAGAAGCGCGATTTGACTTGGAAAACCCGCCAAATCGTCGAAGTCTTCGACGACGCGCTATACCAATTCAAGCATTGCAAGACTGTTATCGAAAATGAATATAAGACCGATCGTATCAGTATTGTAGTTTCCGAAAATCAACAAGCTGATGCCCAAACCGGTTTAATACAAGGACAAGCTATTGCCGGCGGGGTTTCACTGGCTAAGCAATTAGCGGATTTGCCGGGAAATATTTGCACGCCGACTTATCTAGCCGAGCAAGCGCAAAGCATTGCCGAACGATTTGCTTCGATGAGCGTAGAAATTTTGGAAGAAGCGGATATGGAAAAACTCGGCATGGGGGCCTTGTTGTCCGTGTCTCGGGGTAGTCGTCAGCCGGCCAAATTGATCGCGCTCAATTATCATGGCGGCGAAAAACACGGGAAACCGATCGTGTTGATCGGAAAAGGCTTGACCTTCGATGCCGGCGGTATTTCCTTGAAGCCGGGGCTTGGCATGGATGAAATGAAATACGATATGTGCGGAGGTGCGAGCGTTCTCGGGACTTTACAGGCCGCCGCGGAAATGCAGTTGCCGTTGAACATCGTAGGCTTGGTTCCCTCCTCGGAAAATTTACCGGACGGCGATGCGAATAAACCCGGCGATATTGTGACGAGTATGTCGGGCAAAACGATCGAAATTCTCAATACCGATGCGGAAGGGCGTTTGTTACTGTGCGACACACTGACGTATGCGCAAAAATTCGATCCGGAGGCGGTTATCGACCTAGCAACCCTAACCGGGGCCTGCATTGTTGCGTTAGGGCGTGTGCCGAGCGGTTTGTTCGGCAATGACGATGCGCTCTGTAGCGATCTGGTTAAAGCCGGTGAGACGGCGAGCGACAGTGTTTGGCGCTTGCCGCTTTGGGAAGAGTATCAAGAATTGCTGAAATCCAACTTCGCCGACATGGCTAATATCGGTGGTAAGGATGCCGGCACGATTACCGCAGCCTGTTTTTTATCGAAGTATGCCGAAAACTTCCGCTGGGCGCATCTCGACATCGCAGGCACGGCTTGGCGCACCGGGTTGACCAAAGGCGCGACCGGACGGCCTGTCCCTTTGTTGACGCAATTTCTGTTGGACCGATGCCGAGCCTAACCTGTGCGTCAATGCCCGATATCGGTTTTTACATCTTGGCATCCCGGTCCGAACGCGATAGGCACTTATTCGCCTGTAAACTAACCGAAAAAGCCTATCGTAGCGGTCGGCTTTGCTACCTATTGACCGAAGATCCTCAGCAAAGTGCAATGCTTGACGATCTCCTTTGGACATTCAGACCCGGAAGCTTTGTACCGCATCAATTATACAACGGCATGGCGCCCGATAGGGCCAATGTCGTTCTGATCGGGCATCTTGGCGTGCCCGACGATTGGCGCGATATAGTCATCAATCTGTCGACACGCATTCCGGATAATTGGATGAATAGCGAACGCATCCTCGAAATATTGGACGATAGCGAAGAAAGCAAAAGCCCTGGTCGAATACGCTATCAACAATACCGCCAAGCCGGACTCTCCGTCGTTACGCATAAAATGTAATGCACCGGGCTTCAATGTCCAAGCCAACTTCTACCGATTTTTCTAAATACTAACAACGCATAAAAATGGACAAGACTTACGACCCTCATTCAATCGAACAACGCTGGTATCAGGCTTGGGAAGAAAATAATTATTTTGCGCCGCGGCAGGATGGCGAATCTTATTGCATCATGATTCCTCCGCCGAATGTCACCGGTAGCCTGCATATGGGCCATGCATTTCAAGACACGATCATGGATGCGTTGACACGTTATCATCGAATGAAAGGTTGCAGCACGCTGTGGCAACCCGGAACGGATCATGCCGGCATCGCGACGCAAATGGTCGTCGAACGTCTGGTCGAGGCCGACGGTAAAACACGCCATGATTTCGGGCGAGAAGCCTTCATTGAGAAAATCTGGGAATGGAAAGAAGAGTCCGGCGGGACGATCATGCGCCAGTTGCGTCGAATGGGCTCGTCGCTGGATTGGTCGAGGGAGCGCTTTACGATGGACGAGGGCATGTCGGACGCCGTTCGCGAGGTATTCATTCGGCTTTATGAAGAAGGTCTGATTTATCGGGGCAAGCGCTTGGTCAATTGGGATCCGGTGCTACACACCGCCGTGTCTGATTTGGAAGTTTTATCCGAAGAGGAAAACGGATCGTTATGGCACATGCGTTATCCGCTGACCAACGGTACCGGTCATCTTGTTGTCGCGACAACACGCCCGGAAACCCTGCTTGGCGATGCCGCGGTTGCGATTCATCCGAATGACGAGCGCTATAAGCATTTGCTTGGCGAGTTTGTCGAACTGCCTTTGACCGGGCGGCGCATTCCGATCATCGCCGACGAATACGTCGATCCTGAGTTCGGTACCGGTTGCGTCAAAATCACCCCGGCTCATGATTTTAACGATTACGAAGTCTGGTTGCGACACCGCGATCAAAGCGTCATGCAGGCATTGCCGTATGGCGGGCTGATCAATATATTCACGGTCGATGCGCAAATCAGGGATAACAAGGACGATCCGGATCAACTAATACCGCATAAATATTTCGGGCTGGACCGTTTCGACGCGCGGAAACAGGTGGTTGCCGACCTCGAAGCTCAGGGCTTGCTCGAAAAAATCGAAGACCATAAGCTGATGGTGCCGCGCGGCGACCGCTCCGGCAGCGTGATCGAACCGTTCTTGACCGATCAATGGTATGTCAAAGTCGCGCCTTTGGCGGCGCCGGCTATCGAAGCGGTCGAAAACGGTACGATAAAATTCGTGCCGGATAACTGGAAAAATACCTATTTCGAGTGGATGCGCAATATCCAGGATTGGTGTATTTCGCGGCAAATCTGGTGGGGACATCGAATTCCCGCCTGGTACGACGACGAAGGTAATGTCTATGTCGGCCGTTCCGAACAGGAAGTCCGCTCGGTGCATAAGCTGGACGACGACTATCCTCTACGTCAAGATGAAGACGTGCTCGACACCTGGTTTTCATCCGCGCTTTGGCCTTTTTCGACTTTAGGTTGGCCGGAGAACACGCCGGAATTGGCCAAGCATTATCCGACCAGCGTACTGGTGACCGGTTTCGATATTATTTTCTTCTGGGTCGCTCGGATGATTATGATGGGCCTGAAATTTCAAGGTCAAGTACCTTTCAAGGAAGTCTATATACACGGCTTAATACGTGATGCCGAAGGGCAGAAAATGTCCAAGTCAAAAGGCAATGTGCTCGATCCGATCGACTTGATCGACGGTATCGACCTGGAATCGTTGGTGCAAAAACGCATCTCTGGCATGATGCAGCCGCATTTAGCCAAGAAAATCGAAGCCGCGACGCGTAAACATTTTCCCGACGGTATACCTTCGTTCGGTACCGATGCGTTGCGCTTCACGTTCGCGTCATTGGCGTCGACCGGTCGTGATATTCGTTTCGATTTGGCGCGCACAGAAGGTTATCGTAATTTCTGTAATAAACTATGGAATGCCGCGCGCTTCGTGCTGATGAATACCGAAGGCCAGGATAACGGACTAGACGATGCCGATTGCGAATATAGTCTGGCGGATCGCTGGATAAGCTCCCGTTTGAATGAAGTGACCGCAACGATTCGCCGCGATATCGAGACTTATCGTTTCGACTTGACGGCTCAAGCGATATACGAATTTACTTGGAACGAATATTGCGATTGGTATTTGGAATTGGCCAAAATATCGCTGCAATCGGGCAGCGAAGCTCAGCAACGAGGAACGCGTAAATCGTTATTGTCCGTTTTGGAGCAAATTTTGCGGTTGGCTCATCCGCTAATGCCTTTCATTACCGAGGAAATTTGGCAGCGCATCGCGCCGATGATCGGCGTTCATGAGGCGACCATCATGCTTCAGCCATATCCGGAATCCGATGCTGAGCAAATCGATAAGGCTGCCGTGCATGAAATCGATTGGATCATGAGTTTTATTTTAGGTGTGCGCAGAATTCGCGGCGAAATGAATATTGCTCCAGGAAAACCTTTGTCGGTATTGCTGCAAAACGGCTTAGATCAGGACCGTAATTTTGTCGAGAATAATCGAGGCTATTTGGAAAAGTTGGGGCGGTTGGAAAAAATTGAATGGCTAACTCAAGGTGATGCCGAGCCCGAGTCGGCAATTGCCTTGGTCGGCGATATGAAAATTTTGATACCGATGGCGGGGTTGATCGACAAAGAAGCCGAATCGGTCCGATTAAACAAGGAAATTCAACGCATCAGCAAGGAATTACCGAGGATCGAAGGCAAGCTTAATAATCCGTCCTTTACCGATAAAGCACCGGCTGAGGTAGTCGATAAAGAAAAACATAAACTCATCGAGTTACGATCTACACTTAACAATTTGGAAGCACAATTGATAAAGATAAAGGCACTTTAATAAGGGGCAAGGTTCAAGTGTCAAGGAGAAAGGGGCAAGGTGGAACTTATATCTTGAACCTTAAACTTTAAACCTTGAATCTTGAATCTTGAATCTTGAATCTTGAATCTTGAATCTTGAACCTCAAACCTCATCTATGGCAACAGATTTAATCGACCTGCCGATTGGCGGGCTACCGAAATGTTTGGTACAAGCCGGCCTGATTACCGAGGCGGATATGCAGTTGCATATGCAGGCAGCGAAGAAAGCCAAATTACCGCTAATCAGTTATTTGGTGACCAATAAATTGGTTGACAGTAAATCCGTAACAGCCAAAGCTTCCAAAGAATTCGGTATTCCGCAGCTCGATCTCGACGCGCTCGATATTCGTGCTTTGCCGGTCAATTTAGTTAGCGAAAAACTGATCAGAAAGCATCATGTTTTACCCTTGCTTAAGCGCGGAAACCGGTTGTTTTTGGCGGTTTCCGACCCCGGCAATTTTCAAGCACAGGACGAGATAAAGTTTCATACGCGCCTGAATATCGACACGATTCTGGTCGAAGAAGATAAATTGTCTAAGGCTATCGAGACGTCGCTGGAAGCTGCCGATACCACGATGACCGATTTACTGGATTCCGATCTGGATAATCTCGAAATTACCGGCGGCGATCAGGAGCCGGCCGGAGACGAGGCAGCAAGTGATGTGGACGATGCGCCTATCGTTCGCTTCGTGAATAAAATTTTGCTCGATTCGATTAAAAAAGGGGTTTCGGACATTCATCTTGAGCCTTATGAAAAAAGCTTTCGAATTCGATTTCGTGCAGACGGCATGCTGTATGAAGTGGCAAGTCCGCCTCCCAATATCTCGGCCCGGATTATTTCTCGTATCAAGGTCATGGCTAAAATGGATATCGCCGAACGGCGTGTTCCTCAAGACGGACGGATTAAGATGGCGTTGTCGAAAAATCGGGCAATCGATTTTCGGGTCAATAGTTGTCCGACTTTGTTCGGTGAAAAAGTCGTACTGCGTATTCTCGATCCGACCAGCGCGCAAATCGGCATCGAAAAACTCGGTTTTGAACCCGTCCAACAACAACGATTTCTAGAGGCGATCAACCGGCCTTATGGTATGGTTTTGGTAACAGGGCCTACAGGTAGCGGTAAAACCGTTACCCTTTACACAGGCTTGAATCTGCTAAATAGCGTCGAACGGAATATATCGACTGCCGAGGATCCGGTTGAAATTACGGTGCCGGGTATCAATCAGGTCAATATGAATCCAAAAGCCGGGTTGACCTTTGCCGGTGCCTTGAGGGCTTTTCTTCGGCAAGATCCGGATATCATCATGGTCGGTGAGATACGGGATTTGGAAACCGCCGAGATTGCTGTCAAGGCCGCACAAACGGGCCACTTGGTATTGTCTACGCTGCACACTAACGATGCGCCGCAAACGTTAAATCGACTCGTGCAAATGGGCGTGCCGCCGTTTAACATAGTTTCGGCGGTACATTTGATCATGGCTCAACGTCTTGCTAGACGCTTATGCGAATATTGTAAGGTCAAATCCGATTTACCGGATTCGGTGTTGATTTCTGCCGGTTTCAAAGAAGAAGATCTAGCTAAGATTAAAATTTTTACGGCCAATCCTGCCGGTTGCGAACATTGCACTAGCGGTTACAAAGGACGGGTCGGCATTTATCAGGTTATGCCGATCAGCGAAAACATGCGGAAACTGATTCTGGAAGGCGGCAATACCATGCAATTGGCCGAACAAGCCAAAGCCGAAGGCATCAACGACCTGCGCGCGTCCGGTCTTGAAAAAGTCAGTCAAGGCATCACTAGCCTGGAAGAAATCGACCGGGTCACTAAGGAGTAATTATGTCTGAACAAGTCGAACAAATTGATTTCATCTGGGATGGCAAAGATAAAAGCGGGAAACGCACCAAGGGGGAAATCGCCGCGAAATCCGAAACGATTGCTCGGAGCGAATTGCGCAAAATGGGCGTGCGCGTCATTAGCGTCAAGAAAAAACCCAAGCCTTTGTTCGGCACGCGTGTCAAAGCCATTACGCCAGGCGATATCGCTATTTTCAGCCGGCAACTCGCGACGATGCTCGAAGCGGGGGTGCCGTTGGTACAATCGTTCGATATCATCGGGAGAGGCCATGAAAACCCCAGTATGCAAAAGATGTTGCTAGACATCAAGGCGGATATCGAAGGCGGCGATACTTTGGCCGAAGCGCTGAAAAGAAGACCGATTTATTTCGATGAACTTTTTTGTAATCTGGTCGAATCGGGCGAGCAGGCTGGGGTGCTTGAGACATTGCTCGATAAAATAGCGACCTATAAAGAAAAAACCGAATCGCTCAAGAAAAAAATCAAAAAAGCGTTGACCTATCCGATTGCAGTGCTGGTTGTCGCGTTTGTCGTCACCGCCATTTTGCTGATTTTCGTTGTGCCGGTGTTTGAAGAGTTGTTTCAGGGCTTCGGAGCCGATCTTCCCGCTTTCACGAAGATGGTTATCAATCTTTCCGAATGGATGCAGGAATGGTGGTGGATAATGGTCGGTAGTATCGTAGCGATTGTCTATACGTTTAATTATTTCCATAAACGCTCAAGACCGTTCAATCATTTTCTGGACAGAACCTTATTGAAAATACCGGTTGTCGGGTTGATCTTGAATAAATCGGCAATCGCACGCTTCTCCAGAACGTTGTCGACAATGTCCGCTGCCGGCGTCCCTTTGGTCGAAGCGCTGGAATCGGTAGCGGGGGCTTGTGGAAACATCATTTATGCCGATGCCGTGTTGAAGATGCGCGAAGATGTTGCGACCGGCCAACGCTTACAATTTGCCATGCAGCAAACCGTTTTGTTTCCCCACATGGTCACCCAAATGGTCGCAATCGGTGAGGAATCCGGTTCGATCGATACGATGCTGAGCAAGGTTGCCGATTTTTACGAAGAAGAGGTAGACAATTTGGTAGACAATCTCAGCAGCTTGATGGAGCCGTTGATCATGTCGGTGCTGGGTGTCTTGGTCGGCGGCTTGATCGTTGCGATGTACCTGCCGATCTTTAAAATGGGCGCGGCAGTGGGTTAGGGTTGGTTAGCAGTAAGGATTTCGTGAAAAATAACTTCCTGGAGCTATGAGTTTTGTAGCGGGTTCGGTAACTCGCTTGACAGGACGCCGTGAATACATCCGTGTAGGCTTGACGGCGGCTTTCCTTGCCGCCGACACCTGTCAATCGAGCCACCGACCCCCCTCCCAGAAGTTGTCGAAGTTATTTCATGCTCGTTCCTTACCTTTCATTAAAAATAGGGAAGTTATTTATGACCAAATCTTAAGCAGTTAGCAGTGAATGGAGAATGGAGGGCTCGGCAGTTTGAATAAAGTGTTTCATACAAGGGGGCTTGCCCGAGGTAGCTTCCGCGCTTATGGTTTTTTTCATTGCTTCGGCGTGCGGCGGTTTTAGGTGTCACGGTTAATTTAAATTCAACCAACAAAAAATACTCATGCAAGGACTAGAAATATTCGCCGATTCGCCGGCTGCACTAATGGCTTTAACCGGTGTTATCGGTCTCATGGTCGGTAGTTTCCTTAACGTCGTTATTTACCGTTTGCCGATTATGATGCAAAAAAGTTGGCGCCGCGAGTGCATCGATTATCTACAGTCCACTGGGGATGTGCAGTGCGCGGAGCACGGTATAGGAAGTGTAGAGGCCGACTCGAAATTTAATCTAATCTTTCCATTGTCGCGTTGTCCGCACTGCGAAACTCCGATAAAGCCTTATCAAAATATTCCCGTACTCAGTTTTTTGTTGTTGAAAGGCCGTTGCGCTCAATGCAATGCGCCGATATCGAAACGTTATCCCGTTATCGAGGGATTAACCGGTTTTTTTTCGGTTTTAATCGCCTGGCATTTCGGTTATTCGGTAGAGGCGCTATTCGCGCTCGTACTCACTTGGTCCTTGATTGCGCTGAGTGCGATCGATATTGACCATCAACTTTTGCCGGATTCGATTACGTTACCTCTACTTTGGTTGGGTTTGTTCTTAAGTCTTTTCGATATCTTCATCGATACTCATTCCTCGATTATCGGTGCTATCGCCGGTTATTTATCGCTTTGGACGGTTTATCATGGTTTCAAGCTGTTGACCGGCAAAGAGGGCATGGGATACGGCGACTTTAAGCTGTTGGCAATGTTTGGGGCATGGTTGGGTTGGCAATATATCCTGCCGATCATTTTGCTGTCATCCTTGGTCGGTGCCGTTACCGGCATCGCGATGGTTATTTTGGTAAAGCGCGACAAGAATATTCCAATTCCATTCGGCCCTTATTTGGCAGCGGCCGGGTGGATCGCTTTACTGTGGGGCGATAAAATCAATCAGGCTTATCTCAATTTTGCCGGATTATAAAGCCATGTTGAAAATCGGCCTGACCGGCGGTATCGGTTCCGGTAAAACCACCATCGCGGATTTATTCTCCGAGCTGAACGTTCCGGTAATCGATGCCGACGATATTGCCCGCGAAGTCGTCGAACCAGGTAGTCAGGCTTTGGAACAAATTCGTCACGCGTTCGGCGAACGGGTGATTGCTGCCGACGGCAACCTCGATAGAAGCGCAATGCGTGAATTGGTTTTTGCCGATACCGAACAAAAACGTAAACTGGAAGCGATTGTGCATCCGATGGTACGGCAAAGTATATTGAAGCGAGTGGCATCGCTTGACGCATCTTACTGCATCATTTGCATTCCCTTGTTGGTTGAAAGCGGTATGGTCAATTTAGTCGACAGAGTTTTGGTAGTCGACTGTCCTGTTGAAACCCAAATCGAGCGCGTAACAAAGAGAGATTGTCTCGACGAAAAAATTGTTCGAGCGATTATTGATTCTCAAGCCACACGCGAACAGCGAAAAGCTCTGGCCAACGATCTTATCGACAATGCCACGTCCGATTCCATGCTTGCAGAACAAGTTAAAAAACTGCACAATTTGTATCTTTACTTAAGCATACGGCAGGATTTTTAATCAGTGAATTCCCCTATAGTCTACGAATTTCCACTCAATGAGCGAATCCGAATTTTAATACGGCTCGAGTTGCTTTTTAAACAACTGGGACATTTTTTAGAAGGGAGCACCATGGCTGATAGGCGGGCGGCAATCAATACCTTGCTCGATATTCTGACGATTTTTAGTCGTAACGATCTCAAGTCGGAAATTCTTAAAGAACTTGAACGTCATATCAAGGTGTTGAATCAACTGGCCGGTAGCGAGGGAGTCAATGCCGAAAAAGTCAATGAAATCCTCGACGAACTTAACCAAACCAGTCATAACCTCTACGCCGCTAGCGGAAAGATCGGTTTGAAAGTGATGGGAAACGATTTGTTTCAAAGTATCTCGCAGCGAAGCTCGATACCGGGCGGAACTTGCTCGTTCGATTTACCTGCTTTTCATTATTGGCTGGAACAAGATGAGACTGTTCAGCAACAAGCCTTAGAGCAATGGACTAAGCCGTTTAAGGATATTCGTAAAGCGATCGATATGATTCTAGGGTTTATTAGGCAAAGTAGTACGCCGACCGAAGAAGAAGCGGAAGCAGGGTTTTATCAGTCCTCGCTTGATAAAAGTCTTCCGCTGCAATTGCTCAGAATCAGTGTTGACCGAAGCATCCCTTGTTTTGCCGAAATTAGCGGCGGCAAGCACCGTTTCACGATACGCTTCATGCGTCCTGCGCCCGACGGTTCCAGGCCCACTCAAAGCCAGGAGAACGTTCCTTTTATGTTGACCTGCTGTCAATTTTAATGAACGGTAATGAAAAAACGTTGGTAGTTAAATGTCCGCAGTGCGGGGGCTCCGTTCCATGGACTGCGCAGCAGCTATTTAAGCCATTTTGCAGCGAGCGCTGCAAAATGATCGATTTGGGCGAATGGGCGGCCGAGGAGAAAAGAATTCCCGGAGATCCCGCGATCGACGACGAGTTCTACCCGGACGATACGATATTTCATTAGCCAAGAAAAAGCATTTTGCCCCGGAAAATGAAAGTTTAACCGCGTAGCCCGGATGGAGCGCATGCGCAATCCGGGACGTTCGAGGTCACGCAATCCCCGTATTCCGCTTACGCTGCATACGGGCTACGAACTTTCACAGTAACGTTCATGATGACCTGTCCATCGCCCCGGCAAATGAAAATTCTCTGGTGGCGGAGGGGGCGATAACTCGCCCGACAGGACGCCGTGAACCCAGCACCTAAATCCAGCACCTAAATTCCATAGGTCTTTGGCAATGATTCAAAATCATGGCTTATTTAGGTGCTGGGTGAATACGTCCGTGTAGGCTCGACGGCGGCTATCAGATTGCCAGGGATGGCATGAATGTAGATTTTGCATGGAGCAAGAATCTGCCCTGCCGCCGACACCTGTCAGTCGAGTAACCGCACTCTCTCCAGAACCGGCATTTGCTCTGTCGAGCGCCGTATATCGAAAAATTAGATAAAGAGTCTAAATCTACGAACTTTCACAGTAAATGCCAACGACTAAAAGGTTCGGAATGGTTTGTCGAGCGGGCAGACAAATGATCGATAAATTCCTGGAAGCGGCTTAGCGCTTCATTATTACCCTGTAAGACATGCAAGTTCGAGACTGTTCGGCGCACGCTCGGCCAATCTTGCCGTGCTAGAGAGTCATAGAGCGCGCTGTATTGGTGGCGAATCAGAAATTCCCGAAAAATTCGGGCTTCAGGCGTTTGTCGATAGCTTAAAGAGCGATTGACGGCATGTGCTGCGATTGTCGCGTGGCCTGCCTCAAGCGTTTGTAGCGATAAGGCCAGCCATTGCTTGGCGAGTTGTTCGCAGCGCAGGGCGCGGCTCAAGTCGGCCCCGCAACGCGGGCAAAGGAGCGCGTCGCTTAGTCGCGCATTACAGCAAGGGCAGCGTTTCATTACGATTCGAGATAATAAATGATGTCGTTCAATTGTTCGACAGGCTCTTGTAAGGCGCCCTCATCGCCGGCTTCGATACAGTCTGTGATAGTTTCGATCAAATTGACCATGTCTTCCTTGTCTTCATCGGAGACCGTGTCGAATAAGGCTTCGGCTTTTTTGATTAGCTGACGAGCCTCGGCGACGGCTTTGCTTTGTGAAACCGCATCGCTTGTTTCAATCTCGTCCGAGCTAGAATCCATTTGTCCGAATAGGCTATCGATGCGCCGTTTCGCGCCGGCTAGTTCTTCGGTCTCGAAGCGTGAAATCGCATTGTTGATCGTGATCGACTTTTCGAGGCCGGTTGCTTTTTCCTTGGCAGAAACATGCAGCATCCCGTTTAAATCCAGGGCTAATGTCAGCGTGATGATATTGCCGGCCGGTACGTCCTGGAGATCTTCGACGGTAAATTCGCCGATTTCGATGTTGTTCAGCGCATCCGGGTCTTCGCCTTGATAAATTCTAACGTTGACCGATTCTTGTCCGTCTTGAAAGGTCATGAATGCCTCTGATTTTCGCGTCGGCAATACGCTGTTCTTATGGATGATCGGTACAAATTGGTAGGGATAGGGTTCGCCGTCCAAAAAACCGAGTGCGCTGGTGCCGTAGGTATAAGGCGTGACGTCGACCAAGACCGTATCGATGGCTTGGCCGGCTATCATCGCGGCTTGCGTGGCCGCCCCCATGGCCACGCATAAATCCGGGTCGACTTCGCTGTGCGGCTCGAAGCCGAATTCTTCGAATAAGCGCTCGCGAATGCATGGTGTTCGTGTCGAGCCGCCGACCAAGATAATTTCGTCGATGTCGGAAACCGTCAATTTCGCGCCTTTGAGTGCGATATGCAGGGCATCCATCGTCGCGTTGATGTAATCTTCGATCATGTCTTCATAATCGCCGCGCGACAATTCCAGGGTCAGATGGATAGGTGAGCCTTCGTGTTCGAGCAGGTATTCCTCTTCGATCTGCGCAAAAGGTTCGTCGGACAATACCAGCTTGGCGTTTTCGGCCGCGCGCGTGATGCGCGCCAACGCCTTACTATGCTCGGAAATATTAATGCCGTGCTGTTCCTTGATATGGTCTTGAATATGATTGACGATTTGTTGGTCGAAGTCGTCGCCGCCGAGATGGTTGTCGCCATGGCTCGATAAGACTTCGACGACGCCGGCTTGGACATTGACGACAGAAACGTCGAAGGTGCCGCCGCCCAAATCATATACCAACATGCGTTTGGCTTCGTCTCGGCCGGCACCGTAAACCAGCGCGGCAGCGGTCGGTTCATTGATCATCCGCACCACTTCCAGACCTGCGATTTCGCCGGCTTCGCGCGTCGCTTGGCGTTGCGCGTCCGAAAAATAAGCCGGAACGGTAATAACGGCTTTGCTTATCGATTGGCCGACATGCTTCTCGGCTATCGCTTTTAGGCGCTTCAAGATGATTGCCGAAATTTCTTGCGGAGTGTAATCAAGGCCGGCCATGATGATGTGGGTATCCTGTCCCATCAAACGCTTGATCGATTTGACGGTGCGTTCCGGGTAAATCAAGTATTGGTTGCGGGCGGTTTCGCCGACGAGTATTTCGCCGTTGTCATCAATACCGACTACGGACGGTAATATTTTTTTGCCGTCGTCGGTAATGATATGCACCTTGCCGTTTTCGACAATGGCGACTTCGGAGTTAGTCGTTCCGAGGTCGATTCCGATAATGATTTCATTCATAGTGTTTTTGTCTAATGTTAGAGTTTATTGACTTTGACTTCGGCCAGTCTCAGTATTTGGTCTTCAAATAGAAAACCCTTGCGGAGTTCCTCGAGCACGATACCGTTTTCCAGTTTCGGGTCATGGCCGACTTCGAGCGTCTTCATCGTATGGGCATCGAAAGGCTTGCCGACGCAGTCGATCGAAAAAACATTTCGTCGCTGCAACAACTGTTCGAAGCGTTTTAGCGTGATTTCCTGGCCCTTGGCGAAACCGTTGATAAAACGTACGTCTTGTTTTTTCGAATGATTGAACAAGGCATCGACCGGGCGGTAATTTTGCAGTACTCGAAAGCCTTCGCTGAGTCGGTCGTAAATATCGATAATGTCGAGCAGCAGCGTGCGCTGAGACTCTCTTACTTGTTGCTTAAGGCGCTCGGCCGACGCGGCCAGCTCGTCCGCTAATACTTGATTATCGGTTTTGAGAGCGGACACGGCTTCGGTCAGTGTGTCGAGCGTTGCCTTGAATTGCCGGGACTCGGCTTTGACTTCGCTTTTCAAGCCGGCTAGATCGGTAAATAAAACCGTCAAATCCGGTTGATTGACCGCCGCCAAATGCGCAAAATCGGTTTGTTCCAAATAATGCTGTAAGGTATCAAGCAATTCAGTTGGAGGTGTTTCGGTGTTCATGATGACTTGTTTTTAATGTCGCCCATAACGGCTTTGTCGATTGAGACGGCATTCAGTAATCTGAAGAAGTCGTCAGGATGCATGGGCTGGATTTCGGATTCTTGTTTGAAAGCGTGATCCAGCAAGGCATTGAAGCCGGTTTCCGGGAAATGAAATAATTCGAAATTAATGCGGCTGTCGCTGTCTTTGATCGTTTCATAGGCGTGTTGAATTTGCTGAAAGCGTTCTTGATCGCGATCGGGCGGGTTTTCCTTGACCAAGTTTAAATAAGCTTGCTTGATCTCGGTATCGTTGGCATGTTCGGAAACGCAGAGAATTTGATAGGGTGTCGTCATGTCGGTTAGTAGGGGTCAAACGGGAAAGAAAACGGTTCGTCGTCAAGGAAAAATTCGATGATTTCATCGAAACTTAGGTCGATATCGATACGCAAGGATTGAGCGGCTTCCAGCATCATGATCGCCACTAGAAAGCTCTGATCCATGAGTAATTCGACGAGTTTGTTCGGGTCGATTCTTCCGGCGTATTTCGTCATCACATCCATCATGAGCTGTTCCGACGATGATTTATTCATCATTTCTTCAAACTTTTTGCCGATTTTGATCATATTCCGCTTCGGCACATGATCGAACAAATCCTCGATAATTTCGGGGTCGAATCCGCTTTCGTCTTCGTCAAAACGGTCTTCGTAAAAGTCGTCTTCACTGTCGAAGCCGAATGGATTATGAAAGCCGATGGAGCGTTCAATAAAGCGTCTAATCTTGAATTCGGTCTTACTGTCTTTTTGTTCATGAGCAATTTCGATCGCGTTTTGCAATCTTAGTGTCCAGGTAATATCGAGGCGGCTCGGATCGCCCTGGCATTCCGCAACGACTCGGTAATACGACCAGATCGGTTTTTCCCAGACGCCATCGGCCGATTTCGCGCATTGTTTTAATAAATCGAAATGTTCGATCTCTTCGAGCGTTTGGCACCAAGCTAGGAGCGCCTGTTCGCCGTAATTGAGCAATTTCATCGATTTTTTGAGCGGCGCTTTGATTTTATCGAGCGCTTTGAACAATACGTCGAGCTTTTCGAGTTGTTCGCCGTAGCGCTCGACCGATTCTGTCAAGTGCAGTAGTTCCGGTTCGGATAGTTCGTAAGCTTTGACGGCCGGCAATTGTTTTGCGATGGGGGCGTAGGGGGCATCCATCAAGTCCGACTCGATATAGCCTTGGAAGTGGGCGGTTGCAGGCCCCAGATTCATTGATTGTAGAATATCGGCTATGGATTTGAGACCGCGGTCCTTATCTTCGGCTGCCCAAATATAAAATCCGCGAATTAAGTCCGCTTGCCTCAGTAGAGTCTTATCGATCGATAATTGTTCGGCGGCTTGGAGCTCTTTGTCGACTAGATGGAATTTTTGGGTTTTAATCAATTTGCGGGCATGCGCTAAGTGACTTGAAAACAACAAGTCTTTGGCCAACGTATTGACCGGGTCGATTTTCAACAAGTCTTGTGCGTATTTGGCGGCCTTCTTGAAGGCTTTTTTGCGCATGGCGGACTTGGCGGCGCAAACCAGCATCTCGATGTCTTTCGGAAGGTGTTCCAGTCCTTTTGCCAGCCATATCGCATGCTCTTCCGGATTCGGGTCTTCCTGTTCGAAATAATCCAATATTTTTAAATAGCTGTCTCGGTCGTTCGGGTCGTATTGCAAGCTATCCATGAGAAATTCGACAGCCAGGCTGGGCGGAAGCTTTTGAGCCAAATGTCTGTATATCAAGGCGATTTTTTTATGGTTTTCCGGTCCTTGGGTTTTTAATGCGTCAATGTAACGCAACCAGTGACCTTCGGCTTCATCGTGGTCATTGTTTTCTTCGTGGATTAAGGCCTGAATACGCTCGCTTTCGATCGAATCTTTCGCGGCGAAGTTTTTTAGATAGTCTTTACGTCCGGAGGGGTAGCGTGCCAGCATGGCTTGGCAAAAGCGGCTCGCCGCTTCGTTTCCGACCAGTTCGCGGTAGCGGATGGTTAAATTGAATTGCGCTTTGTCGGTCAGATTGTTGCGTTGCTTGTTTATAGCGTCGAGCAATTCAAGCTGCTTATTCGATAGACCTTTGGCCTTGGCGATCAGCCGGCGTGGGCTATCTTCGAGTTGCAGTGAAGCCTCAACGAAGGCCGATCCTTGAAGCATATACGCGGTCAAAGCATTCGCCGCCGGACGATAGGGCGAGTTATCCGGAATTTTCGACAATAAGGTGCGCGCTTGATCCATCGACGCCGGAAGGGATAGTTGCGATTTCAGTAAGGACCGAAGGTCACGGAAGGCGGAACGGAAAGGTAGCTTTTTCAGTAATTCGTCAATATGTTCGAGCCGGTTGCTCCGGTAAGCCTCGAGAGCGTCGCGAACCGTTTGCCAATGTAGCATTACAGCCGAGTCATGCGGTATATGCGCTTCAATATCGGGATATTCGCAAACCAATAAAAACCCCAACCAGACTGCAAGATCGGGATGGTTTTTATCCAGTTGTTCGGCATCGATTCGATCGATTCTTGCGAAAGCTTTCTCTGTGTTTTTAACCGACAACAGCCATAAAATATAAGCTTCTAAAGCGGCTAGGGGCGGCTCTGCCCATTCCGAATAATTTTCCCACAATACGGCGGCTTCCTTCGGCATGCCTTTTTCCGCCATATTCAATGCTCTTTGCAAATAACACTCGGCTAGCTTTCGGCGCCAATCCGGATTATCGGAGTGTTTTAGCAATTGTTTATAGATTTCGGCGGCGTTTTTATATCGCCCTGCCGAAAAGTGCGAGGAGGCGTTTTTTTCTAGACTAGCGTCGGGTGGTGCGGAAGGGACTTTTTGCGGAGCTTTCTTCATGGAGTGGTTTGGCCGAAATGATAATGATCTGGGTTATGAAAATGCATTTTGGATTCTACAATATTGTTTGTCCATGAATCGATTAGTTTAATCGAACTCTAAACGCATTTTTTATAATTAACGGTTCATTATCATCCGGCCATGGTCAATATTCAACTTGTATAAGGCGAATAATTCATGGGTGTCCGCTTTTGCGTATTCAAATACCAATCGATTTCAATTCGGTATAAGCCTGTTTTAGCCAAGTTTTGACGCGTTGCCTTTCCAGTAAGCCCAATGCATTAGGATTGTCGACGGTCTTGTTTTGAGCCGCCCAAAAACTCGAGCTGTTTGCATCGACTTTGGTCATGACCGGTGTATGCAGGCGTTTTAAGGTCATCAATTTGGCATTTAAACCCAATGCTCGTTCTTTGATGCCTGATTGTTCCAAAATAGTAAAATCCCCATCCCGAAGTTGATTCAGAACCAAGACGTAATTTAATTTCGCATCGTATTGATCCAGAAGTTTCCCTAGCAGGTCGACGCAATCCTTTCCCGAGTCCATGACATTCCAATATTGAATGGTAACGCCCAGTTCTTCGGCCAATTCGAGCACTCCGGATTCCTCGAGCCATTTAGACAAGGGATAGTGCGTTTGCGCGGCAAGATCGACGAGTATTTGCTGTTCCGGGTTTTCTGCCGCTGTTTCGATGATTTTATCGAGGCTTTCATAGTTGTCTACGATAGTGGGCGACGCATAGTCGGCATAAAAACGCAGCAAAGAACCGTGTGAGCGATCGGTATCGAAACCGATGAACGGGATTTCATGGTCGATCATATACTGCGCCAGTAATCGGGCAACGACGGATTTACCGACGCCGCCTTTTTCTCCGCCGATTAGATGTATGGTACTCATTGGTTTTCCTTTAAGTAAAATGAAGTGAAATAATCCGCACGTTTTTAACTTTCTAGCCTCAGTACGTCGACAGAAACCGACAGACTGTGTTTGCCGCCGCCGAATGCAATGCCCTTCAGCGGAGTGACATCGGCATAGTCGCGTCCCCACGCTAAGGTGATATGTTGATCGGCAGGGAGTTTGTTATTGGTGGGGTCCAATTCCAGCCAGCCGCTGCCCGGCACGAATACGGCAAACCAAGCATGCGATGCGTCGGCGCCGACCAATCTTTCGGTTCCCGGTGCCGGCAAAGTTTCGATGTAGCCGCTGATATAGCGGGCCGCCAAACCGAGCGATCTCAAACAGCCGATCGCCAGATGCGCAAAATCTTGGCAGACGCCGCGTCGATGCCGCATGACATCGGCCAGCGGCGTTGCAATCGTCGTGAAGGACGGATCGTAAGTAAAGTCTTGATAAATGCGCTTCATTAAGTCGGTCACCGCATCAATCAGCGAAGCTCCGGGCGCGAAAGAAGGCCGGGCATAGTCGCCTAACTCGATTCCGGATGTCACCATGGGCGAGTCGAGCGTGTATTGTCTGGCTTCGAGTAGCGCTTCATAAGAACCGTACCCTAATGTTTGTTGACTCTGTACTTGCTGGGCCGGATTGTTGGACAATTTGTCCCTGGCGTCTTCCCAGCTTATTGGGTTGTCTTGAAAAACTTGATTGGATTCAGTCAGCACCTCAACATCGCTTACGGCAGTGACAGTCAATTGAGAGTGAGGTTTTTGAATCGCGAAGTAAGCGATTCGATTACCGAAAAAGTCGAGCCGTTCCTGAAAGTCCGAGGGCTCCGGGTTAATATCGAAACGGCTAGCTGAACATTGCTGCCTCGGAAAATCGCGCGGCTTTAATCGGGCTTCATTCTGACAGAGGCCGACCTCATGAGCGTAATGGTAAGTCGTGATGTGGGTGATGCGATATTTCACAACTCATCCTCCAGTTGCGTCGGGTTCAATTGATGCGGCCCTTCGGCATGACTGAAATAGGCTTTTGCGATCATTTCCGAGGTGCGCCACATTAATTTCGAGGTGTCCGCCAGCACTTCGTCGAGAGCCGAATAGATAACGCTGTCTTCTTTAGCTTTGCTTAACGCGGTAATGTCGATTAGGCGTATTTTGGTAAACGCCTCGAGAACTAGCTTTTCCTCGGCACTAATGCGAACCTTGCCGCGCTCCCGAGGCAAAGCTTTGACATATTCGTAAAGTTGATTAAGCTGATAGACCAACGAACGAGGATGCGTTTGATCGAGCACCAGCAGCTCTAAAACCATCGGTAATTGTACGAACGACCGGTATCGTCTTTGATAGATGCTCAAGCTGTCGGTGGTTATCAATACTGCTTCCAATAATTGATATTGGGTGCTTTCCTCTTGTTTGATCACAACCGTGGCGCGTAGTAATGCAATTAATGACAAACAGCGCTCGAGGCGGCGTCCGCCGTCCAGCATCAACCAACCGGCTTCGCGGGTCATACTTTCGCTGGTCAAACCGGTAAATGCGACGATCGCTGAAATCAAATCGTCTAATTTACTTTGTAGTGCACCGATCTCCAGCGGCTCATTAAAAGATCCTGCACGCCAGCAACGCCTAATATCGTCTATGCTGCGCCAAGTGTCCTGTGACCATAGATCGCGGATGCTAAAAGCAGACTGCGTAAAGGCATGAATGCTTGAAGGTATCGTACCGTGGCGCTCGGCATCTTTGATCAATGCCGTTAGTTCGGGTAAAGGATTCGTTAATAATGACGGATCGCCTTTTACAAAACCCGGGTAGGTCACCGTGACATGGGTCAATGCGCGCAATAAAGTTTTGAGGCAATCGGCATCGCTGTATTCGATGTAATCCTGAGCTTCTCGCCATTTTTGCAGCACGGTTCGAAGCAATCTCGCGGCGGATTCGATACGTTCCAGATTGCGCCCGACCCAGTACAGATTATCTGCGGCTCGGCTCGGCAAGGGCTCGTTGATCGCCTCGACGATATGATCTCGGCGCGGTTGCAGCCAGATACTGACTTGTTGATCCGGTTGGTCCGCCAGCACCCAGGTGTCTTTGCTGATGCCGCCTGCCTGGTTCGAGACGACCAAATTATCTTTGAGGGGCGAAACCCGCGTCAAGCCGCCGGGCATTGCTTGATAACCATCTTCACCGGCGACGACGAAATTACGCAGAATCGCATTGCGTGGAGCGATTTGCCCATCTACGAAAGCCGGTACTGTTGAAAAACCGACCTGTTCCTGACCGACATACAAATAAGGTTTCGCCAAAATCGCGGCGCGTAATCGACTTTTTTCCTGGGAGCTCAAGTTGGCGCCGAATACTGCGTGAATACCGGAGGTTCGGTCGATTTGCTTAATCACCAAGCGACCGAGATTTTCCAGTACGAAATTACATTCCCTACGTTGTCCGCACCACCAAGTGGCCACCGACGGCAATAGTAATTCTTGTCCTAACAAATGGCGCGACAGTCTGGGTAAAAAAGCCAATAGAGCATTGTTTTCCAAAACGCTGCTGCCTAAGGGGTTGGCTACCGCGACATTACCGCGCCTGACCGCTTCCAATAGCCCGGCGACGCCCAAGCGCGAAATGGACTTTAATTCCAAGGGATCGCAAAATGAATCGTCGACACGCCGTAAAATGACGTCCACTTGTTGCAGTCCTTGCACCGATTTCAGCCAAACCTTCCCATCCCGAACGGTCAAATCGTCGCCTTGAACCAGCGTGTAACCGAGCTGCGATGATAAATAGGCATGCTCGAAATATGTTTCGTTGAAGGGGCCCGGCGTCAGCACGACGATTCTCGAATCGGTCCTCGAACTCGGCGAACGGTTTGCCAATCCGGTTCGAAGCGCGCGGAAAAAGCCGGCGAGACGATGAACCTGCGATTCGCCGAACAAATCAGGCAGTACGCGCGTCATCACCGACCGGTTTTCTAACGCGTAGCCGGCTCCCGAAGGCGCCTGAGTACGGTCGTCCAGTACCCACATGCGTCCATCAGGCCCGCGCGCAAGGTTGGCGGAATACAAGAATAATTGTCGCTCGGTATCGGGCAAAGTGCCGACGCAGGGTCTTAGGAAACCTTCATGACCGTAAACCAATTCGACCGGTAACAAGCCTTTTTTCAGTAGGCTTTGCTCGCCGTAAATGTCTTTCAATATTAGGTTGAACAATTCGGCGCGTTGTATCAAGCCGGCCTCGATCACGGCCCATTCTTCACTGCTGATCAACAGCGGAATCGGGTCGAGCTTCCATGGTCGGCTTAGGCTTTGTGCGTCGGTATAAACGTTATAGGTTACGCCGTTTTCACGCAGTAAACGCTGGGCTTCGCGGCGGCGGTGCTCCAATTCGTCACGGCCGATTTGCTCGATCGATTTCATGAAATGTTCCCAATAAGGCAGTACCTTGCCTTTATTGGCATACATTTCATCGTAGCCGGTCAGTTGCGTGGCGTAGTGCTGAGCACCGATTTCTTTTGCGAGAACGCTATTCATAGGCTAATTCGATCGAGTCGGGTCACAAAGGCTCCGTTAGGGTATCCTGGAAAAAATTATTTCACCATATCGTTCATGAAGGTCTAGCCATCGTCTCGGCAAATGAAAGTTCTCTGGTGGGGAGGGTGCGGTCACTCGCCCGACAGGACGCCGTGAATACGTCCATGTAGGCTCGACGGCGGCTCCCTGCCGCCGACGCCTGTCGATCGAGCAACCGCCCCCTCTTCGGAACCGGCATTGTGTTGAATATCGAAAAACTAGATTAAGATTTCAAATCCGCGAACTTTCACAGTAAGATCATGAAGCGACATGAAAAATTACACTGTTGATCTTATAGTCTTTTTCTTCATTGTCTTCATGAGCTTCATGGTGAATATTGCTTTGTTCTTGAACGCATCCAACACTCGCCATCCTAATATCGCCGCCTCAAATCGAGCGTGTACGGATATTCTTTATTAGGCTCCTCGGGCGGCGGGGCCATAGGCCTTGGCGGGTTCTTATGCGGTATGAAACTGATCCCGCTATTGGACGGCAAAATGACCGGTGGTCTTTCGATCTCGCCAGGCGTATGGCCGTAATTCCAAAAACGGGTAATCCTTCTGGCCTCGGCCTCATAAGCATTGACCGGAAAAGTCTCGTAACTGCGGCCGCCCGGGTGGGCGACATAATAAGTACAGCCGCCGACCGCGCGCCCGTTCCAAGTGTCGATGATATCGAATACCAAGGGTGTATGCGGGCCGATGGTCGGATGCAACGCCGAGGGCGGTTGCCATGCCCGGTAGCGGATTCCGGCAACGAATTCATCCTTGCGTCCGGTATTTCTGAGTGGCACATGTCGTCCGTTACAGGCCAACACATAACGCGAATCGGTCAATCCGGTCACCTTTACTTGCAATCGTTCGACCGAAGAATCGACGAAGCGTGCCGTGCCGGTATTGCTGACTTCCTCGCCTAGAACATGCCAGGGTTCAATCGCAAAACGCAATTCCAGATCGACGCCATCGACGATTGTGTTGCCGTAATGTGGAAAACGGAATTCGAAGAAGGGGTCGAACCAGTCCAATTGAAACGGGTAGCCGGCGCGTTGCAAATCGTCGACGACTTGGCGCATGTCTTCTCTGACATAATGCGGCAATAAAAAACGGTCGTGAAGTTCGGTGCCCCAGCGAACCAATTTATGCCGGTAAGGCTCGCGCCAAAACCAAGCGACCAGAGAGCGCAGCAATAAAGCTTGAACCAGCGCCATGCGCTCATGCGGCGGCATTTCGAAGGCGCGCAGTTCCAATATGCCGAGACGTCCGGAAGCGCTGTCCGGCGAATACAGTTTATCGATACAAAACTCGCTTCGGTGTGTGTTGCCGGTAATATCGGTCAGCAAATGCCGCAGCAAGCGATCGATCAACCATGGCGAAGGCGCTTCGCCTTCAGGGATTTGTTGAAACGCGATCTCCAGTTCATAAAGTTTTTCATCACGGCCTTCGTCGACACGCGGCGCTTGGCTGGTCGGACCGATGAACATACCGGAGAATAGATACGACAGCCCTGGATGATGCTGCCAATATGTGATCAGGCTGCGCAATATGTCGGGACGGCGCAGCAAAGGACTGTCGGCCGGCGTTTCGCCGCCGATCGTGATGTGATTGCCGCCGCCGGTGCCGGTATGGCGGCCGTCCAGCATGAATTTTTCGGTGCCCAAGCGGACTTGGCGCGCCTGATCGTACAGAATATGCGTATTGTCGGCCAATTGCTTCCAGCTTCGGGATGGATGGATATTGACTTCGATAACGCCGGGGTCGGGCGTGACCATCAAGCGTTCGATGCGGTAATCGCGCGGGGGCTCATAGCCCTCGAGTACGACAGGAATCGACAATTGGTCGGCGGTCGCTTCGATTGCCGCGATCAATTCCAGGTAATGCTCGAGCATCGTCAAAGGCGGCAGAAATACATGGACCCGTCCTTCGCGAGCTTCGACACAAATCGCGGTATGCGGCACTTCTATGAGATCGATGTCCTTGTCGTCGGCAGGCGGGCTTTGTTCGTGAATTTCCGGATGGATAGCGCCGATTTGTTCAAAATGGCTATAGCGCTGTGCGACTTCGCCGTAATAATCGCCCAATTCCGGGAGCGTCTCAAACAAACTGCGCTCATGGGTAATTTCGCGTTTTTCCGGCGCGATCCACGGCAAGCTATCGAGAGGCATGCGCAGACCCATTGGCGAATTACCCGGAATCAAAAACAACTGACCGCGTTTGAATGGCCATGGACCGCTTTGCCAGGATTGTTTGCTCCAACTCCATTTAACCGGTAGCGCGAAGCCGGCCGGTTGATTCAAGCCGGTATCCAATAATTTAGCCAACGTTTTGCGTTCGGCCGGATCTTTTAAGCGATACTGCAACGGGTCGATATTAACCGGCAGCATCTCTTCTTGCCAAAGGTGATAAAAAACGTCTTCGTAGGCCGCGGAAATGTGTTTGCGCGTCAAACCCAAACGGCCGGTCAGGTGTTCGACGAATTGCCTGGCCTGGTCGGGCCCATGTCCGTAATCAATTTTGATATCGGCCAGTAATTCGGGGTTGCGCCAAATCGGCGTGCCGTCCTTGCGCCAAAAAATACCGTATTGCCAACGCGGCAAGGGTTCACCCGGATACCATTTGCCCTGGCCGTAATGCAACATCGCACCCGGCGCGAACACGTCGCGCAAACGCTTGGTCAAGGCCTGGGCGCGCTCGCGTTTATGCGGGCCGTCCGCACGAGTATTCCATTCGGCGCCTTCCATGTCGTCGATCGACACGAAGGTCGGCTCGCCGCCCATCGTCAAGCGCACGTCGTCTTGCTGCAATTGCGCGTCGACTTGTTGGCCGAGCGCATCGATAAAAGACCATTGCTCGTCGGTATAAGGCTTCGTGACACGCGGGTCTTCGTGTAGGCGCGTGACCGTATTGCTGAATTCGAATTCGACTTCGCACTTGTCGGTCGCGCCGGTGACCGGTGCCGCGCTGACTGGGTCGGGCGTGCAAGCTAGCGGAATATGTCCTTCGCCGGCCAATAAGCCGGAGGTCGGGTCGAGGCCGATCCAACCCGCACCGGGAATATATACCTCGGCCCAGGCATGCAGATCGGTAAAATCGTGCTCGGGACCTGACGGGCCGTCGAGCGATTTCATGTCGGCGGTCAATTGCACCAGATAGCCGGAGACGAAGCGCGCGGCGAGTCCTAGATGCCTTAGAATCTGCACCAATAGCCAACCCGAATCGCGGCACGAACCGTTGCGTTTTTCGAGCGTTTGTTCGGGCGTTTGAATGCCGGGTTCCATGCGAATGTTATAGCTGACATCCTTGAAGACCTGGCGATTTAAATCGACCAAAAAATCGTTGATGTTACGCGGCGTCAAATCAAAATCGGCCACCCATTGGGTTAATAAAGGGCCGTCTTCGGTCACTTCCAAAAAAGGTGTTAGTTCCCGGGCTAATTGTTTGTCGTATTGAAAAGGAAATTTTTGCGCATATTCCTCGACAAAAAAATCGAATGGGTTGATTACCGTCATGTCGGCAATCACTTCCACTTCGACTTTGAGAGACCGCGTTTTTTTCGGAAACACGACCCTGGCCAAAATATTTCCGAACGGGTCCTGCTGCCAATTTATGAAATGATCTTCGGGTTCGATACGCAACGAATAACCCTTGATGGGAGTTCTCGAATGTACCGCCGGTCTCAGGCGAAACACATGGGGCGACAACGAGACGGCGCGGTCGAAGAGGTAGGTAGTTTTGTGACTGATGGCCACGCGAATTGTCATGATATTTATCCTATTAAAGCCTATTCGATTGAGTCGATTTCCGGGTAAAGCGAAAAACGAAACGAGCAGCGGTGAATACTTTTCGGGCGTATGATGTAAGGAACGGGTAATGCGCTGAAAGGTTTGCCCTGTTTTGGTGCCTTCGCACAAAGATGGGGCGAGTTAATGGCTTTCGGATTAGCGCGATATCATAATGCTTTTGATATCCCCGTTTATTTTCGATCATTTTGGCAAGCGATAAATCATCGTACAACTGCTGTATCAACAGAGATGCAATTTCCACGCCTGAACCGGCATAAATTGATTCGGTGTGCAATTTCTAAAATAGTTGAAGTGAATACTACACCAATCACGAAACGTAAAGACTGTAGGGTACGCTGTGCGTACCACAGTAGCCCCGCCCGTAGTTCAACGTGCCCTCATGTGCCGCCCTTGTGCCGACATTAGGTACGCGCAGCGTACCCTACAATTTACTTTGGATTTATAAGTGCTTCCTGGAGTGGTGGGTATTTTCAACTATTACCGAATACATAGTGTAGGGTGCGCATCGCGCACCTGGGTCGGGACCTCTCGTCGGTTTCGGCACCTTATTGCTCACTCAATAGGTGATTCAAGAAATTTATGTAAGTGAGTGACTACTTTTGTGTATTTCCTGATTTTCGTGGACTGACTACCGAATTTAGGATAAACAATGAAACTAGCGGAGTAACTATTCAGCGCATGCGGTAGGTTGATGTCAGGCATTGATTTCTAAGGACGCGTGAATACATCCCTGTAAGCTCTGACTGCAACGTCCTGTTGCAGACAGCCTTATAAATCAATCCCTGACACCTTCTCATACATGACTTATGCTGAATAATTACTTAGCGGATAACTTTCTTAGCGCTTATGAAAATTCTCATTATTGACGAAGACCCGACCGAATTTCTATTGACACAGCATATGTTGTCGGCAAAATTTCCGGAGGCTGATTTCATTGGAGTCAGTGATCGCCTGAAATATCAAGAAATTATGAATCAATCGAATCAACCGGATTTCGATCTAGTGATTACCGAATATAAGCTCGGTTGGACAGACGGATTGCAGTTATTTTCCGAAATCAATCGACGATTTCCTTGTGTTCCTGTTTACATGCTAACCGCTTTCGGGAACGAAAACGTCGCGGCCGATGCCATTAAAAAAGGCATGACAGACTACATTGTAAAAAGTAACCGCGCCTCGCTTGCCGATGCAATTGCAGAATATATACGGAGAATCGCCGACAAAAAAGGATGTCAAACATCGGAATCGGACATTTTATACTGCGAAAAATGGGATCTTGCCATTTCGAGGTTGACTTCCGATTATGCCTATTCGATGCGGATTTTGCCCGGCGGCAAACCAGTCTTCGAATGGGTGACCGAACCGTTTAAAAAATTCTTGAGCGAATACGGTCCGACTGCAAACGCATCGAAAACCCGTCAGCGCAATTACGAGTTGACCATCCATCCTGAAGATAACGCAATCGTCCAAAGCCGCAACGAGAAGCTGTTGGCCGGCGACGAAATTACCTCGGAATATCGAGTGATCACAAAACAAGGCGATATCCGATATTTCAGCGATCACGCATTGCCGATCCGGGATTGGCGCATTGGCCAGGTGGTGCGAATTTATGGCGCGATACAGGACATTACATGGCGGCGCAACGCCGAGGATAAAATGCGCTTGATGCAACGCGGTAAATGTCAACGTAGTTGTCGCATGAGTTGAAAATTAATGAACGCTAATGTCGGTATTTTTTACCGCATTATCGATCGATTTATCGGGATTTAAACAGACTTCTGCCTGCCAATCCCAGTTTCGGGTATCACGACTCCAGCGCTCCGGTTTTTTGGCCTTAGCGGCCTCGTAAACAGCTTGACGTTGTTTCAAAATCGCCCGGTCTTCGCCCGTATGACG
>JAHJSQ010000064.1 GCA_018830325.1 Gammaproteobacteria bacterium
GGATAGATTCATCAGGAGTCCTGAGGCAATAAAGCCTCTGTTGAGAGACCGGATATATGGCTGCAATCTTGATCTCTGTTTTGACATCAATTTTTGAAAACTTGGCTTGCAATAAACGAGGAGTCCATATATGAGTATAACTACTACAATCGGCTAATTTCGACTATTTTTGATTAACAAATATAAAAGATATGAATTTAACGCAGCAACAATTAGACGGTTTCAATGTCCTTCACATCAATGAAGAACGGATCGATGCTCACAATTCGAGTGATTTAAAAGCATTTATTATCGATATGATAGAAGAAGGCGAACCTAATATCGTCGTGCAATTACAACAGGTCAAGTTTATCGATAGTTCGGGGTTGGGTGCGTTGCTGGCGGGATTTAAACATGCGACTGCAAAATCGGGTAAATTAGCTTTGTCGAACCTCCAGCCGCAAGTGTTGTCTATGTTTGAATTGACCCGACTGAATCGGGTATTCGAAATTTATAATGATTTGGACGAAGCGACCACCAGTGAATCTTAGAGGCTTTTATGCAAAGTGCGGATATTCAGGTTGATGTAATTATTCCGACACAAACCAAATACCTGGATTTGATCGGCAGCATCGGGGAGCGGATCGGTAGAGAGCTGGATCATTATTCCGGTGATCGAGATGCGTTGGCTTATCAATTGAACCTTGTGTTAACCGAAGCGACAACAAACGCAATTAAACATTCTAAATATAAAGGGCCGAAGGACTGTGTCAGAATTACGATTCACATACAGGAAGACGAACTCGATATTAAAGTTTTCGACCATGGACAAGGCTTTGATATCGAGTCAGTGCCGATTCCGGATTTCGATAATCCGAAGGAAAACGGAATGGGTATTTATTTTATTAAGACACTGATGGACTCGGTCACTTATACGCGAATGGAAGAAGCCAACGTTTTAGAAATTAAAAAAAGCCTACGATAATTATCGTCCCAAATTGTTGATCAAATGTATGTTTGATGAGCAATCTCCTTGCTAAATAGCCAATCTTTATCTCAAATCTTCATGCGCTACATTTTTCGCGTGGTAGAGTAATAACTGTGCATGAAATAATAGTCTCAAGTGATTTCCCGACCCCCTCTTAGAAAGGAATGGTTTTCTACTCCCTTTATACTCAAAAATTAGTTAAATTTATGAAGGTATGGGGTGTGGCTAGCGAGGATGTCGGCAGCAGGGCAGATTTTTGCTCCTGCAAAATCTGCATTCACGCCATCCCTGGCGCTCGATAGCTGCCGTCAAGCCCCCATGGATGGGTTTACCCAGCACCTAAATTCCATAGTCCATTGGCTATGGTTAACTATCTGAGATAATTTAGGTGCTGGGTGAACGGCGGTCCTCGATAGACGCATTCCATACCTTATATTTTTAGACGGTTTTTCAATCAAAAGGGAGTAAGTCTTGATACATTTATTCCATGCGCGACTCTTAGCCGTGACGTTTAATAACAGAAACCAGTCAAGGAGTAGTTCGTGAAAGTATATCTGAGAGCCGGTAATCTTGCTCTAAAGGCATCGCGTCAGCGTCGGAAATTAAAGGCGGTACAACATATCCTAGAAGGACAAGGCGACAATCAAAACCGACGGTTTTTAATTAAATTGGCGGAAATGCTGTTGTTTCCGGACAGCTATTTTGTTTCATTGCCGCCTAATATATCGTCATCGCTGATTGTCAGGATATTTGAGCTTTTTACTGACAATATCGAAACGCATAACGTCAAAGAACTAAGGATACCGAATGATCCTCAACAATTTATCGTAATTGTCTGTCGTAATTTAACGCATGTTGTCGATTCATTATTGGCGTTACAAAGCGATCAACAACTTCCGTTTCAATTATTGGCACATCCCGTTTTGACTGTTAAGCGTCAGGGAGAAATGATAACCGGATTAGAAAGTAACGGTTTATCCGGAACCAAGCAACTGTTGATTGTATTGCGTCTAGAAGCGGTTGATCCAGGTATAAAAAATGCTTTTTTCGAAAGGATAACGGCAATTATCGAATGGGCCGAAGTCCTTGATCGAGACCGCATAGCCTTGAAAGAAAGCTTGCTTGGCCTCAATGATATTTCCGAGTTTTCTCAATTTAGCGCTTTGATCGATTGGCTTGAGCAAAAGGCTTTTATTCCTTTTAAGAGTCATCGACTGTCGGTTGACGATCAAGACGCGTTCACTTCGCTTAAAGCCTTGGGTTCAGAGTTTTGTCACGACAATAATCCCACTGCACTATCGAACTTTCTCCGAGTGATGCAGGCTGTTTTGGCGCGCGATTATCCTTTGATCATCCAATACTTACCGATACGAAGCCCATTGATTCACGACCAACCCTTAATTTACATAGGGTTCAAGCATTCGTTGCCAGATGGAGGCGGTTTTTGCGAATATGGTTTTTTCGGCGTTTTTGACGAGACCGAAATGGGGGGAGCATGTAGCAATATCCCGTTTTTACAGCGTAAAATCGAACAAACATTAGCGCATCATAAAACCCCTGAAAACAGTTATGAATATCTGCAGCTCAAAGAGATATTCAATTTATTTCCGAAAGTCGATTTATTTTTGCTCGAGATACCCCAACTCGATTTATTGATTCAATCGCTCAGGCGTTACCTGTATCGTCCGGAAGGCATCAAGTTAGTGGTGCTCGGTGGCTTCGGGTTGGAGTCGTTGTCCGCGCTGATTATTGCCCCAGTTCATTTGTATAGCGAAGAAATTGAATCCGTATTGTTAGGGCGCTTGTCGTCAAGTCTCGATAGCAGCGCCGAATTAGTCCGGAAAATTGTGCTTAGCGGTCCTTATTTGGGGCTGCATTTTTTGCTGAGGCCGACTTCCGAAACAATTACGATCGATGTCGATCAATTAGATAGAGATCTCAACAAACAGATCAGGCCCTGGTCTACGTCGTTGTGTCGAACTCTGGAGCGCGCCTACGGTAAATACAAAGCCTGTAAATTATGGCAAAAATACCGTACGGTTTTTCCGCCCGGATATCAAGCCTTGATGCCTCCGCGCCATGCCATCAAGGACATTGGCTTAATCGAATCGTTGTTGAATGATGATCCGATGACGATCGGCTTGTTGCGCCCGTACGGCCAGATTCGGCATTATCGTTTGCATTTTTGCAGCCGGCAAGAACGCTATTTGGATGAATATATTCCAATTCTCGAAAACTTTAATTTGCGAGTCTTGGATCAGGTTCAATTTCCATTGACAGTGTCCGGCAGTCCGGTTTTCATTAAAAGTTTTACGATTTCCGCTGCGAAGTCTCAACACGACAGTTTTACCGAGTTAAAATCTCGCTTATTATCCGGTATCGGTGCGGTATTTAACGGAAAAGCTGAAAACGATCAGTTGAATAGCTTGCTGGTATTGGCAGGTATGACTTGGCAGCAGATCGATGTGCTGCGTGCGTATCGCAATTATTATCTGCAATTGGGCTACCCGACGACGACTAGCAGTTTCAACCAGGCATTACTCGCTAATTCTAGTACCGCCTTCGCCTTGTTTGAGTATTTCGAGGCCCGTTTTAGGCCCGACCCTAATTTAGGGGAGCCGATGCAACGCGAGGAACAGTTGTTGTTTCCGTTACGTCTTAAATTGCTAGAGAATCTTAGCGGCGTTACCGATATCAATCACGACAAAATTTTGCGTACGCTGTTTAATTTAATTGATGCAACGATGCGTTGTAATTTTCATGTTAGGCAAAAGCGGGACGATTTTTTTATCGCATTTAAGATCAACAGCCTCGGCATCATCGACATGCCCCCTCCAAAGCCTCAAAATGAAATTTATGTGCATGCGGTCGATATGGAAGGAATACATTTGCGGGGCGGTAAGATTTCTCGGGGCGGCATTCGTTGGTCGGACCGACCGGACGATTTCAGAACCGAAATATTGGATCTGATGCAAACTCAGATGAGCAAAAACGCACTGATCATTCCGAAAGGCGCGAAAGGTGGGTTTATCGTTAAAACGCCGGTTACAGACCCCGATTTCAAGGAAGTGGGCCGGAAGGCTTATGTCAAGTTGATTCAGGGCTTGCTCGATTTGACCGACAATTATGTCGAAGATCGGGTCGTGCGTTTGCCAGGTATCGTGAGCTACGACGATCATGATCCTTATTTGGTCGTCGCCGCCGACAAAGGAACGGCTCAATTTTCGGATTTGGCGAATTCGGTTTCAGCTCAATATCATTTTTGGCTCGGCGATGCCTTTGCGAGCGGCGGCTCAAATGGCTACAACCACAAAGCGCTAGGAATTACCGCCCGTGGGGCTTGGGAGTGCGTTAAACGGCATTTTCGCGAACTCGGCAAGGACATCCAAAGCGAGCCTTTTACAGTCGTCGGTATCGGCAGCATGGACGGCGACGTGTTCGGAAACGGCATGTTGTTATCGAATAGCACGCACTTGCTTGCCGCAATTAGCGGTCGTCATATCTTTATCGATCCCGCACCGGCCGATCTTGAAAAATCGTATTTAGAGCGTAAGCGTTTGTTTGAATTGCCGGGGTCGAGTTGGGACGATTATGACCGAAGCCTGATTTCCGAGGGAGGTGGAGTTTATTCGCGGCATGCGAAGGACATTGTAGTTTCTCCGCAATTGCGCAAATGGTTGGGTATACGTTATAAAAGCTTGGATGGCTCGACCTTGATTCGCTTATTATTGACTGCGCCGGTTGAATTACTATGGTTTGGCGGTATCGGTACCTATGTGAAAGCAACTAACGAAAAACATGAAGATGTAGGCGACCGAAGCAACGACGATGTACGTGTCGATGCGTTGCAATTGCGTGCGGCGGTTGTCGGCGAAGGCGCTAATCTCGGTTTCACTCAAAAGGCCAGAATTGAGTTCGCGCTTGGCGGAGGGCGTATCGATACTGATGCGGTTCATAACTCGGGTGGGGTCGATTGTTCCGATCATGAAGTCAACCTCAAAATATTATTGACCGGGCTTCAGAAAAAACAAGGCTTGAAGGATTATCGGCAAACTTTCGAATCCTTGACCGACGAAGTATGCGCGGCAGTATTAACCAATAATTACAAACAAAGTTTATGTTTGTCGCTCGAACAATTACGTGTAAAAGGGAATGCCGAACAGTACTTGTTGCTTTCAGAACGATTGGAAAGTGCCGGTGTACTCGACCGTTCCGTCGAGTCTTTTCCATCTTACAAAGCAGTGATGGGGAGATCCGGTCAAATCATTACACGACCTGAATTTGCCGTGCTGATGGCCGCCTGTAAGATTCAACTGACGCAAGACATAATGGATAGAAGCGAATTGATATCGGTTTCCGATTACGATATTTATTTGCAAAGCTACTTTCCAGATCCGATACGGCAGAACTTTGCCGAGCATTTAACCAGTCATCCTCTCGCGCCGGCAATTAAGGCGACCGTAATCAGTAATACGATTATCAATCAAGCAGGGTGCAGTTTTTTGAATTGGCATAATGACAATGGCGGCAGTATCATCGACAGCATTACCGTTTATTTGACCTTCGATCAAGTACTGGAAGCCGAGGATTTTCGCCGTGAAGTTTTTAGTTTGGATAATCTCATTCCTGCCGAACAACAGTACGGTCTGCTATTGCAACTGGAAAATGTCTTGGCCGAATTCAGCCAATGGGTATTGATGAACGAACTGGTTGTGCGTCCTGATTCTCTTACGCTGGAAAATTATCGCTCTTGTTTAACGGCTTTCGCCAATGAGTTTATTTCGCCCGATTCAGAGAATGAAGCGGTTAATGGTATACCCGTCAAGCTGGCAAAGCGCATCGCATTCATCAATTCATTAAACGACTTTCCACAAATTGCGCTATTGTCTACTGAATCCGGGCATTCCTTCAGTACAGTACGCAAGACGTTTATCGATGTTGCGAAATTTTTGGACTTGGACAAGTTGTTGGATCAACTGACGGTTATAACGGTGCAAAATCATTGGGAGCGCAAGGTTTTTAACAATCTCAAGGCTGAAATCAAACAAACTCAAGGAAGGCTCGTGCAATCTCTTTTGGCCTCGGATGCATACGATTGTAAAGCTTATTTTGCAGGCTCATCTAATAAGCAGAAGCTCATCCGTTATCAACGCGTTTTTCAAGAAGTTTCGAGAAGTGCGACAAACAGCTTGATGCCTTATTTAACCTTGAATAAAGCATTGATGAATTTGATTTGATTATACTTTTCACACTTCAAATTTCGGCAGTGCCTAAGGAGGCACCGGGGTGCCTGGCAAAGGCTTTGCCAGCATGGAGCTGACATAAAGCCTACATGGATGTATTCACCCAGCACCTAAATTCCATAGCCTTTTGGCTATGGTAACTATCTTGCATAATTTAGGTGCTGGGTTCACGGCGTCCTTTGTCGAGTACCCCGGCAGCAATTCCCAATTTGAGAATAAAAAAGGGTGCGGAGTGTGCTTGGCGACGATGTCGGCAGCAGGGGCAGATTTTTGCTCCTCGGCAATTGCTCCTGCATTGCCCTAATACACGCCATCCCGGCGTAATGCAAAATCTGCATTCACGCCATCCTTGGCGTTTAGCCGCCGCCAAGCCCCCATGGATGGGTTTACGGCGTTCCTCGACAGACATACCCCGCACCCTGAACACGGAGAAATTTCTCAAACTGGGAATTGCTAGCACTCCGGTGCCGAATGTTGATCTACGGTATAGAATTCGGTAAATCCAAAGTTAATGCGTATTTGAAGAACCATCGGACAGAGACTAGAATTAATTGAATTAAGATCGAACGTATTTTTATTAAGACGTGAGTAGAACTAAATTTTCCTGTTTAAATTTGGCTATGTATGCGGTAATAGTTGAGAACATCCACCGCATCGGAAGTGTACTTATCAATCCAAAGTGGATTGTAGGGTACGCTGCGCGTACCTAATGTCGGCGCAAGGCAACATGCGGGCACGTTCAACTAAGGAACGAGCATGAAATAACTTCGACAACTGTTGAAAGGTGGTTTGGTGGCTCGATTGACAGGTGTCGGCGGCAGGGAAAGCCGCCGTCAAGCCTAGATGGGCGTATTCACCCAGTACCTAAATTCCATGGCTCGTTGGCTATGGCTAACTACCTTCGATAATTTAGGTGCTGGGTTCACGGCGTCCTGTCAAGCGAGCCACCAAACCGTCGCAAAGCCTACTACTTGTAGAAGTTATTTTGTGCATATTTCTAAACGGTTGGTTCCGCTGTGGTATGCACAGCGTACCCGACAGTCTTCAAGTTTCGAGATAGGCGTAGTTTAACGTCACCTAATTAACGCGAACTTAGCCTGAAATTTGTTTGAAAATAACGATTTTGTATTTCTCATCGAGTAGTTGAAATGGCTTTATCTCTTAAGATCACAATGTACAAAGGCAAGCCTTTGTCCGAACCTAAACTAGCAGCCTTTCCAAACGACGAAGGCACGATAGGCCGTTCCGATGATAATACGCTGGTTTTACCTGATCCTGATAAATTTGTATCTCGACATCATGCATCGATCAAGTACGAAAACGGCACATATTATCTGACCGATTCAAGTCTGGCTGGCGTATTAATCGATAATGAAGTTAACCCGCTGCATAACGATTCGACACCTCTTCATAACGGTACCCTTTTAAAAGTCGGCGAATATGAAATAGAAGCCATTATTACTGAAGAAACTAGCCAGGATGATTTTCCTTTTCCGGATATTTTTGCCGATTCGCCGTCAAAATCGACAGAACCCGAAGAGTTGTTTTCAACGCCGATCGATAGGGAAGCCAATCGACTGATGGGCGATAGCGGTTCACCCTTTCCACGGCATGAAGAATTGATCGACACCAAAGAAAGCGAAACGCCCGAATTTGAAAGTCACTTGCAAGATCGTGCTTCACCCCTTTTCGACAGCTTTATCGCTCCTCAGGTAGAAGCAGCAACGAAACCTTTTGAGGAAATTCCTGAAAACTTGAGTTTCGAGGATCTTTTCGCCGACTCCGGTTCGCCCTCCAGTAACGGACAGATAGAGGGCGATTCAAGAGCATCGGGTACGGATTTGCTTAACGACGATTTCGCTCCGAAATCGTCTCTAGCCGATCCTGAGCCATCGGCTTCAGAACCTTTTGCATCGCCGGTCGCCCACCCTAATAGTACGCAAACTTCAAAATTAAACAGCATTCTAGTCGACTCGTCCGATTCTTCCCCTGAAACGCCGCCCGCACAACCCGTACAGAGTATTTCAGATGACGGCCTATTTAATGCTTTTTTGCAAGGTGCCGGACTTGATCAAAACGAATGCGCAAGTAAAAATCAATCGGAGGCGATGCAAAGAGTTGGCAGAATGTTTCGGCAATTGGTTGCCGGTACCGTGTCGGTCTTACGAAGCCGAGCAGAATTCAAGAGCTTATTCCGTGTCAATGTGACTGTAATAAGAGCGGCCGACAATAATCCGTTGAAGTTCGCCGTTTCGACTGATGATGTTTTGAAGCAATTGATTCAAAACAAAGAGGGCGGTTTTCTCGAATCGGTCGAATCGATCGAGCAAGGCTTCAATGACATCATGAATCATCAGCTCGCGATGCAAGCAGGGATTCAAGCCTCATTGACCGACTTATTGAAAAGATTCGACCCGAAAACGATCGAAAAACAATTCGAGCAAGGCATCGTGTTACAAAAAAAAGCCAAGTGTTGGGACAGTTATCAGGAAACTTATCGCATTGAGTCCGAAGAAGCCGTTGAGAATTTTTTCGGCGATGCCTTCGTAGAGGCTTATGAAGAACAAATGAAAGCGCTAACGACAGCGCGGAACAAAAATAAAAAATTTGGACTATGATGATTGGAGGTTTGAGAAAGCCGTTTTTCAACAGAAACTCCCAATTTGAGGGTAAAAAGGGTGTGGAGCATGCTTGGCGAGGATTTCGGCGGCAGATAAGGCCGCCGTCAAGCCTACACGGACGTATATTCACCCAGCAACTAAATTCCATGGCTCGTTGGCTATGGCTAACTACCTTCGATAATTTAGGTGCTGGGTTCACGGCGTCCTGCCAAGCGAGTTACCGAACCCTCAACAAGACTCATAGTTCCAGGACGTTAATTATCACGAAATCCTTAATAATATTAAACCTAAGGTTAGTTCGAAAATTCATATCACAGGGTAAAAGGTTACAAGAACAATGGCGGAAAATAACAGGACGGTTTGGTCGGAAGGCATGTTTTTGCGGCCCCAACATTTTCAACAACACGACCGGTATATCGAAACTCTCGTCAAGGAACGATGCGGCAACCTTACGCCTTATGATTGGGGAGTCAAAAAGATTGTTATAGACCAGCGGCAGCTTGCCATGGGCAAATTTGCATTGGCCGAATGTAGCGGGATCTTTCCGGACGGAACGCCGTTTAATTTACCCGAAGACGACGACTTGCCTTTGCCGGTCGATATTCCAAGCGACGTGCAGAATAATATCGTTTATCTATCGCTACCGGTCCGCCAACCGGGTACGATTGAAATCGATACCGACGAGAACCGTCATAATCTGGCGCGCTATCATGCCTTCGAAAGCGAAGTTCGCGACCATAATACCGGATCGAATACGACCTCTGCGATCTTGGTCGGCAAACTTCATACTAGACTTTTATTGGAGCGACAAGAGCGTTCCGGTCATGTTTGTATCGGGGTGGCAAGAGTCATCGAGTCGAGGGCCGATAAAAACGTGATTCTCGATCAGGGTTTTATTCCGCCTTCGCTCGATTGCAACGCTATGCCTGTCTTGAGCGGGTTTATCAAAGAATTATTCGGCTTATTACATACGCGCGGAGAAGCTCTCGGCGGACGGGCTTCCGAAGCGGGCAGGGGCGGAGTTGCCGAAATTTCCGATTACATGCTGTTGCAAATGGTTAATCGTGTCGAGCCGCTATTCGAACATTTGCAATCCATTCCCGCATTGCATCCGGAAAGTTTTTACCGAATTGCGGTGCAATTGGCCGGCGAGTTATCGACATTTTGCAGGCCTAATAAAAGACCGGTGAGTTTTCCGGTTTATAGGCACGACGATTTACAAGCGACCTTCATGCAAGTCATGGAGGAGTTGCGGCAATTATTGAGTGCGGTATTGGAGCAAAACGCGATTCCGATCCCTTTGACAGCTCCGAAGTACGGCATTCGCGGCGCGAAGGTGCCGGACCCGAATTTGCTCAAGGATGCGGTATTCGTGCTGGCCGCCAATGCGCAAGTGTCTAAGGAACAATTGCGCAGCAGTTTTCCGACGCAGGTCAAAATCGGTCCGGTCGAACAGATTCAGCAATTGGTGCGTTCGGCCTTGCCCGGTATTTCGATTCATGCACTGCCGGTCGCGCCACGGCAAATTCCTTATCATGCGGGTTTCGCTTATTTCGAGCTCAACAAACAAAGCGAGCTATGGAAGCAAATGGCTCAGTCGGGCGGTTTTGCGATCCATATCGCCGGTGAGTTTCCAGGGCTTGAACTTGAATTTTGGGCAATCAAAAACGGTTAACGACAGTGAATCAAGACGACCCATTCGGTAATTACATCGATGACGACAAAACCATCCTCAGGCCTACGCCGGGCGGAAGAAAGCCCAAACCTCAGGAGCCGATGCCGGCGCATGCACCCGATAAAGCGCCAATGCCTCCTGAAGGCCTACACGAACGAATCGTATATTCGAAAGATAACCCGTTGACTGCTAGCGCGTTGTCTTTGTTATCTTTAGTCGCGCAATTACGCAATACCGCATCGCATCCAGACATTGCTGGTCTGAGAGATAATGTGATCAACGAAGTCAAGCGATTCGAAACAAAAGCGTTAGGACGTGGCATCCCGCCCGATCAAGTACAGGCCGCGCGTTATTGTCTTTGTACCTTACTCGACGAAACGGTGCTAAATACGCCTTGGGGCTGTAACAGTATATGGAGCACGCACAGTCTGTTGATTACTTTTCATAAGGAAGCTTGGGGCGGAGAAAAGTTTTTCCAAATTTTGAAAAACATTATGCAGCAGCCCGGCACGCATCTGCATTTGTTGGAATTATTGTATTTTTGCCTTTGTCTCGGCTTCGAAGGGAAATACCGCATTCAGGAACACGGCATGACCCGGCTTGAAGAAGTTCGGGAAAATCTGTATCAAATCATACAGCGGCAGCGCGGCGATATAGAAAAGGAACTGTCGATACAATGGCAGGGCATCAAAGACAAACGTAATGTGTTGACCCGCTTGGTTCCGCTATGGGTCATCGGCGCGGTGGTCGGTATGGTTCTAATGCTGGCCTATCTCGGCTATCTCTATTTAATCAATGCCGCGTCCAATCCATTGCTGGCAAAACTCTATGCGATCAAGGACGGCCTTGAGCCGCTACAAGTCGCAGTCGCCCAACCGTTGCCCGAAACGCCTAAACCGCCCGATGCGCCTCCCGCTTATTCATTGTATGACGATATCAGCGGTTTTCTTGCGCCGGAAATTGCGCGCGGCGAAGTCGTGTTGGATCGCAAGAACGACAAAATCGTGTTACGCATTATGGGCAAGGGGTTCTTCGCTTCCGGTAGGGACTCGATAACCGCGAAATATTATCCGTTAATGAATAGAATCGGCGAAGCGCTTACCAAAGTTACCGGCAGTATTCTAGTTGTCGGTCATACCGACAGCGATCCGATTTTTTCGGCGAGATTTCCATCCAATTGGGATTTATCGAGAGCACGAGCGCAGTCGGTTGCCGATATGCTCAACAGCAAGCCGGGAATCGGTGCGACCATTACATCCGAAGGGCGTGCGGAAACGCAGCCGCTGGTGCCGAATGACAGCGCCGAACATAAAGCGATGAACCGTCGTGTCGAAATCATTTTTTCAGGATTAAAAGGACAAACGTGAAAAAAATCATCGGTTTCTTCAAAAATAAATGGGTCATTCAACTGATCGGCATTATTGCCGTCGGCCTGTTAATTTGGTTTTTCGGGCCGCTCATTGCGATAGCAGGGCGTGTCCCCCTTGAGTCCGAAGTTTCCAGGCTAATTACGATTTTAGTGATCGTTTTACTCTGGGGATTGAATAATCTACGCATTCAGGTCAAAGCCAATCGCGCCAATACGCAAATGGTCAATGAACTGGTCGGGGGCGATGGAGCGCAAGGAACGACCGGGCCCAGTCAAGTCGAGCAAGACAGCGAAGAGGAAATCGGCGAACTCGGCAAGCATTTCGACGATGCGCTACGCACGCTAAAACAAATCAAAACCCAGTCGGGTCAGGGGCGTCAGTATCTTTACGAATTACCCTGGTATATCATCATCGGGCCGCCGGGTTCCGGAAAAACCACCGCATTGATCAACTCGGGACTGGAATTTCCGCTGGCCGACAAATTCGGAAAAAACGCGGTCAAAGGCGTCGGCGGGACCCGCAATTGCGATTGGTGGTTTACCGATCAAGCGGTGCTGTTGGATACCGCCGGGCGCTATACGACGCAAGACAGCCATGAAGCTGTCGATAAGGCGGCATGGCTCGGTTTTTTGAATTTGCTGAAAAAACATCGGCCGCGCAGGCCGGTCAACGGCGTGCTGATCACGATGAGCCTGTCCGATTTGATCAAGCAGACCGAGGAGGAGCGAATTCAACATGCGCAAGCGATTCGGCAGCGTATTCAAGAGCTGCACGAACATTTCGGCATTCGCTTTCCGATCTATATGCTGTTTACCAAATGCGATCTGGTTGCAGGTTTCAACGACTTCTTTGCCGATCTAGGCAAAGAAGAAAGAGCCCAAGTTTGGGGTGTTACTTTTCCTGAAGAAGATCAAGATCACCCTATCGATGTTGTTGGTCGGGTCGGCGACGATTTCGACGGCTTGTTGGATCGTTTGAATGCGCGTTTGCCGAAAAGACTTCAAGAAGAGCGCGATTTGCAGCGCCGTCATTCGATTTTCGGCTTTCCTCAACGCATGGCCTTGCTGAAAGAGAGTTTGTTGGAATTTCTCAAGGAGTGTTACGGCGCGAACCGATATCAACAAGCCCCTTATCTCAGAGGCGTTTATTTAACCAGCGGAACGCAAGAAGGCACGCCGATCGACCGTCTGATGGGGATTTTGGCGAGTACTTTTAAACTCGATCGTTTTTCGGTGCCGATGTTCAGCGGCAAGGGAAAGAGTTTTTTCATTACCCGTTTGCTGAAGGAGGTCATTTTCGACGAAGCCCTGATCGTCGGTTTGAACAAGCGCGTAGAGCGTCGTTATGCCTTGCTGCGTCAGGTTGCATACGGTTCGGCACTGGCTGTGACACTATTAATGGCGGCCTTATGGACTTTTAGTTTTACTCAAAATCAGTCGGCATTGAACGATCTGAGTCAAAAAATTGAACAATACGAACAAACCGCGGCGAATTATCCGAATCGATCGGACTTTGCCGACTTATTGAAACGCATGAATGCGATGCAAGACATTCAACGAGTTTATGGCGACGAAAAGCCCTTGTCGATGCGTTTCGGCTTGTTTCAAGGCAACAAAGTGCAACCGGTCATTAACGATACCTATGACCAAGTTTTATTGAAGCAATTTTTACCATTGATCAAGACAAGGCTAGAACAACGTATCCGAGGCGAAGAGGCGAATAACCCCGAAATTCTCTATGAACTCTTAAAAGTCTATTTGATGTTCGGCGAGCCCAAACGGCTCGAGCCCGGCTTGGTGCGGCCTTGGGTTGCTATCGATTGGAAAAAAAATTATACCGACGATGTTCAAGTCGGCTTGCTCGGTCATCTCGATAATTTGCTCAAGCTAAAAATAGAGCCCCAGCCGCTCGACCAGCGTTTAGTCGCCGCAACGCGGCAAGTGTTAAATCGCATTCCTGTTGCGCAGCAAGTCTATATGCGCATCAAGAGCGAGGCGATGCAGGATGGCAGCCGCGATCTTCGTTTGTCGGATGCGCTAGGGCCGAATGCGTCTCGGGTTTTTACGGTCGCGTCCGGAAAATTCGAACAGCAAACCATCCCTTATTTGTTCACGCACGACGGTTTTTATCAAGTATTTCTAAAACAAAACCAAGCTTTGGCGAAAGAGACAGTCGAGGATAATTGGGTGTTGGGCGATGTCGGTAGAGCCCGCGCGCCCGATCCCGAACGCTTGCAGCAAGACGTTCAGACCTATTACGACAAGGATTTCATTCAGTATTGGAGCAATATGCTGGGCAATCTAAAAATCCGAAGCGTCGGTAATATTCAGCAGTCGATCGAATTACTCGAATTCGCCTCGGCACCCAACTCGCCGATTCGGCTATTACTGGAGACTATCGACAAGCAGACCTCCTTAACACGCAAACCGCCGAGTCCTTTGGATGCTTTGGCGGCAGTCAAGGAAGGCGCGGAAAAGACGGTCGATTCGCGAACGCAAAAACTGTTGCAAGCCGCACAAGCCGAAGGTGTCGTGCAAGCGCCGACCGATCCGCCGGGCACCGTCGTCGAGCGCCATTTTCAACCGCTAGCCTCATTAGTCAGAAGCGTCGGCGGCGCCGGTGCGCCATTCGACCAGACCATCAATCTGCTCGGTCAGTTGTATGGCTTCATGATCGATTTGGGCAGTACTTCAGATAGCGGCGGGGCGGCGATAAGGATCGCCGCACAGCGCAGCGAAGGGGGCGGCGGAGGCGATGTGATGTCGCGCATGAAAATGGAATCGGCGCGTTTGCCCGAACCCTTGAAAAGCATGACCGAGAAGCTTTCCAGCGGCAATTTGAATCTGATCATGGGGTCGAGCAAGGCGCAGCTCAATAAGCTTTGGCAGAGCGAGGTCATGCCGCTCTATAAATCGGGACTCGAAGGCCGTTATCCGCTGTCCAGACGCGCCAGTCGAGAAATTACATTGCAAGATTTTAGCCGGTTTTTTGCACCGAACGGTATCCTGGATCAGTTTTTCAATGCCAATCTCAAACCGTTTGTCGATACCAGCGGCCGAACCTGGCGATTGATCACTCAAAATAATCAATCGATCGGTATTTCGCGATCGGTGCTGATGCAGTTTCAGTATGCGGCAAAAATCCGTGAAGTATTTTTTCAAGGCGGTAGTCAATTACCCTCGGTTCGATTCAACCTGAGACCGGTATCGCTCGATGCCAAAGCTTCACGGTTTTGGCTGAATTTGGAAGGTCAGCAATTGGATTACCGGCATGGTCCGGCGCGAAGTACTCAACTGCAGTGGCCTGGAACGGACGGAAGCGGTTCTGTGCGTTACGGTTTCGATACCTTAGACGGCCGTCAAGTCAGCCGTTCCGAGGAGGGCGCTTGGGCATGGTTTAAGCTGCTTGATAAAGCCCGAATTCAAATTACCGCGCAAGACAGGTTCATGCTGACATTTGCAATCGACAACTTGGAAGCGCGTTATGAATTGAGCGCGACCAGCGTCGATAATCCTTTTGCGCTCAAAGAACTGCAAAATTTTCAATTTCCAACGAGCTTGTAATGACTTTGCCTCATTCGGAACCCGGGTTTTACGGCAAACTGCCGATATTGGGCGACTTTGTTACCCGACGTTTGCCGCGCGACTTTCTGAATCCTTGGGATAGTTGGCTGCAAAGCTCGATTGCCGCCAGCAAGGAAGAATTGGGGGACGCATGGTTGAACAGCTATTTAAGTAGCCCGATTTGGCGTTTTGCGTTGAGCCCCGGAGTTTGCGGATATTCCGCCTGGGCCGGAATATTAATGCCCAGCGTCGATAAGGTAGGACGATATTTTCCGTTGACGGTGGCGGCGAGCATCGACAGCGGCAATTGCTTGGCTTATTTGATGTCTTCGGCCGAACAGTGGTTTGAGCATCTCGAAGAAGCGGCATTGAGCGGCCTGGAAGACGGGCTCGATCCTGAAGTATTCGATCGATTGATCAAAAATATTCCCGCCGCACCGTTAGGGGCTTCCGAGGTTTCAAGCAATGTTCGGGATATGCGCAGAAATGCCGGAAAAAAAGCATTTTATCTGTCGATGGCTCGTCCTGAATCGATTGCCGATGCTTTTGTCGGATTGAGTTCATCGTTAATGAATCGGTTTGTTCCGGGCTTTACACTATGGTCTACCGGCGGCTCCGAGGATCAGACTCCGTCATTGTTGGCTTGCGAAGGTTTACCGCCGATCGCTGCATTCTCCGGATTTCTAAATGGGCTTATTACGGAAAGAGGATGGGATATTGAAAAAGGTACGGTTCCGGAAAACCTCGATAAATTACGCCATTCGGCCAATACACCTGAGACTTTTATCGAGAAGACTCAGAATATTGAAAATGAGCATGATACCCTGCCGTTCTATATGACGACTGAAACCTTGCCGGATCAGCGTGAAGTGCGCTGGCAATCTTGGGCTCTCACCGATACCGGCAAACGCCGTAAATTCAATGAAGATTCGATACTCGACAGGCCTGAAGCAGGTCTTTGGGCAGTTGCCGACGGAATGGGCGGACATCAAGCGGGAGATGTGGCTAGCCAATTGATTGTCGATAGATTGAATAAAGTATCGCCGCGTTCTGATTTAGAAGCATATTGCAAAGATGTTTCCGCCTGTATCGTTAATGTCAACAAGGAATTACGGGAGCTTTCCAGTAACAGCTATAACGATTCGATTGTTGGCAGCACCGTCCTGGTCTTGATCGGTAATTCAAATCGTTGCGCTTTTTTATGGGCGGGAGACAGTCGCTTATATCGGCTAAGGGACAACAAATTGGAGCAACTGACCCGTGATCATTGTGCTGAAAATGAGATTGCGCCGGAACAATCGGTTTCTTCGGCAGGTTGGACGGTCAAACAATCGAATGTTATCACTCGTGCCGTCGGAGCCGATGACGAATTGGAGCTGGATTGCGGCTACTCCGACGTGCGTCTCGGGGATTTGTTTTTGTTAAGTAGCGACGGTTTGGACAAAGAGCTAAGCTTTAATGAAATTGAGTCTATACTACTTAATCAAAGTTTGAAGACGAGTGCTAAGGCATTGCTCGACCTCGCTCTTGATAGAGGCGCTAGAGACAATGTCAGTGTAATTGTCGTCAGTACCAACGGCAATTCGGTTGAAAAATAAAATTTTAATAAAATTGTCGTTTAAGGAGTGAGTGCATTGAGTATCGATATCGAAAAATATTTACAGGACATCGATCCTGATAATGTTTGCGGCGACGACCTGGAATACGACCCCGCTTTTATCGCGTTGGAGCAAGACATTATCGGCAAGCCGGAACAGGAAATCGGCGACACTATTCAAGAAGCCGAACCGCCGGACTGGAAGGAAATTAAAAAATCCGCTGAAGCCTTGCTAGACCGGACGCGCGATTTAAGAGTTCTGGTTTATTACTTGCGCTCCTTGATTGCACTCGAAGGACTTACCGGTCTTAGCGAAGGATTAAAGTTAATCGACACATTGATCGCAAAGCACTGGGACGCTGTGTATCCTCGGCTCGACCCCGATGACGACAACGACCCTACTGAGCGCGTCAATATTTTGATGGCTTTATGCGATCATGAAACGATGTTGCGTCCTTTGCAGCTTGTTTCATTAGTCGAGTCGAAAGCATTAGGCCGTTTTTGTTTTCGCGATTTCATGATTGCCGCCGAGAAAATGACGGTTTCCGAAGATGATAATGCCCCGAAATTAGGGACTATCGAAGCCGCTGTTCAGGATAGCGATATTGCTGCATTACAAAGTAATTTGGCATCGATCGCGGGAAGCGCCGAAAGCCTGAATAGTTTGGAAAACTTCGTTACTCAGCAAGTAGGCATCAACAATGCTCCTAACTTCGAGGCGCTTAGGCACTTATTGAAGGAATTCGAGCATTTGGTATCGGGTTGGCTGGAGTCTCGCGGGGTCGATGACATCGATGCACCACAAGTCGATCTAGAAAGCCAGGACGAGATAACAGGCAAACCGCAAGCCACGAAAAAATCGATCTCAGGCGCGATAAACAATAGTCAAGACGTCATCAATGCGCTCAAGTTGATTTGCGACTATTACAAAAAAAACGAACCATCGAGTCCTGTGCCTTTGCTTCTTGAGCGAGCGCAGCGGCTAGTCGGAAAAAGTTTCTTGGATGCACTCATGGATATTGCACCGGACGGCGTCAGCCAAGCCAGTATTATCATGGGGTCTAAGGGTGAAGATGAATAAATTGGACTCAGAATTTTCGTTACAAATTTCTATCGAGGAGGTGTTAAATGGCTGAAAGCAGTCAAAAGTTTATCGCGCGTAATCGCGCGCCGCGAGTACAAATCGAATACGATGTCGAACTCTATGGTGCAGAGAAAAAAGTTCAACTGCCTTTCGTGATGGGAGTACTCGCTGATTTGTCGGGAAAACCCGCCGATCCATTGGCGCCTGTCGCAGATCGTAAAATGCTCGAAATCGATGTGGACAACTTCAATGATCGACTGAAGGCAATGAAACCTCGGGTTGCATTTACGGTGCCCAACACCTTGACAGGCGAAGGCAATTTGAATGTCGATCTTACTTTCGAAAACATGGATGATTTTTCGCCGGCGGCTGTGGCAAGAAAAGTAGACGGACTGAATAAATTGCTGGAAGCGAGAACGCAATTGGCCAATTTGGTCACCTATATGGACGGAAAAGGCGGCGCCGAAGAATTGATAGCGAAGGTAATCAATGATCCGGCTTTATTGCAGTCGCTGACCGCAGCGCCGAAGCCGGCCGATCCAGCCGAAGCAAAAACCGAGGAAGGAGGAGAGTAAACCATGGCTGAAGCAGAACAGGCAACAGAAGCAGAAGTAACGACCGGAGAGGTCGCTGAAGGCAGCGATTTTTTGGCATTATTGACCAAGGAATTCAAACCGAAATCCGAACGAGCGAAAGAAGAAGTTGAAAGCGCGGTACAAACGCTTGCCGAATTTGTTTTAAAGGATACTTCGTTGGTATCCGATGACGCGATAGCTTCAATCGAGTCTATCATCGCGCAAATCGATAGTAAATTGACCGAACAAATCAACAAAATACTGCATCATGAAGACTTTAAAAAACTAGAAGGTACTTGGCGAGGACTGCATTATTTAGTCAACAATACCGAAACCGACGAGATGCTTAAAATTCGGGTCATGAACATCTCAAAGAACGAGTTAGGCAAGACGCTCAAGAAGTTTAAAGGGACGGCTTGGGATCAGAGTCCCATGTTCAAAAAATTGTATGAAGAAGAATATGGTCAATTCGGCGGCGAACCCTTCGGCTGTTTAATGGGGGATTATTATTTCGATCATTCACCGCCCGACGTCGAATTATTGAATCAAATTGCGAAAATTTCCGCCGCATCGCATGCACCGTTTATTACCGGTTTGTCGCCGACTACATTGCAAATGGACTCATGGGGTGAATTAGCTAACCCTAGAGATTTGACCAAAATCTTTTCCACCCCCGAGTATGCGGCTTGGCGATCGTTACGAGATTCCGACGATTCCAAATATTTGGGAATGGCGATGCCGAGATTTTTGTCCCGTCTGCCTTATGGAGCAAAAACCGACCCTGTTGAGGAATTCGATTTCGAAGAAGATACCGAAGCGGCCAACAGCGCCAATTATACTTGGTCTAACGCGGCCTATGCGATGGCGACCAACATTAACCGTTCGTTTAAACTTTATGGCTGGTGCTCAAGAATTCGCGGCATAGAATCCGGCGGTGCGGTTGAAGGTTTACCGGTCCATACCTTTCCGACCGATGACGGCGGCGTCGATATGAAATGTCCGACTGAGATCGCGATCAGCGACCGCCGCGAAGCGGAATTGGCTAAGTCAGGGTTCATGCCATTGATTCACAAGAAAAACTCGGATTTCGCCGCATTTATCGGTGCGCAGTCTCTACATAAACCGGCTGAATACGACGACCCCGATGCAACGGCAAATGCCAATCTAGCTGCAAGACTACCGTATTTGTTCGCAACTTGCCGATTCGCGCATTATTTGAAATGTATCGTCAGGGATAAAATAGGGTCGTTCAAAGAGCGTGACGATATGGAAAGATGGCTTAATAGCTGGATTAGTAATTATGTTTTGACTAATCCGGCATTGGCAACGGAAGAGGACAAAGCCATTCGTCCTTTGTCCGCCGCCGAGGTGGTCGTTGAAGAAGTAGAAGGTAATCCGGGGTACTATGCGTCCAAATTTTATTTGAGACCGCATTATCAGTTGGAGGGCTTGACTGTTTCCTTACGACTCACTTCCAAATTGCCTTCACAAAAAGGCGGTTGATGATTGTAAATGGATTTAAGCGGTAGATAAAATCTCTTGGAAAATGGTTAAATCCTTTTGAGATTATTCATCAGCAGTGTGTAATTTTATTTATTTCTGTAAATTATGAGGATAAACAATGATTTTATTAAAATTTGAACCCGAATTAAAAGGCGATTCCAAAGTCGATAAGCATGATGGTTGGATAACCATCGACTCAGTACAATGGGGGACCGGGCGCGCCGTCAGCTCTAGCGGAACCGGCGCCGACCGTGATACCAGTAACCCATCCTTTTCCGAAGTCACATGCACAAAAAGTATGGATATTGCCTCTGCTCAGTTAATGCAGGAAGCGGCATGCGGTAAAACATTGGATAAAGCGACTTTTCATTTTATTCAAACAGGCGGAAAAGATGCTTCCGGACAAGAGTTTGTGGAAATTATTTTAGAAAAACCGCTGATCAGCAGCTATAGCATGAGCAGCGGAGGTGAAAGGCCGAATGAATCCTTTTCCATCAACTATGTTGGTATCACATTGCAATATAACCAATTCGAAGAAGGCGGCACCGTTAAAAAAGGCGAAGCTAAAGGTTATGATTTAAAAACCAATAAAACCAAAAATAAAATCTGATGACTCCCTGTTTTAGCTGAATAGTGGTTGTAGTGTTTTTTGAAAGTTCAGCTAGGCGAATAAAATAAAGGAGCTACTCATCCTTCCGAATGGGCGGTTTATGCCGCCCACATTTTATTTATACCCATCGTAGATCAAAATTTGGTACCAGGGTGCCCGTCAAAGGCCCAGCACCTAAATTCCATAGTCCATTAGCTATGCTTAACTATTTTGGATAATTTAGGTGATGGGTGAATGCGTCCATGTAGACTCTATGCTTCGAGGGATCAGACAACCCAGTGCCTCCTCGGGCACTACCGAAATTTGAAGTGCGAAAGGTATTTGGATTTACGCTAGCCGAGGATCGATACATGTTAAACTGTGAACAAGCATTGAAAGACGGCAATCTTGAGCAAGCATTGGCCGACATTCAACAGGCCGTCAGAAAAGATCCTGCCAATGTCAAGAATAGAATTTTTCTCTTTCAGTTATTATCGGTTTTAGGTCAATGGGAAAGAGCGTTGACCCAACTCAATGTTTTGGCTGACATGGATGCAGCAACTCTGGCGATGGTACAAACCTATCGTGAGGCGCTTCGTTGCGAAATATTGCGTAAAGAAGTTTTCTTGGGCTTGAAAACACCGTTGATTTTCGGCGAGCCTCAACAATGGATGGCCTTGTTGTTACAGGCCCTTAATCTCACTGCGCAAGAAAAATACCAGGACGCTCAAAACCTACGTAATCAAGCCTTCGACAGTGCTCCGGTTACGGCCGGTTCGATTGATGGCGAGCGTTTTGACTGGTTGGCGGATGCCGATGTCCGGCTCGGTCCCATGCTTGAAACAATTATAAATGGACAATATTATTGGGTTCCTTTTCAACATATCACCACTATCCAAATAGAATTGCCGGAAGACCTGCGCGATTTAGTTTGGATGCCTGTGCATTTTGCTTGGCAAAATGGCGGCGAATCGGTCGGGTTTATTCCGACACGTTATGTCAACTCCGAAACTAATCGGGATGCGGCTATTCAACTGGCGCGCAAGACCGAATGGCAAGAGCCGCATGAGGGGCTATTCATCGGTCTGGGACAGCGCTTGTTAAGCACTAATCACAATGATTATGCCTTAATGGATGTCCGTGAAATTAGTTTTGATGGCACTGATAACACATAAGTCATGGCCGAACTAACCCAAAAAGAACGCCTCCAACCTTCGTTACTCGATCGATTGACGGATGATGAGCCGAACAATCGAGTTGAATCCAGAGATAAACGAGTGTTATCGATGCAGAAATTGAGGCAGTCTGTACTGCGTGACGTTTCCTGGCTATTGAATGCCGATTCGTTCGAATCCGTTGCCGATTTGACGGATTATCCGGAAGTCGCTCAGTCGGTTATCAATTTCGGCATACAAAATCTGGCGGGTACTTCTGTGGTCGGCGCGGATTTAACCAATATAGAAAGAAAACTTAAACAAGCCATTACCGTCTTTGAGCCGCGAATTCTTCCCAATAGTTTATCGGTTAAAGTATTGTCGGCGGATGTGATGAATCAGCAAGCTATCAGTTTCGACATTGAGGCCAATCTTTGGGCGCAGCCCCTTCCAATACATCTTTATTTACGAACTGAAATCGATGTATTGACCGGCGATGTTAATCTACGCGACATGGGCGGTTAAGGCATGGATCCGAAATTATTGCGTTATTACAACACGGAACTGCACCATTTGAGGGAAATGGGCGGCGAATTTGCCGTCGAGTTTCCTAAGATTGCAGCGCGCTTGGGCATGGATAGCTTTGAATGCGCCGATCCTTATGTCGAACGATTATTGGAAGGATTCGCCTTTTTGGCGGCACGCGTCCAATTGAAGCTCGATGCCGAGTTTCCGCGATTTACCCAGCATTTGCTGGAAATGATATATCCGAATTATCTCGAGCCGACTCCGTCTATGGCCGTCGTGCAATTTCAACCCGATTTAACGGAAGGTTCGTTAAGTGAAGGTTTTACGATAGAAAGAGCAACCGCGCTACGAAGCCAGACGTCAAAAGGCGAACAAACCCCCTGCGAATATCGCACCGCGCACGAAATCAAACTTTGGCCTTTACAAATTCAAGAGGCGGAATATCTGCCGAATCTTGGTGCCGTGGCGAACCTCTGCTCACATAATCTGAGCGGTGTAAAAGCTGCGATTCGCATCCGGCTGAAAACCACTGCAGGTTTGAAATTCAATGAGTTAAAACTGGATTCCTTACCCGTTTTTTTACGCGGGCATGGAGAATTGCCGATGCACTTGTATGAACAATTGATTGGTGATTCGTTAGCCGTTTGCATGCAGCCGACCGAAAAACCTTATCGCTGGCAACATTTAGTCAAAGATAATGCGATAACCCGGATCGGTTTTTCCGATGAAGAAGCCTTGCTCAATTATTCGCCTCGTTCTTTCCAGGGTTACCGTCTTCTGCAAGAATACTTTGCCTTTCCGGAGCGCTTTATGTTTGCAGAATTTAACGGTTTCGCTCAAGCTTTGAATCAGTGCGATGCTGAAGAGATGGATTTAATCGTTCTGCTAAAACGAAGTCACGCAAAACTGATTAATGCCGTCGACAAATCTCAATTTGCGTTGTTTTGTACTCCGGCGATCAATCTGTTTCCCAAGCATGCCGATCCTATCTATATCGATCAGAAGTCATCCGAATTTCATATTATTCCGGATCGCTCTAGACCGATGGACTTTGAAATTTGCCAAGTCAAGGAAGTCATTGGCATTGGGAGCGGAGGCGTCAATGAAAAAAAGGAATTTCAGCCTTTTTATCGATACAGCGACGAACGAAGCCATGACGTCCGGCCTGCTTATTATTCGTTACATCGTCAACAACGGAAGGCTTCGTCGAAACAAAAACGTCAAGGGCCGCGATCGAGTTATATCGGCAATGAGACTTTTATTACGCTGGTCGACGGACAATCGGCGCCTTACGGTAAAGACCTTAAACAGCTATCGATCAAGGCGCTTTGCAGTAATCGCGATTTACCGTTGCTGATGCCGTTGGGCGGCGGAAAAACCGACTTCACGATGCAGAAGGGCGCACCGGTCGAAAGCATCCGTTGCCTTTCAGGTCCCACTAAGCCTCGGGCATCGACCGCCTATGGCAATGTCAATTGGAGTTTAATCAATCATTTGTCGATGAACTATTTAAGTTTAATCGACCGTAATGACAAAGAAGGTGCCGTCGCTCTGAGAAGTTTATTGAAGTTATATAGCGAATACAATGTTGCCGCTATTACTAATCAGATCGAGGGATTGTTGTCGATTCAAGCGAAAGATATCGTTAGGCGGATCAATACGGCTGGCCCTATCGTTTTTGGGCGCGGCTTAGAAATAACCTTGAACTTCGAAGAGTCCGCTTTTGAAGGCAGCGGGGTCTTCTTGATGGGAGCAGTGCTGGAAAATTTTTTAGCCCGCTATGTTTCAATTAATTCGTTTACCGAAACCGTGGTCAAGTCCCCGGATCGTGGAGAAATCATCAGATGGCCGGCGAGAATAGGTCGAAGAAAAACGATTTAATCGAAGGCTTACTCGAACAGCCGCATCAATACGATTTTTTTCATGCCTTACGGTTGATTGAATGTAGCCATGACGATAAACCTTTGATAGGACAATCCGGTCGGCCTGTAGAAGACGCGGTAAGGTTTGGTCAAGAAGTCTCCATGGCATTTGAGTCGTCGACATTGAGTCAATTTATTACGGCTCACGAAGGGAAGCCGGCCCGATTGACTCAGCGTTTTTTAGGACTGTTCGGACCCAACGGTCCGATGCCTTTGCATCTGACTGAATATGTGCGAAGCCGGGAGCATAATTTTCATGATCATACTCTGGCTCGATTTGCCGATATTTTTCATCATCGCTTGGTTGCGTTGTTCTATCGCGCCAAAGCGGATGCCGAACCTGCCTTCAGTTTCGACCGGCCCGACGAAGACCGGTTTGGCGATTATTTAGGAGCGTTAGCGGGGATCGGCGATGAGGTATTTCAAGATCGCGATGCGATGCCGGATCTGGCCAAGTTTCATTACATAGGCCATTTAGCGAATCAGGCTAACAATGCTGACGGGCTGATTGCTATCCTGGCCGATTTCTATAAATTACCAGTGAGACTCAATGAGTTCATCGGCGAATGGTTACAGATAGAAACCGAGGATTTGACCCGATTAGGTGAATCGACCAAAACCGGTAGATTAGGCGAGTCGGTCGTATTGGGCTCCAGAGTTTGGAGTTGTCAGCATAAATTCCGGGTTCTGTTCGGGCCTTTGACCCTAACAGAATATGTCAGCTTGCTGCCTTCCGGTAAACGGTTGGAAAAATTGATTGCGATCGTACGAAACTACAGTGGCTTTGAGTTCGATTGGGATGTCAATTTAATCTTGAAATCTGACGAGGCACCGATGAGTCAATTGGACGGCGGCACACGACTGGGCTGGACAAGCTGGCTCGGTGAGCGACACAGCACCGAAGATGCGAATGATCTATTGCTCAATCCGATACGATGATGAGTTGATCTAAATTTTTGAGTAGTGGGCTGGGCAGTACGTAATGAACGGAAATAGCGTTTAAGTGTTGGCGGAAAAGCCTATTGATGAGTGGTGCCGAAGTTTGAGCGCAGATATAAGATGCGGGTCATTTTGACAATTATTTTAGGAGTGAGTTATGGGTGATATCAGTCGTGTCGCATTATTCGGTAAGCTGAATAAAGTGTGCTACAAATCAATAGAGGGAGCTACCGTGTTTTGTAAAATGCGCGGCAACCCTTACGTGGAACTGACGCATTGGTTGCATCAGATTCTTCAGTTGCAAGACTCGGATCTCCATAAAATCATTCGTCAGTTTAATCTCGACCCGTCCAAATTGGCGCGCGACTTTACCGAATCGTTGGATCGGCTCCCAAGAGGCTCTACATCGATTTCCGATTTATCGTCGCATGTCGAAGAAGCTGTCGAGAGAGGATGGGTATATGGTACCCTAATGTTCGGTGAATCGCAGGTACGTTCGGGACATTTGGTTGTCGGTATTCTTAAAACAAAGGGTTTGAATCATGCCTTGCTCGAAATTTCCAATGAATTCGGAAAAGTCAAGCCGGATACCTTAACCGAACGTTTCGCGGAGATTGTCAGCGGCTCGCCTGAAGAAGGTCTACATTCAAGCGACGGTTTTCAAGTCGGGGGCGGTGCTGTTCCGGGCGAAGCCAGCGGCGCGATGTCACCGGCACAGATGGGTAAACAAGAAGCCTTGAAACAATTCACCGTCGATTTAACCGAACAGGCACGCCAAGGCAAGATGGACCCGATCGTCGGGCGCGATGAAGAAATCCGTCAGGTCATCGATATTCTAATGCGTCGCCGTCAAAATAACCCGATATTGACTGGCGAGGCCGGCGTCGGCAAAACTGCCGTCGTTGAAGGCTTCGCGCAGAAGATCGTCGCCGGGGACGTGCCGCCGTCCTTGCTGGACGTCACGTTGCGTACGCTTGATGTCGGTTTGCTGCAGGCAGGCGCCAGTATGAAAGGCGAATTCGAGAACCGCTTACGTCAAGTGATCGAGGAAGTGCAATCATCCGAAAAACCTATCATTTTGTTCATCGACGAAGCGCATACCTTGGTCGGCGCCGGCGGCGCAGCCGGCACCGGCGATGCAGCGAACCTTTTAAAACCGGCTCTGGCTCGAGGTACGCTCAGAACCGTCGCGGCTACGACTTGGGCCGAATATAAGAAACATATCGAAAAAGACCCTGCATTGACGCGGCGCTTTCAAGTCGTGCAGGTGCTGGAACCCAGCGAAGAAAAAGCGATACTGATGATGCGAGGTGTCGCATCGGTCATGGAAAAACACCATCAGGTTCAAATACTCGATGAGGCTCTGGAAGCTGCGGTAAAGCTGTCTCACCGATATATTCCCGCCAGGCAGTTGCCCGATAAATCGGTCAGTTTGCTCGATACTGCATCGGCACGCGTAGCAATCAGCCAGCATGCCGTTCCTGCCGCAGTCGATGATTGCCGAAAACGGATTAACGGATTGGATACCGAATTGGCGATCATCGGCAGAGAAAAGTCGGTTGGCGTCGATATCAAAGACCGCGAAACGATTGTTCTGGAAAAACTAAAAGCCGAAAAAGATCGCTTGGCATTGCTAGAAGAGCGCTGGAATAACGAACGGGAACTCGTAAAAAACATTTTAGATATTCGTCAAAAACTGCGTGAGCAGGGCGGTAAAGTAGAGGGGACCGACAGCAAACTCGAAAAAGCGGTTGAAGAAGTTGCGGAAGTCGAGTCCGACTCGGCAACACGCGATAGTCTGCTTGAAGATTTAAAAAACTTGTTATCTCAATTGCATGATTTGCAAGGCGAATCGCCGTTGATTTTACCGAGCGTTGACGCTCAAGCCGTGGCTTCCGTCGTCGGCGATTGGACCGGAATTCCTGTCGGGCGTATGGTCAAGAATGAAATCGAGACCATTATTCATCTGGCCGATACTATCGAGCAACGAATCATCGGACAACGCCATGCGTTGGATATGATAGCGCGGCGTATTCAAACCTCACGAGCGGGTCTCGATAATCCGAACAAACCGATCGGCGTGTTCATGTTGGCCGGCACGTCGGGAGTCGGCAAGACCGAAACCGCTCTAGCTTTGGCCGAAGCCTTGTATGGCGGCGAGCAGAATGTTATCACAATCAACATGAGCGAATACCAGGAAGCCCATACCGTATCGACGCTGAAAGGTGCGCCTCCGGGTTATGTCGGATACGGCGAAGGCGGGGTGTTGACCGAAGCGGTTCGCCGCAGGCCTTATTCTGTTGTATTGCTCGATGAAGTCGAAAAAGCGCATCCGGACGTTCATGAAATTTTCTTCCAGGTTTTCGATAAAGGCTGGATGGAAGACGGCGAAGGCCGGATCATCGATTTCAAGAATACGCTGATTCTTTTGACCACCAATGCCGGTACCGAGCTGATCGCCAATCTCTGTAAAGACCCGGATTTAATGCCGGAGCCGGAAGGCATTGCCAAAGCCTTGAGAGAACCGTTGCTAAAAGTCTTTCCGCCGGCATTGTTGGGTCGTCTAGTCGTTATTCCCTATTACCCGTTAAGCGACGAAATGATCGCAGCAATCGCGAAATTGCAATTAAAACGTATCGAAAAACGTATTGTTGAAAATCATAAAGTACCCTTCAGTTATGATGAAGATGTCATTACATTGATAGCCGAACGCTGCACCGAAGTCGAAAGCGGCGGCCGCATGATCGACGCAATATTGACTAATACGGTTTTGCCCAGTATCAGCTCCGAGTTTTTAACGCGGATGATGGAAGGTAAGACAGTTGAAAGGGTTCATGTCGGTGTGGCGGATGGAGAGTTTGTTTATGAGTTTTGACTGGAATAAAAGTGTACATATATTACTGTTTTTTATCTAAATTAACGGGAGAATATCATGGCCTTTAAATTTTACGACGCCAATGAGATATATAGTAATGCGCACTGGAGGAACGAATGCAATAACAATCCAGGTGGGCCTAGTGGCGTAATTACACAGTCTATGCTTGTGAACAAACTTGAAGCCGAGATTAACTTCGAGAGAGCAAGAATATGGGCAAGAAAACATACTTCAACTGGTCTCAGAATAATGGATGAGGTGCGGAATTCTAAGACAATAATCAATGTCATTGCTTGGAGAAGCACGAACCCAATCCAGCCTGGATTTAGTATGTTCTCAAATGACAGCCCAATGCCGAATGAAGGTACGATATTCGTAAACTTGGATCAGTTGGTTTCTGTTGCTACTCCGAATCCTGAGGATCAGAATAAAAATAACATGCTTAACAACTTTGTATTAATACTGCATGAGGTTGGGCACGCGAAGCAGTTTATTGATAATCCATCGTGGTTTCGTTCAAATCAGAATACTAGCGATTACATCAGTATAGTTAAGCAAGATGTTCTCCAAAATATTGCTCGTCAAACAGGTAAGAGTTGGGGTATAGATGCCAAGGCAAACAGGATCCTTGGCAATGCGCATAAAGCATTCTCATCGGCAATCGAATGGGAAAATTACATATATCATGAAGGGCCGATCTGCGATGAAATTGGTGTAGCGAGGCGTATACGTTATGACAATCTGAATATGCACTTTGGCGATACTTTTACTGGAGGTGGTACGGGTTAATTAATAATAGGTCTTACATTTGACCTTAAAATTGTGTTTTTTTGAGGATCGTTGAATTTTAGATCTGTTACTTAAATTTCGGAGTTAGCGAATATTCGCAAGCTATTGAATTATAATATATTATAGTCGGTAATTAGGGGCATATTGGATGTCTTGACTTGGGAAATTGGGATCATAACTTATTGACTTAATTAGGTGGTAGGTAACAAACAAATCAAAGCTAAATGCCAGATTATTCTACAATTATAAAAAGTCAAACAATCAATAATTGCCAGATATGTCTTGAAACATATTATATAAATCATTTTCTACTAATCATTTTTTTGGGAGCTCTGAAACTATAATTGCAGCGGGAGTGAATAGTTACCCGAAACGTTATACCCATCGTAGATCAAAATTCGGCACCGGGGTGTCCCCGTCAAAGGACGCCGTGAATACGTCCATGTAGGCTCTATGCCAGCTCCATGCCGGCCCCTCACTAGCGATAGGTGAGGACCCGAACACCCCGGCGCCTCTTCGGGCACTACCGAAACTTGAAGTGCGAAAGGTGTAAGTAGTTAAGAAAAATGCAAGGCCTAACTGTTCATAACAAACATTTGTGTCATGACTGCATGTTAGGTAGTCGATAAAATTATTATTCATTAAATTGAGGTATTTATGCCAGCTGTAGACCGCTTTCTTTCTGACCCTGTTGATTTTATGCAAAATAACATCGTTTCCACGCCTGAAGGAGGTGATGTTAATAAAACAGGAGGTAAAAAATTTTTTACTCTGGAAAAACTTAATGGTCTAGCAAGTAGTGTCGAACGTCCAGGGGCGCAGATTGCAACTTATATGGCTCGGCCTGCAGGTAATGGGGGTAATGCTGAGGGCATAATGGAAATATATTGGTGCCCTTACCAGGATGACTCTATTCAGTCTACGACAGTAAGCAATGCCGCAAATATCATGTTTACTGCACCGATGAACGGTTGCAGCTTTGGCGTTGGTTCTCCAGCCGAGGATGGTTCACGCTATGTCGCTCACATTAATATGAAATCGCAAAATAATGCATGGAACAAACAGGACGCTATCTTGAAGGGCAGCAAATTGGGAAGTACGATCGTGAGCCCGCATATGTATATGGGTTCGGATAAAGATCCTGTTCATGTGATCACTTTTGGTGTCCGTAACTCTAAAACTAGGCAATGGAGTTTCTATTACCAGCTTACCAAAATGGGTGTTGGCGCAAACGGTATTATCAAGACATTGATTGGAGTATTTCCAGTCTGAAATTAAGTTAAGTGAGCAATGAAACTGACAGCATATAAGCTAAAAACCTTGATATAAACGAGCCAAAAAACCAGTTTTTCAGTCGGCTCTGTTAGACCACTTTATAACCGGAATTTTATAAATCATGGCACAAAACAATAGATCCGTTACTGCCGATACCCCATTAGGTGGTGATCAGCTGGTTTTCTATCGTATGACGGGGACAGAATCCATTGGCAGATTGTTTGAGTTTGAGGTTGAGTTAGTTCGCGATCTGAAACTGGGCAGTGTCAAAGCCGATCAATTGTTGGGTAAAGGAATGACAGTCAAGCTGGATCTGCCCAACGGGGGCACGCGGTTTTTTAACGGTGAGATCGTGCAATTCAAGCATATAGGGCTCCGTAGTCGCTTCAGTTGTTACCGTGCAACATTAAGGCCTTGGTTATGGTATTTAACCTTAAATGCCGATTGCCGAATTTTTCAAGACAAATCGGTTATCGAAGTGATAAAGGCCGTATTGGACAACTATGCTTTTGCCGATGTTCTATATAAATTGGACGGCGATTACAAAACCTTGGATTATTGCGTTCAGTATAGAGAAAGTGATTTTGATTTTATCAGTCGCTTGATGGAACACGATGGTATTTTTTATTACTTTGAGCATCAAGACGACAAACATAAACTTGTGATTACCGATTCGAACAAATCTTTTGAAACTCAAAGCGGCTATCAGTCCATCCCTTATTTTTCAGAGGGAAACGTAGCAAACCGCGAGCGCGATCACATTCATGAGTGGTTTCAAGAAAATCAAGTCACGGCAGGTAAATTCGAACTGAACGATTTCGATTTTGAATCGCCTGGTTCCGATTTAACAATCAAAAAACACAATCCGGGGGGGTATTCTCAATCCGAGCAGGAGGTCTACGATTTTCCAGGAAAATTCTCGTCAACAACAGTAGACAGCAAACTGGTCGATAAGCGCTTGGAAGAGCGGCAAAATGCCTATTCCATTAAGCGCGGTCAAGGCAATGCTTTAGGCCTCATTCCCGGTATGAAATTTACACTAAGCGATTTTTATTTTGACGAAGAAAACATCGAACATGTCGTTGTGTCGGCATCCTATATTATTCAAGGCGACGATAGCGTTTCAGGCATGGGTGGGGGCGGTGAAATTTTTCAATGCAGTTTCGACGCGATCGATGCAAAGCAAGCCTTTAGATCGCTCAGATTGGCACCCAAACCTTCCGTTTCCGGATCGCAGACCGCGATTGTCGTCGGCCCTTCTGGTGAGGAGATTTGGACCGATAAATACGGCCGCGTCAAGGTTCAGTTTCATTGGGATAGAGAAGGGCAAGACGATGAAAATTCCTCGTGTTGGGTCAGGGTTTCACAGCCGATGGCCGGTAAGAAATGGGGGTGGGTTTCTTTGCCGCGGATCGGTCAAGAAGTTGTCGTCAGCTTTTTAGAGGGCGACCCGGACCGCCCATTGATAACCGGGAGAGTTTACAACGACGATCAAATGCCGCCTTATGATTTACCTTCCAACAAAACCCAAAGCGGTATCAAAACCCGCAGTTCAAAAGAAGGTACGGCCGATAACTTCAACGAATTACGTTTCGAGGACAAAAAAGGCGAGGAAGAGGTTTACATCCATGCCGAAAAAGACCTCAATTGTGTAATCGAAAATAATGAGACTCGCAAGATCGGTTTAGATAAAAAAGACAAGGGCGATCAAACGATCGAGATCCAAAACGATAGAACCGTTACCTTGCACGACGGCAACGATAAGTTGAAAATTGAAACGGGCAATCGTAACATCGAGATTGATCAGGGTAATTATGATTTGAAGGTATCGACCGGCAATCATTCAGTCAAAATCGATTCCGGTAAAAGCACGATTGAAGCGATGCAATCCATCGAGCTCAAAGTGGGTAGCAACAGTATCGAAATCACCCAAGCAGGGATCACGATCAAAGGAACGATGATAAAAGTGGAGGGCAGTGCGATGTCTGAAATAAAGAGCCCAATGACCACGATCAAAGGAGACGGCATGTTGATTCTGCAGGGCGGTTTGACAAAAATTAACTAGCGTATGGGCAATGACTGAAATAAATTTAATAAAAATAAAACATGAAAAGGCTGCCGAAATTTCTGGGTTGTTCGAGTTAAGCGAATTAGGTCAATCGTTATTAACTCAAGAAGTCACGCCTGCTGAATTTATTGAAAAATTAATACAAGAAGAATGTTTTACCGACTGTGTTAATTTTATCGCTTATGGCTTACCCAAAAGAGAAGCGACATGGTGGGCTTGCTTGTGTGCTCGTAGTTGTCAAAGTACTCAAACGAATCCAACGGATGCGAAGGCGGTGGAGTTAGCTGAAGCTTGGGTGTATAAGCCTATTCAAGAAAATGCCAAAGCCGCTTTTACTGCCGCCGAAGCCACAGATTTTAAAACGGCTGCCGGCTGGGCGGCAACAGCGGCATTTTGGAGCGGCGATAATCTTTCACCTTTGGATGACAATATTGTTCTTCCCGCTCCGGATCTTACCGCAAAAGCGGTTGCAGGTGCCATTATGCTGGCTGCTTCCCAAGATGGTGCCGCACAGGTCAAAAACAGAAAGCTGACATTTATTCGGCAAGGCATTGATATTGCGAATGGCGGTGATGGTCGTAAAGTTGAATCGTAGACAAAGGAAGTCAATGGCCAGTAAAACCATATAAAAAGGGGGAATCGTGTTTCCAGCAGCTAGAGTGACAGACATGCATGTTTGTCCGATGGTTACAGGGATAGTGCCTCATGTCGGTGGGCCTATTTTACCTCCTGGTGCGCCAACCGTATTGATAGGCAATTTACCGGCCGCAAAAGTCGGGGATATGGCTACTTGTGTGGGTCCCCCAGATACCATTGTCAAAGGTTCATCCACGGTATTGATTTGCAACATGCCTGCAGCGCGCTTGCTGGATAATACTTCGCACGGCGGAGTAATTGTCGGTCCAGGTTGTCCGACCGTTTTAATAGGCGGCTGAAGCTTTATATACCCTATCTCTAAAGGCAAAGCCAATAGTTGGCAAGCGATTTTGGATTACGAATTGGCCGATATCGAGCTTTTTGATACACCACATAAAGTTAAGATACAGAAAATGAAGAATTATTGTTTAAATGTCCCCTTCGTAACACAGCTTGGCATTGGTTCCCATGTCAAAGGAATGACGCCTAGAGACGATCCAACCGGATGCTGGTATGCCAGCGCCTGTATGATAGGCTATTCCTTTGAAGCCGGACCGCGAATGGGAGTTCCCGAGTTATTTACGCTTCCGCTGTCGAAAAACGATAAAGGCGTCGTTCAATACGGTCATTATGTGATCAATGCTGGTTGGATGCCGACACTTAAATCCAGGGAGCAATTGGTCGATGTCGCCGAACCTAGTGATAAACAATGGTCGATAGATGCCCTGTTCAACTTGCTGCAGAAATATGGGCCCATTTTTTTCGGTTGGCTGAAAACGCATAACGGCCATACCTATGGTCATGCCTCTGTAATCATTGGCGTTAAAGATAATAAAGCGATCATTCACGATCCGGAAAACCGTCCATTTTTTGAAATTCTGGTTTCGGATCTGAATAAACAGTTTATCTGGGGAGCCGGGTTTACTTTGCGTAGAGCGGGCGGCGAATATCAGCATATGATTCCGACAAAGTAAACTGTTTGGTAATCCGAAACAACTTTCCAGGCAAGCTGTTTCATAGCCCAAAACAATCGATCCGTGAAAGCCGGCACTCCGCTCGGAGACGATCAGCTCATATTCTACCGGTTGACCGGTAAAGAAGAAATCGGCCGATTATTCGAGTTCGACGTCGAGATGATTCGCGACCAAAAACTGGGTGGCGTCAAGGCCGATCAATTGCTCGGCAAGGGCATGACCGTCAATCTCGATCTGCCGAACGGAACGACGCGTCATATCAACGGCGAGATCGTGCAATTCAAACATACCGGCCTGCGCCGGGCGCTATATCTATTATCTGGCTACGTTGAGGCCTTGGCTATGGTATTTGACGTTGAATGCCGATTGCCGGATATTTCAGGATAAGTCGGTGATCGATGTGATTAAGGATGTCTTTAGTCGTTACTCGTTCGCCGACGTTCAATACAAACTGGACGGCGACTATCAGCCCTTGGATTATTGCCTGCAGTATCGCGAAAGCGACTTCGATTTCATCAGCCGCCTGATGGAGGAAGAAATCATGCCGGGAAAGATCGCCGGCGTGGTTATCGGTTTATTGATCGGATTCGACGGTCAAGGTGCGCCGCTAGTCGGTTTTACCGGCAATCCTCAGGCGGAGGCAGTGCCGGCCCGTTCGACCGCGAACCTGACGCGCGAGGATATCGGCTGCGAGGTGGCCTTATTGTTCGAAAATGGAGACCCGGCGAGGCCGCTGATCATCGTTCGCATGCAGCAGCCGGTTATTTCAACCGAAAAGCCGAATGAACAAACTTTCGATGCAGAAATCGACGGAGAACGGGTAGTCCTGCAAGCCGATCAGGAAATCGTGCTACGCTGCGGCAAGGCCAGCATTACGTTGGCCCGCGCCGGTAAAATCATCATCCGAGGCACTTATATTCTCAACCGCTCGTCCGGCGTCAATCGCATCAAGGGCGGCTCGGTGCAAATCAACTGATATGGATCTGATCAACGCCACCCGCATGCAGGCAGCCTATACTCAAGGCTTGCAAGTCGATGGTCGAGAACTGTCGCGGAAGTTGCTCAATGTGGCTGTAATGCTGATTGTATTGAACGGCAATTACACGAAAGTCTTAAGCCTAGGAAACCATCTTGCCGGGACGACCTGACGTGTCTACATGGCCGACATGAAATTGAAACTGGACTTGGCGGATGCTTTTTTCTATCCGGATGTGTTTGTCACCTGTTCCGAGTCGGATCATAAAGCCGAACGTTATATGTCCGAACCACGTTCGATCATCGAAGTCTTGTCCGAATCCACGGAAGCCTATGACCGGGGAGAGAAGTTTGCCAACTACAGGAAATTTGCATCTTTGGCCGAATTCGCAGTTACTTTTTAGAATAAACGGAATTTGTTTCTCATTTCCTTGCGCAGATAAGTATAGTCGACAATGATTTTCCAATCGTTTTTGGTGTTGAATTCAATTGAATCCCAAGCGGCAATCTTAAAAACTTCGGTACCGTCTTCGCGATAACTGTAATAGCCGATGCTGTCGTCATCGATCATGGTTAATCTCCCGAACGCCTGCAGCGAAGATGATTGGCGGCTGACCGGATCGATGAATAGATTCGTGCCGATATAATCTGAATTGGAGTCATAAATAATTAGGCCGTCGCTACGCATGATCCATATATCCCGGTTTGTTTCATCTTGTTTCAGAATAGCCGTAAACAGTTTGGGCAGCACCTTTTCAGGCGACATTTTAGCCTCAAGATATTCGGTAATGCGGCCGTTCTTTTCGATCGGTACTCGGTATTTGATTATGAGGCGGTTGTTTTCGACGTCGGCGATCGGTTTTGGCTCATCGTTTTCTTCACTTGCGATAAACGCTCCTGTTAGCACTGAAATAGGTTGAATAGAAAACGAATCAAACTGCGGGTAACGGTTTTGTAATTCTTCTAAGATCGATGACTCGGCAATGTCGCCGGAACCGAGTTTCTCTGAGGCTTGGTTTAGATTAGAAAATACCAATGCGATTTTCGATTGCAGCGCATGCACGATAGATCGTGCTTGTTGCTGTGAACGTTCTCCGTAAAAAGTGATTCGGCTTAAGGCTTGTTCGGCTTCATGATTAGCTTCCTTCATTTGATGCGCATAATGAAGCGAAAATACCGCTCCGATACTAATGGTAATGAGTAGTAATGCGGTCGTGAAAACGGCAAATTTATTTTGCGCAAAAAAACGGCTTAATAATTCACGTCTTGAATAGGCATAGACATTGACCATGCGTCCGTCACGAAAAGCCTTCAATTCTTCAGCTAATTTTCCGGCATCGGTAAAACGCTGCAAAGGATTCTTATGCACGGCTTTTTCGCAGATCGCAATCAATTCCGGAGGTGCTGCAGTATTGAATCGTTTAGGAGAGGGGGTTTCGACGTCTTTCTCCATTTGTTGCTGTATTACGGTAATCGAACCTCGGTATGGTTGTCTGCCGGTAATAATTTTATAGAGGATCATTCCTAGGCTGTAAACGTCCGATGTTTTATCCGCGCGGCCGCTGAATTGTTCCGGCGCCATATAGGCAGGTGTTCCAAGCGCTTCCGATGTGCTTGAGTCGCTTAAACTATCGCGTTGGTGAGTGAGCGCTTCTCGGTAAAAATAGGTATTGTCGTCATCATCCAGAACCTGGGCCAATCCCCAATCGACCACGATGGTCTCGCCGAAATTACCGACAATGATATTCGCGGGTTTTAAATCGCGATGAATGACGCCTTTGGCATGCGCATAGGCTAAGGTATTGCAAACATCGATTAGAATATCCAAAAGTTGAATGCGTTGATTGAATCCGGTTTTGGGATCGGTATCGGATATTTTTTCGAATTTTCGAGCCAGCGTTTCGCCTTTAATGTAGCGCATCACATAATAAGGCCTACCGTCGTTTCGTTGACCCAGCTCATAAACAGGAACAATGCCCGGGTGCTCGAGTTTTCCGGTAATTTTGGCTTCATGTAAAAACGAATGATCGAGTTCGACGTCGCCGCTTAGTTCATCCAGCATTTCCTTGACGGCGACTCGCCTGCCGATTGTTTCGTCATAGGCTAGATAAACCCGGCCGACGCCGCCTTGACCGAGAATATCGAGTACACTCAGATTCTTGAATCTCTGATTGCCTGAATTTTTATTGTCGGATTCAATAGTCAAAGGACGGTTTGTGGCAAAACGTGTCGAGTCGTCTTCTTCGATCAGCGGCGTATTAGAATGAGAATCGTCGTTAAACATTGGGCCTCGGCTGAATTTAAGTGGGGTTCACAATTGGCGGTTTTTCGGTGTTGGACAACAATAAAATTCAAAAAGAATCAATGTAGTTCAATTTTAGACGTTTATCATTCGTCGTTTGCGGTAATGAGGTGAGGCTCACACTGAAATCAGAATAATTGCCGACAAACTAAACAATGAGCCGATAAATTTTTGTAAAATCTTGAGAAAACTTACGGTTAATCTATTTTACAATCAGAGCAATTTAAAATCCTGATTTGCTGATAAAATGAGTCTTATTAGTGACGCTTATCAAATTTATTCTGGATTGGGGCAAAAATAAGCCGGTCATTGATGGCCTCGGTTGTTAAACCCGACAAAAATAATAACACCCAAGTAACTATTCAGCCCCCGTTAATTCTCGTTCCCATGCTCTGCGCTCACCGTTATACACAAGTGCCAAAAACACTTATAAATCAATGCTGTTGCTAAACGGCAACAGCATTGATTTCATTGGCTTATTAAGACTTATGTATAACGATGAGTGCTCTGCGTGGGAATGATAGGGGGTGTGAATAATTCACACCCGATATCATCATTTTTTAAGTATTCCAAATTTAGGGGGAGTCATGTTAAACCAGTCGAAAGCAAAACCGAATAGGCCAGTTTTGTATAGTATCTCGTTGCCATCTTTGATAGCCATCAGTGCGTTAGCCATGCCTCCGGCCAGTTTCGCCCAATCGTCTTCTATCGACACGAGCCTGTTCAATTCTAGCCAACAAAACTTGATATCTACGTTACAAAATGTGTATTCCAATTGTTTTCTGCCGGATAATGAGACAATATCTGACTCTAGTTTATGTACACAATTAGATTCAATAAGCAATATTTTATTTGATCCTGAACAAGCCGCCAACATCTTCCAGCAACTCTCTCCGGAGCAACTCATTCAACAGGGCACCCAGGCAACTCGAATCACAGCGGGACAACTCGGTCTGGTCGAGAGCACGCTCAAAAACAGGCTTTCTAGAATTCATTCCGGCCATCAAGGCAATATTCATGCATCGGGATTTCAATTTTATCGAAACGGTCAGGCGGTGTCCGCACTTGGCGGTGCGGCAGGCGATGAGGATTTCGGATTATTCGGTCACAATCTCGGCGTCTGGCTAAACATGAATATTCAAGTCGGCGATGTCAATAATACGTTTGAACAGGTCGGCTTCAATTACGACAACTACGGTTTTACCGGCGGTGCCGATTATAAGCTGACTGAAGACTTGGTTTTAGGGGGCGCTTTTAGTTATTTGCGTTCAAATGCCGATTTCAGCAGAAATCAAGGCGAAACGACGACCGATACCTATACCGGTTCGATCTACGGAACCTATTATTTTTGGGATAACTTTCATCTCGACGCGATCGCATCCTATGGCGGAAACCAATATGATACGGTCCGACGAATAAACTTTCTAAACGTCAGCACCGAAGCTAGCGGTTCGACCGGCGGCAACCAACATGCCTATAGTTTGGGGATTGGTTATGACTTTTCCTACGGCGCATTTAGTTTAACGCCTTATTTCAGAGGCAATTATGTCGGGCTTTCAGTCGATTCGTTTAGCGAAAGCGGCGGTGCGGGTTTTGGTATGGCGTTCAGCGATCAGAATGTTGACTCATGGACAACGACGCTGGGCGGAGAGACTTCCTATGCGTTCGGTTTGCCTTTCGGTGTCGTGATCGCACAATTCAGAGCCGAATGGCATCATCAATACAAGGACGGTAGCCGTAATATCGGCGCCAGTTTTGTAGACGACCCAACAGGACAGCGTTTCAACATCGTTTCGCAAAGCGCTGACCGTAATTTTGCAACGATTGGCACGAGCTTGTCGGGTACTTTTGCCGACGGCTTATCGGGCTTCGTTTCGTATGATGTGATGCTAGGCTATCAAGACATCAGTAGCCACAGTATCAATTTCGGCGCCAGGATGGAGTTTTAATCTAGTAAAAGCATTGCACCATGATGATAATGAAGAGTTCAATAGCTTGCCATGTCATTCTATGGGTGCTGATGCCGCACAATGTTTATAGTTTGTTTTTATTACCATGAAAGGCATGAAGATAATGAAGGAAAGAGTATTGAGCGCTTTATGAATCGTTCAAATATCACGGATGAACTCAATAGATAAATTCAATGTATACCTTTCGCACTTCAAATTTCGGCAGTGCCGGAGGAGGCTTCGGGGTGCTCGATAAAGACTTTGCCAGCATGGAGTTGGCATAGAGCCATGGACGTATTTACCCAGCACCTAAATGAGCCATGATTTTTGTATCATTGCCAAATACCTATGGAATTTAGGTGCTGGGTTCACGGCATCCATTGACGGTAGCCCCTGGCGCCGAATTTTATCTACGAGGGTATAAATTCGATTAATTTAAAATTTTTTTCTTCAAAGCTAATAATTCGTCATGCTTGGGTATCGCTTCGAGCCCTTCTTCAATTTTGCTTAGGCTTTCATCGTATTTTCCTTGATCATATAATTGCTCGGCTTGTTCTGCCAGGATATCGGCAATCTTCTTCAAACCGTTTTTGGCTTCTTTATTATAAGGGTCGATTTCGAGCGCTTGTCGATACGACCATAAAGCATTACTGCCGGTCGGGGCGGTCAGATAACCGACTTCAAAATGTATCTCAGCCAGTTCCAGTAAGTCTTTGACCTTAAGTTGTTGCTTTGGCGTTAGTTCAATAATTTTATCTTGAAGCGGGTCGGTTTCCTGCGATAGTTTGATATAGACTCCGGTCGTAACGGCAATGGCTATTATAGCCATTGTGCCCAGAATAATCGGTAGGGGCGATCGTGGCTGCAAATCGGTGATGAGCTGCTTGACCGAGGGAGTGCGGTCCTTTCTTTCCAAGGCCAAGGCGCGTTGCAAACCTTTCCACTGCCTACGACTTAGTCCGGGCACCACTTTAGGCCGTAAATTAAGCTCATGGGCCTTGAGTGCCGATAATTTTCCGTAAGGATGCTTTCCAGTCAAAACTTCATAGATGACGCAAGCAAGCGCGTAAACATCGTCGCTAGGGTCGGGCTCTTTATTAGAAAACATTTCCAGACTGGCATAAGCCGGTGTCAATGCGCCTAAGTCCCTACGAGCATCGAAAACGGTTTCGTCCTGTTCCTTATCGGGGCGACTTACCGCACAAGCGATACCAAAATCGAGAACCTTGACTTCGCCGTTCTCTAATATCGAAACATTGCCCGGTTTAAAGTCGGAATGGATAATGCCGTTTTTATGCGCATAAGCCAAAGCCAAGCACATGCCTTTGATAATGTGCCAGGCTTTTTTGAACGGCATACCGTTAGGAATAACTTTATTGATGTAGTCTTTTAGTGATTGGCCGGTCAATACTTCCATCGACATAAAAATATGCGATCGGTCTCTGTCGAAGTCATAGACGGTAATGATATTCGGATGAGCCAGTGTTTGAGCCTTTCTTGTCTCCCGTTGCAAAGCAATATAGGAAGTTGGGTTATCCTTGAATTCGTCGTTTAAAATTTTCAATGCGACATAAGGAGACTTATCTTGAGCTTCCTGTTTGCGTAAATCCAGCGCTTTATAAACGACGCCCATGCCGCCGCTACCGAGTAATTCCTCCAGTATGAAACGGTCTTTTAACACCGAGCCGATACCAATTATTTCAGATTCGGTTGAGCTAAATCCCGATGATCCGGAATATCTAGTGCCGCGAGTCGTATTAATCGTTTGTCCGGATGTTATATCAACCGAACTAACCGCACCCCTTTGGGCTGTGGATTCGAAACGATCAGTCAACCGGGTTTTCTCGAAGTCAACATTCGGTTGAATGCTTTCGCCCGGTTTTGGTGTATTGGTTTTTGTTGTTGGCCGGACAATGGTTTCATCTTGCTCGTGAGAGGACGTGCTTATTCGTGTTTCGTCGGCATTATGCAGAGATAGGGTTGTTTGTGCGATTAAACCCTGGTGAATTTGCGGTGGTAAATAGCCCTGTTCAAAGAAGTCATCCAGCAACTTGCGTAGTTCGCCTGATTGTTCGGGATGTTGGCTAAGCAGCTGACGCATTTGTTTCGACAAATCGCCGAAGGTTGTTTCACCTTCGCGAAAAGAATTTAATACCTGAACAAAGTGGCTTAATGGGGTTTCCATGATTTTCCGGTGAATCGGTCTGTAACGGCTCTTAATGAGCGAAATGATAATGCAAAATAATAGGCGGGAATAGTGAATGGTAAATAGTAAAAGGTACATAGTGAATGACTAGCCGGACGGGTTTTGTAAACCCAGCGGTGCTTGTAAAAAAGCGGAAATGTCTCTACCAACTGCAGTAAGCGCAGGACACTGAATTCAATAGAGAAAAATTAATAAGTATTTCCGAACCTAAATCCAAGCAAGCAGTCCATTCACTATTCACTATTCACTATTCACTATTCACTATTCACCCTCTTAAACACCATCAGCGTAATATCGTCATTAAACACTTCGGTTTGGCAAAATTGTTTGAGCTGTTGAACAATATGATCGATTATGGTGTTCGGTTCGTATTCAATGGACTGAGAAAAAATATCCACGAGCCGTTCGGTACCGAAAAAGTCGCCTTGGGGGTTTTCCGCCTCGGTCAAGCCGTCCGTGTAAAGAAGTAAACAATCGCCTTCGGCCAGCATAGTCCTTTTTTCCTCGAATTCGACATGTTCCCGAACGCCGACGATGAGACCGTCCGTGTCGAGTTGCTCGCATTGAGCTCGATCACGACGGTAAAGTAGAGGAGGCGGATGTCCGGCATTGGCATACTTTAGGTGGTGAGTTTGCGTATCGTATTGCAGGTAGAATAAGGTGATAAAGTAGTCGGAATGGTTGAGATCGGCAAACAGAAAGTCGTTTAACACATTAAGCGTTTGCGCCGGCGATGCCGGCCAATGCGCTTGCGCCCTAATGGCGCTTCTTGCCGAAACCATAAATAAAGCGGGTCCCACGGCATGACCTGAGACGTCGGCAATGACTATGTCGAGATGTGTTTCGTCACGGTAAAAATAATCGAAATAATCGCCTCCGACTTGCGTTGCAGGTAGGCAAAACCCGGTGATTTTGAACTGATTCGATATAATCGGTGCAGAGGGAAGCAACGATGCTTGTATGTTTTGAGCAATTCTCATTTCATTTTGCGCAATGGCTAAATTCACCTGGGCCATGCGTATTTGGCGTTCGGCGGCTTTTCGCCCGGTAATATCATGCACAAATCCGCTGAATTCGTAAGCATGGCCGATTTTTAGCGGCGCTACACTGAGTTCGATAGGAAATTCGACACCATCCTTACGTAAAGCGATCTGTTCGGTCAGTTTATTCAAAACCGGGCTTTTGCCGGTTTGCAAAAAAGTTTGCAGTTCGTCGTTCAGCGATTTACGAAAGCGTTTAGGAACAATCAACCCGGCGACATTTTGACCTATTGCTTCCTCGCGAGACCATCCGAACATGAGTTCGGCTCTTTGGTTCCAATCGGTAATGATGCCGTAGGAATCCATGATGATAATGGCATTGAGCGCGGTTTCTATAATTAACCTTGTTCTTTTCTCACTTTCTATTAATGCGTCTTCATAATGTTTACGTGCCGTGATATCCCTGTCCACGCCGCGCCATTTAATCAAATTGCCTTGTTTGTCGGTAATCGGTAATCCGGTAGATTCAGCGATTACTTCGTGTCCGTCTTTATGACGATAATGATTCAGTAGCGAATAGAAAGGTTTATGTACCGAAGAAAAAGTCTGAAAGCTGGTTTGATCTTGAGGTGTCAACAGCTCCGTATAGTGTTTTCCTAAGACGTCTTCAGGGATATAGCCGATGATGGTTTCGACCGCATTACTGCTATAGATGTAATATCCGTTCGGATCTTGCTCCCACAGCCATTCTCCGGTCATTTCGGCCATTTGCCGAAACCGTTCCTCGCTTTCCTTAAGTGCCGCTTCAAAATGCTTGCGTTCGGTGATATCTTCTTCGACAGCGAGAACGTGCGTAATTTGACCTTGGCTGTTTTTTATGGTGCTGATGCTTTCAAACGCCCAGTAATCTTCACCGTTTTTCTTTTGATTTTTAATTTCTCCGCGCCATTCGCCCCGACTTAACAGTTGTTGCCACATGTTTAGATATTGCTCGGCTGTCGTATCGCCCGACTGCAAAATTTTCGGGTTAAAACCGAGTAGTTCTTCCTTAGAGTATCCGGTCATTTCACAGAATTTCGGATTAATGTATTCGATGCGTCCGGAAGGGTCGGTGATAATAACTGCGCTAGCGCTTTGCTCAACGGCTCTGAGCATTAAGATAAGGTTGATGTCGAGCTGAGTTTTTTCACCAAGCTTTTGAATCAGCAAAGCAAATCGGCTTACATTATCGGCTTCGCTTAAAGCAAGACGGCATAATGAAATCAATGCGGGAAATGGAGAATCGGTTGCATCCTTCAGTTCGGCTTGAAAACTGACGCTGGTTTGCTCGAAAGGCATTTTCTCCAGCATCTCCTGCCAAAATTTCTCTGGATTAGACGGTGATAATAGTCTGTCGAGAGGTTTATCGATTAGCTGTTGCGTTTGATAACCAAAAAGCGCGATTGCGCTTTCGTTGACCGCTTCGATAACCGGTGTCGAAGGTGTCCGGTTTTCAATACTGGCGATGATTAAGCTTAAAACCGGGCCGTCGATAAACGAATGCATGGTAATCGGTTTATATGGTAGTGTGAATCAAAAGACTGGGCAGTAGTAATCGATCAAAAATTAAAAAAACTGTGGATTATCGGCGACAAAACCATGTACCTTCGATTTGGGCTTAAAGTCCGGGGCTATCCAAGGTTGAATATCTTCATCGACTAAGTATTCAGCCAGCCATTGTGCTTGCCCGCGTATCGGCAAAATAAAGGCATATAGTTTACCGTTAGGTAGTTCGGCGACGTCACCGATTGCAAAGATGGCCGGATCGGTGGTTTGCATGAATGAATTCACCTTTATCCCTCGGTTGACAGCCAGTCCCGCTGCGGCAGCAAGTTCAGTTCTCGGCTTGAATCCACAAGAGACTAGAGCCACATCAAATTTACCGCCGTTATTGGAATTAACAAGTATTTCGCCGCTTTTCTTGTCGATGCCGGTGACAGATTGGTTAAATAAAACGTTAACTCCGCTATTTTTCAAAATTTTAAGCAGTTTTGCCGAGTCTCCATTGCTCAGCTGCCGCTCCATCAAACGATCCATGGCATGAAACAAGCTGACTTTATCACCCGAAACGGCTAAATCCGATGCCACTTCGCAACCGATTAAGCCGCCGCCGATAATTGCCCAATGAGGCGGTTTGTTCTTGTTCAACAACGTTTTGCGTATCTGACGTAATTCTTTGAGGTCGGCAAGGCTGTTAAGGAGATGAAAATTATTGCGATCGGCCATTAAGGTCGGCGGGATGAAGGCTGCAGAGCCTTGGGCTAAAACTAGAACATCATAGTCTATAGTTGTTTTTCTCGATCCGGCTGCCAAATTGACGATTTTATGGTGGCGATCGATAACTTCCGCTTCGGTCTCTGTTAGAACTTCAATCCCTTTTTGGCGAATAGTTTCAAATGTTTTGAGAATGATGGATTGCTCTATAGCATCCTTGCTGAAGCCGTGAGAAAGCAACGGCCGAGAATAAAAGCCGTCGCTTTCCCGTGTTATCACGGTGATACGAGCGTCGGGGTTTAAAGTATGTAGTTTTTCGGCAAAGGTTATGCCGGCAAACCCCGATCCGATTATCACGACTTTCATGGCAATTGTACTTAGAGTGGCTCGAAAGCGCTTTTTTCAGCTCCGCACTCAGGGCAAACCCAATCATCAGGAATATCATCCCAACGAGTACCTGGGGCGATTCCGCTATCCGGATCGCCTAATTGCTCGTCGTAAATATGTCCGCATTCTAAACATTGATATTTTTTATAATCGGCCATGAAGTTACCTTAATTAATAGTGAGTAAAATAGTCGTACCAAAAAAAACAATTTTCTATGAAATACCGATAGTGATTTATTTATAACTCAATTAGCTAAGCCAAAGCAAACATGAGTTTTAACATAACAATCAAGCCAAAGTATCCAATTCAAGCCTTTCGAGAATCATTTCGCTGCCGGCAGTAAGCCGAGTTTCCCGACTTTGGCAGATTGGGCAATAGAGCCGATTAGCTGGTACCTCCGACTCGATGCCGCACTGTTCACAGACGATTTGCGCCGCTTGTCGTTCAATAATCAAAACGGCACCATCGGCTATCGTATCGACGCGATTGATTTCAAAAGCACTTTGCAACAATAAAGGCTCTACACCCGATAAAACACCGATTTTAACCGTGATGCTGGCAACTTTTGTCGCTTGATTTTGCCGTGCCAGACTTTTTACCTGATCCAGCAAATCCTCGCATAGCGACAGTTCATGCATGCTCCGCATCCTCGGTCAGCATTTGATCGAGTAATTCCCAGGTCGATCGTGCTTCTTCTGCACTGATTTTCTGGATTGCGTAGCCGACATGGATGAGAACATAATCGCCGATGGCTATCGGCTCATCCTGCAGTAGAAACAAACTGACTTCTCGTTCGATGCCTTTGGTCGAACAAACAGCGCGACTACCGTTAATAGAGGCAATTTGCATAGGAATGGCAAGACACATGAGAATTCTCGAAATGAGTTTTAAATTGTGGCAGTGGCTAGGTAAAGTCCTGCGGTCGCAATTGCGAGCCCCCCGGCTCTAGTCAACCAAAGCTGGCGTTTAATTAGCACGGCCATCGTAATGCCGAACGCATGGACTAGTGAGGTCGCTGCAATGAAACCGGCGCCGTAAAATAAAGGCGATGCGGCTTGCGGCATTTCCAATCCGTGCGCGTAGCCATGAACGCTTGCGAATAAACCGGCGATCAGCATACCGGCGGCGATTGGTAAACGCACCGAAAACATTAATATAATACCTAAAAACAATACCGTTGCGGCAATGGCTAATTCCAACAAAGGTAGGACCGGTCCATACGAGGCCAATAATGCCGCCAGGCTCATCGTACCGACAAAAGCGGCCGGCAAGCGCCATAGCGCTTTATGACCCAATTGTACGGCCCAAATGCCAATTGCCAGCATCGCCAGCAAATGATCGACGCCTATGAACGGATGGATGAATCCTTCGGCAAAACCCGCGCCTTCCGCGCCGAAGGTATGGGCTTGAGCCGCATTACCGTAAGCGAAGAACGCGGTGATTCCGATAATTGCATTGATTGACTTTTTATTCATGTCACACCTTTTCGGCTAATTTGAGGATAAAACTTAGTGCTTGTAGTAAAAAAACCAGTTTAACGCTCCAGGGCAATTGATTTTATAACATGCTAGTATCTTGGCGGCAAAAGCAGTTAATAGAGTCGTGATTGTTGAATGGCTTTACGGCTTGCGCATCCTAAAAAACACACCCACCTAAGATTTTTACTAAAGTCATCATGATAACAGAACATTCATTTTCCGATACCTACATTACGCTTGCACATGGTAATGGTGGACGTTTCATGCGCGAATTGATCGAGCATTTATTCGCCAAATATCTCGATAATGCCTGGCTCGATACCCGGGCCGATGCGGCCGCCATGCCTTTCGACGAACCGGATGGTGAGTTGATGATCACGACGGACGGTTTTACGGTCGATCCATTAGAATTTCCCGGCGGTAATATCGGTAGCCTGGCTATCCATGGAACAGTGAACGATTTGGCTGTGGCAGGCGCAACGCCGCGTTACTTGAGTCTCAACGCATTTATCGAAGAAGGCTTGGAGATAGTCGTGCTTGATCGGCTTATTCGAAGTATGGCTGAAGCTTGCCGAGAATGCGGCGTTGATATCGTAGCCGGCGATACCAAAGTATTACGCCGGGGGCAGGGCGGCGGTGTTTATTTTGCCGTAACCGGGGTCGGACAGCGTAGTCGATCGATTAATCTGGGTATTGATAATATTCAGGCCGGCGATTGCATTTTGCTTAGCGGAACTGTCGGCGATCATGGTTGTGCCGTGTTGTTGGCGCGGGAGCAATTCGGCTTGAGCGGAACGTTAAAATCGGACGCGGCAAGTGTGTTCCCAGTGACGCGTGCATTGCTGGATCTGCCCGGGTTACGATTTATGCGCGACCCGACCCGAGGCGGAATAGCGACTGTCGCGCACGAAATTGCCTCGGCTGTGGCCGACACGGTCAAACTGGTCGAAACGGCGATACCGATTAACGAACAAGTCAAAACCGTCGCCGAAATCCTAGGTTACGACCCTTATTATTTAGCCTGCGAAGGGAGGGTAATGGCCGTAGTCAGTGCCGGCGATGCCGAAGAAGCGCTTAAAAGAATGCGTAGCGCGGGTTGTAGCGATGCGGCGATTATCGGCGAAGTTCATGCCGGTAGGGCCCAGGTGATTTTGGAGACGGCGTTAGGCGGAGAACGAATACTAGAGGAGCTTGAAGACGACCCACTGCCGCGGATATGTTAGGTCTTCGAGCTGTCAAACATACCTTAGGAATATGCACAAAATAACTTATACAAGCAGAAGGTTTTTGGCGGTTTGATGACTCGCTTGACAGGACGCCGTGAATACGTCCGTGTAGGCTCGACGGCGGAATCTGATTGCCATGGATGGCATGAATGCAGATTTTGCAGGAGCAAAAATCTGCCCTGCCGCCGACGCCTGCCGGTCGAGCAACCGCGCCCTCTTCGGAGCCGACATTTTCTCTGCCGAGCTTCGTATATCGAAAAATTAGATATAAAGAGTCCAAATCTACGAACTTTCACAGTAACCAATGGGCTATGGAATTTAGGCGCTGGGTGAATACGTCCTTATTTACTCAACGAAATAAAAGATGAATCGTTTTGGTTATGAGTCGTGGTGATGATAGGATTAACAGATCGTAACGTGAAACGTTTCGATCACTTAATCCCGCAATATACCGGCCAGTCGCGCAAAATTTAAGTATTTTTGCCGTTTTCCAACAAATATCCCAACCCTCTTATAGTTCTGATATTGACTTCGAAAGGCTTTAGACGTTTACGTAAACGGTGTATATAGACTTCTATGGCATTATCACCTAGTTCATCTCCGCCAGTCGATAAACGCTGAGCGATTTTATCCTTACTGACTACGTATCCGGCCTGTAGCATAAGCGTTTCGAGCACACCGTATTCGCGCTGAAACAAAATTAATGGATCTCCGTCGACCAGAACTTGGTGCTCAAGGGTGTCGAGGGTTAGTCTACCAACCACAATATCTTTACTAAAACCACAGTAACTTCGACGAATGAGAGCATGGACGCGTGATTCCAATTCCCTGCAATCGAATGGTTTCACCATGTAATCATCCGCGCCGCGCTTAAGCCCATCAATTCGGTCGTTTAATCCGTCTCGAGCCGTTAAAATCAAGATGGGAACCGTATCCTTGCGCATTCTCAGTTTCCATAAGATTTCGCTACCGTCCATGTCGGGTAATCCTAAATCCAGTATCAACAAGTCAAAGTCTTGCGCGAGCAAAGCGCCTTCCGCATAACTACCGTTCGGTGCACAGGTGACATCATAGCCGGATCGGGAGAGGGTATATGCCAATCCATCCGCCAGAACGGCATCGTCTTCTACGAGTAAGATTTTCATGGTTTTGATCGCGTTGTAAATTACATTGTTTCCTCGGTTGCTCGTTAACGAGCCAACGGATGTTTTTTGCCGTTCTTTCTTTGGTCGTTGTAGGTTTAATCCCGCGGAATTTCCGGAGGATTAAACGTCATCTATCGTTTCTCCTTTAGTTAGTTTTAGGATTCGGCCGTTCCCAGAATCGGCTGGCCAATAAAGCTTTCATGATGCTCATTTGATCGCCGAAATGCTTGATCGCGAGTACCGGTATTTGAGCTTCGGCAATGACCTGCGAGGTTACACGACCCAAGAGAATAGCTGTCACCTGACTGCAGTCGCGTGAGCTAAGCAATCGGCGGAAGGTTCTGAAAAATCGAGCAGAGCAACTATTTTGCTAATATCGGAGCCGCCTAATCCTTCTTGAATATGTTTTTTAATAGTTCTCATAAATTGCTTGCAAAATATCAAGTTAACAAATGCCCGACTTGATTACCCTAAGCACGTAGGAAGCCATTCGGCAATAGTATTAAGTCTTGGTTACCTTGGGCGTTTTGCTTAGCGCCTAATGAAACTTCGGTGATTTTCAGGTGGCTTCTGCGAATGAAAGGAATCGGATTGAAGCTTTTTTGCCGGTTTAACCTAGGGTTGTAACGTTTCGGAATGACGGCTTCATTGATTTGGTTGCCGTCGATAAAGGTTTTGAAAGCGGCTTGATTCAAGCCGGTAAAGAGTTCCGTTTTAATTAGTACTTTGTCGGCTGAATAACTTTGACGTAAGGCCTTGCATGCTTTTTTGAATTCTGGATTCTTCAAGGACTGAAGCAATTCGGTCTTTGAAAAATACAAAAGGTCGATTGGACAATCGGAAAGAAATCGGCAATGCGTCAAAACGAAATACAGCTTGTCGTCTCCGGCGTTAGCTAGGGTATAGTTGACCAAATTCAGCGATTCCACCGAAAAATCGGTCGGAATCAAGATTGTTCTTTTCATATTCAATCCTTTTAAAAATGGGGCAAGCTCATGTTATTGATTAATACTTTCACATGCCTTTCACCAAGCTTTCGCGAAACTTTCTTGAAACTTTCGTGAAACTTACGCAGCGAGAATAAATGTGTTGCGGCTTGCAGAATTTAAGGGATTTAAATCGAATGAACCCGGAGGTAACTATTTTTTTAAAAAAGAGGGTGACCAAGTGCTAATGGGCTTTAAATGCAGGGAACTGATCAATTAAATGCGGAGTGCTGTCTTGCAAAGGCAAAGGCCTTGAACATAAAAAGAGCAGTTAGCATATGTTACAGACCGTTCGTGCTGAACTAAGTCGAAAGGAGAACAGAAAAGTCCGAGTTGATTTGTTAAGCTGTTCATGGCTCAACAGGCTCACTACGAATGGCTTAACTTAATGGCAGTAAAGTGCGGGGGCTAGTCAGTTTTTGCGTGAAATCAGAATAAGTCAAACTGTATCGGGTCAGCTCTAAATTGTCATTAATCCAGTGACTATCGCTACGAAAAGTATAGAGTTTGTCGACAATGGTTCAAACCGAGCAGGCTTCGATGATTTGTCCGTAACTGATGCCGGCGTCATTGGCGGGTAACCGTTCCGGTAGATAAACCTCGAAGCCTTCCTGTTTCAAGTATTCTATCGCCAATTCGGTCAATCGCTTATTTTGAAACACGCCGCCGCAGAGACCAATCCTGTCGATTCGGTGCGTTGTTCTAATCCGGATAGCCTGGCCTCGGATCGTTTCGGCTAGACTTGCATGAAATTGACCGGCTCGTTCCTGTTTAGATAATTTCTTATTCTGCAGCATTGCCAATAAAGGCGTCCAGTCGCTCCGCCAAATACCGTTTCCGTTTTGTTCCAAGGGCAGCATTGGCCCCGGTCCGCTATCGGCGCTCAAAGCTTCCAGTTCCATCGGAGCTTGGCCGTCGTAATCGGCTTTCGATACCAGCCCTAGCAATGCCGATGCGGCATCGAACAATCTACCGGCGGAACTGCATAAGGGTGCATTGAGCTCGTGTTGCCAAGCTTTTTTCAAGAGTTCGGTAGGGAATGGGCATTCTTGCCATTCCCGGCCGCATTCCCAAAATAAAGCCGCTGCGCTTCGCCACGGTTCGCGACCAGCTTTGTCGCCGCCGGGTATTCTGAAGGGTTTTAAAGATCCCGCGTGTCGCCATTCCCCGGGCTTGCCCAATAACGCTTCGCCTCCCCAGATCGTGCCGTCTTCACCGTAGCCAGTCCCGTCCCAGGTAAAAACCAGCATTGTTTCGAATAAGCCGTATTCGCCGGCTAATGCCGAGGCATGGGCATGATGATGAAATACTTGCGTTACTGGAAGTCCCGATTGTTCGGCCCATCGGCTCGACCTGTAATTAGGGTGCGCGTCGCGAATGACTTTTCTGACGCTTATGCCGTAGAGCGTTGCGAGCTCGTTTATGGTTTGTTCGAAGACTTCCTGACTCCGCCTCGATCCGAGGTCGCCGATATGCGGAGATATCACGGCGCGGTCGTCCCAAGCCAATGTTATGGCATTTTTCATGTGTCCGCCCACTGCAAGCACCGGCTCTTGTAACGTAAACGGGAGTGTCATTTCCAAAGGTGCACAGCCGCGGCCCAGTCTAATCGGTCTCATGCTACCGGCAATTTTTCTGAAGACCGCATCGTCCGCCGGTCTCAATATCGGACGGTTATGATGTAAAAAAGCATCGGCTACCCGGCTTAACCGCCTCTCGACTTCATCTCCGTCGGTCATGACGGGTTCGCCGCTGATATTGGCGGATGTCGCAACTAACGGACCGCCAAAGTCGGCGCTTAATAGATGATGCAATGGGCTATAAGGCAGCATGATGCCGATTTCGGTGATACCGGGCGCGACGGATTCGGCCAGTGGACTGCCGTTTCGTTTCTCGACCAAGACGATAGGACGGAGCGGGTCTTGCAATAAAGTCAATTCTGCCGGGTCGGGTTCTGCGTATTCCATCACGGCTGTTAGACCTTTTGGACCGCGACAAGGAAGGAGAACCGCGAGCGGTTTGCAGGCGCGTTGTTTTCGTTCTCGCAAGCGTTGGACTACTGCCTCCGAGCTTGCATCGCAGATCAGGTGATAACCGCCGACTCCTTTGACCGCAACGATTGCCCCCGCACGTAAGGCTTCGATACAGGCGGTCAAAGCCTTTCCGGTATCCGAAATGGTTTTTTCGCCGGAGATGTGAAAAGTCAATGACGGTCCGCAAACCGAGCATGCCAAAGGTTGAGCGTGAAATCGCCTGTCCAGGCGATTTTCGTATTCTTTTCGACAGTCGGAACACAGTTCGAATTCGGCCATGGTGGTGTTAACGCGGTCGTAGGGCAGTTTTTTGATCAGCGTGTAACGGGGTCCGCATTGCGTGCAATTGATGAACGGGTAACGGTAACGGCGTTGTTTCGGGTCATTCAATTCGGCAAGACAGTCGTCGCATAAAAAATAATCCGGCGGTATGTGTATGGCAGATGACGACTCGGCAATACTATCGAGAATCGAAAATGTATCTAGGTCGTCGGGTTCGGCGGTTTGCCAACTTGCGAGTGTCGGTCTTGAGAGAGGAGGGGCGTTATCAACAAGACGTTCCATGAACCGGTCGATCCGGTTCGGCTCGCCTTGTATCAAAATTTCAACAGTACCGGTCCGGTTGAGTACCCAACCGCTTAAGTTTAATTCATGGGCCAAACGACATACGAAGGGACGAAATCCGACGCCTTGCACTTGACCGGTGACAATCAAGCGGCGCGCATCGGTTTTGCAAGAAGAAGGTGTTTGAATGGATTTCAATACAAGGCGGGTTCAGCAAATTAAGTGCAAGTCGTTTTTTCGTGTTCGGCTGATCGAGTCCTGATTCCCGACGACCACCAAATTCGGCAGGCGCCTTCATCGGAAACCATGCACGGGCCAACCGGCGAGCGAGGCGTGCAGGAGGCGCCGTAGAGCTTGCAATCGACCGGCTTGATGCGGCCCAGCACGACTCTTGCACAGTCGCAGCCCGGCGGCATCGTACCGGCATTTTTTCTCGCATTTTCGGCATGAACGGGAAAACGAAGCCGGGCGTTATGCTGTGCATAGCCGGCGCTAAGCTCAAGTCCCGATGCCGGTATGATGCCGATTCCTCGCCAAGGGGCGTCAATGATCGTCAATGTGCTTTCGATTAATCGGCGGGCAGTTGGATTGCCATGCGGTTTAACGACTTGTTCGTAGCAATTATCCAAAAAAATTCGGCCGTCGAGTTTTTGTCGTAAGACAGAATAAATCGCCGCCAATAAACTGTCCGGCGTGAAACCGGCAATCGCGGCCGGGAAACCGTGGCGGTCCACGACGAATTGCCATTCCTCAGGCCCCATCACGGTTGAAACATGGCCCGGGGCTATCAGCGCATCGAACGAGGGCGTTTCATAGTCGAGTAGCATTGCAACCGCCGGCCACGTCAGGCGGCCGCTCATTAGCAGCAATAAGTTATCGGGGATGCCTTCGGCGAGCATGCCGGCGACCGGGGCGCAAGTTGTTTCGAAACCGGCGACGAAAAACACGACGGTTTTACCGGGTTCGGCTTTCGCGATTCGAACCGCTTCGGAAGGCGAGGCGATCGGGCGAATGTCGGCGCCGGCGGCTTTGGCTTGTTCGAGAGAACGTACTGATTTGCTCGAAACATTGACCGGCACGCGCAGCATATCGCCGAACGCCACGACGATGCTATCGGGTTCGTTCAAGCCAATTTGTATCGCTTGATAAATATCTTCTTCCGGACAAATGCAAACCGGGCAGCCGGGCCCCGGAATCAGATCAATCATGTCGGGCAGGGCGCTTCTGAGTCCCGCCATCGAAATCGAACGCTCATGACCGCCGCAAACGTTCATGATGCGCACCGGCGAGGTCAAAGGCAGTGCGCGGATTTTATCGAGCCATTGTCCTGCATCGAGTGCCATCGGAAGACCTCAGGCTGGTGCGCCGGCTTTAACAACCGGGCGAAAGCGGACTTGCGCCGGATCGGCGTGTAATAGTTGGCCGTCGCGCTGGACGTTCGGGCGTGTCGTTTGTTGTTGTGCCAGTTTATTTCGATGCGCTTGGAGTTGTTCGTGCAGCCAATCGATCCAGGCATCCAACCCGAAATCGTTATTCTGCCGAGAAGATAGGTTAAACACCGGCGCTTTACTGGCTAAATTACGTAGTGCTTGTTCGGCCCTTTCCGGTGAAAAATCGTCGAGAAACGGCAATAAGTCGGTCTTAGTGATCAGCATCAAATCCGCCGCTCGGAACATGACAGGATACTTGGCCGGTTTGTCGTCGCCTTCGGTCGTCGAGAGCAGGGTGACGTTCAGATGATGGCCTAAATCGAAACTGGCTGGACAAACGAGGTTGCCGACATTTTCTATGAACAAGATATCGATAGACGACAAGTCGATATGATGGAGGGCATCGTGAACCAGATGCGCATCGAGATGACACGCAGTCCCTGTCGTGATTTGATGCGCAGGTACGCCATGCGCGCGAATTCTGGCGGCATCGTTCTCGGTTTCAAGATCGCCTTCGATTACGGCCAGACCTAAAGAACCGTTCAGTCGCTTGATCGTCGCTTCGAGCAAGGCGGTTTTGCCCGAGCCGGGCGAGGACATCAGGTTGATCGCCAAGACCTTCCGGGCATCGAAATGGCTCCGGTTATGTTCGGCTTGGCTGTCGTTTTTGGCGAGTAGATTTTTCAGCACCGTGACCGTCGTGGTACCGTTAGTCGGTTTTTCCGCTAAAACGAAAGGACGATTACCGGGCGTGATATTACAACCGCAGGTATTGCACATAGGGATAGCCTCTGTAACTTCTAAAAAGTGCATAACTATGTTATATGAGCACCATGAATGGCACAAGCCGATAATAGCACTTCGGTGGTTTGAGGGTATTTAAAATTCGGCAATTTTGAGTAAGGTTGGAAGGTTGAATCTCAGAGTGGAATTCCCATAAACTCGTCTATTTAAAATATAAGGAGTCAACAACATGCGTTATTTACACACGATGGTCCGGGTTCGCGATTTGGACGAAGCATTGGATTTTTATTGCAATAAGCTCGGATTGATCGAAACCAAGCGAATGGAGAGCGAGCCGGGCCGCTTTACGCTCGTTTATTTGGCGGCGCCGAAAGATAAGGAGCAGGCCGAGATCCAAGAGGCGCCGTTGCTGGAATTGACCTACAATTGGGACCCTGAGGAATACACCGGCGGCCGCAACTTCGGCCATTTGGCTTTCGAGGTCGACGACATTTACGAAACTTGCCGAAAATTGATGGATGCAGGCGTTACGATTAATCGGCCGCCTCGGGATGGTCATATGGCTTTCATTCGCTCGCCGGATCAAATTTCGATCGAGTTACTGCAAAAAAGCGAGCCGCTGGAGTCGAGAGAACCTTGGGCGTCGATGCAAAATACCGGAACGTGGTAATCAGGTCCGCCGGATTTGGAAATTTAGGCATTCGATTCCCGCGCCGGGACTCGGGAATCGATTGAAAGCCGAATTAGCTATTAACTTGAGCAATCCAGTCTTCCAAGTTGTAATAATTGGAAATGCGAGCGACTTTGTTATCGCGGATTTCGAAGAAGGCGCCCGCAGGCAGTCTGTAAGTTTGTCCGGCAGCTTCCGGTAAGCCTTCGTCCGTTTGTAAGTATTCGCCCAAGACAACGAACTCCGCGGCGGCGCGTTTGCCGTCCGGGGTGGCCATGATGACCATGTCGACCAATTCTTCCTTGTAATTATTGTTCATGCAAGCCATGAACTGCGTAAAGGCTTCTTTGCCGATTTGGCGCTCGCCTTGATTGATATCGTGAATGACGTCATCGGTCAGCAAGTTTAAAAAGGTATCCATGTCGCCGGCATTGAAAGCAGCGTAGTATTGTTGAACTAGGTTAATGGTATCTTGATTCATAATGGCCTCTAGGGATTGAAAGGTGATTTTTATAAAACCGGCTATTTTATCGTTGTATTGGTTTTTACGCCATAGAATGCATGGCATTCACTTTCGATCGGGTCTGATTCGGCGGTGACAGGCGCGTCTAATTGACGCAGATGCTTGCATTACGGCAGTTGCTTGTTTAGTCTTCCCTGGGACATTACTAGAACGGACTTGACGTATGAATCATCCTGAATTTCCATTGGCCGAGGAATTAATTTATTTAAACCATGCTGCTGTTGCTCCGTGGCCACTACGGGCATGCAATGCCGTAAAAGCATTTGCCGAGCAAAATACGCAGTTCGGTGCTTACCATTACCCCGATTGGCTCAAAAAAGAAAACGAGCTTCGCGGTCAATTTCAAGCTTTGTTGAATGCGCCTTCGTCTGACGATATCGCGTTGGTTAAAAATACGTCAGAAGCGCTTTCGTTTGTCGCTTACGGCTTGGATTGGAACGACGGCGACAATATCGTCTCGACGAACGAGGAGTTTCCTTCCAATCGAATACCCTGGCAATCCTTGGCAGGACGGGGCGTCGAATTTCGCCAGGCAGACTTGAACGGTACTTACGCCCCGGAAGAGGCCCTATTTGCATTAGTCGACAACAATACACGCTTATTGACCGTGAGTTCGATAGAATTCGCTTCCGGTCTGCGACTGGATTTGGAAAAAATAGGCCGTTTTTGTAAAGCCAACGGGATTCTTTTTTGCATCGATGCGATTCAAAGTTTAGGCTCTGTTGAATTCGATGTGCAAGCCTATCAAGCCGATTTTGTGATGGCCGACGGTCATAAATGGATGTGCGGCCCCGAAGGCTTGGGGGTTTTTTACTCTCATCCGGCCGCCCGAGCGCAATTGCAATTGACTCAGTTCGGCTGGCACATGGTTAAACATATCCACAACTATGAAAACAAGCCCTGGGAAGTACATCCCGGCGCGAAGCGATTCGAGTGCGGTAGTCCCAATATACTGGGCATTCATGCCTTGTCGGCCAGTTTGTCATTATTGCTGGAAACCGGTATGGATTATGTTGAAGCAGCGGTTATCGGCAATGCCGATCGGCTTGCCGAAGGCATTATGCAAAATGAACGCTTGGAATTGATTAGCCACCGAACTCGTAAATTAAAATCCGGCATTGTTGTATTTAGACATAAAACACTGTCGAATAAACTGTTGTTCGAGCAATTGCAAGCCTGCGGTATCGTTTGCGCATTGAGAGGCCAAGGAGTCCGCTTTTCACCGCACTTTTATCATTCGGAGGCCGACATCGAGCGTGTATTGGAAAGCTTGTCAAGCTTCTAAGAGATTGATTTTATATATGCATATTACCCTAAAAAAGTCGTTGGCATGTTTTGTAAACCGTTTGTGCTGAGCCAAGTCGAAGCATGAGCGGTCTACAACAATTTCACTTGCTTGAAATACCTCCACACGTCAAAATCGGTTACTTTCCTTATACCAAGAGATGACATCAAAATGTCTATCGCTAGACTATGAGCCCGAATAATCGGATTTTATTTGCCGGAGATCCCCATGGAGATTTTCAATCCTTGATTAATTCGGCGATTGTAAACAGACCTGATGCAGTTGTTTTATTAGGCGATTGCGACCTTGAACGGCCTTTGGAGCAGTATCTACAAAAGATAATCGGTTTGACACGAATTTGGTGGATTCCAGGCAACCACGATTTCGACTTTCCGCGCCGTTATCATTACCTTTTCAACTCCGAATTGGCCGAATACGGCCTTCATTTGAAAGTCCGTGAAATCGCCGGGCTTCGAATAGCCGGTTTAGGCGGAATATTTCTTGGACGCATCTGGTATCCGCCGCAAAAGCCCCGATGGAAAAACAAAGCGCATTATCTCGCCAGCCAGCCTGGGCATATTAAAAAAAATGGATTATCGCTTAAATTAAAATCGGCGATTTGGCACGACGAAGTGGAGTCATTGAAGCGCCTTAAGGCCGATATATTGGTGACGCATGAAGCACCAGGTTGCCATGAATACGGTTTTAGCGCGATCGATGATATTGCCAAGGCCATGGGGGTCAAAAAAATTTTTCATGGGCATCAGCATGACAGTTATTACGCAAAGCTACCTTATGATATAGAAGTCTTCGGGGTTGCCGACCGGAGTGTTGTCGATCTTTCCGGTAAGGTCTACCCGGTAAAGACCGACTAAGCAATGAATGTCATGAGGGCTATTTTGATATTGATTGAGCAAATATTTGCCGAAAACGCGACGCAGAAACCATTGCAAAAATGCCAAAATTGATGATAAGTATACCTTTCGCACTTCAAATTTTGGCAGTGCCTGAGGAGGCGCCGGGGTGTGCGGCCCCTCACCTAACGCTAGGTGAGGGGCCAGCATGGAGCTGGCATAGAACCTACAAGGATGTATTCGCGGGTCCTTTGACGGACGCCCCTGCGCCGAACTTTGATCTGCGATGGGTATAGTTATTGGGAAGAGTTATTGTTATTTGAATCCGCTCGCGTTATTTAAAATAAGAGCAGCAATAATCGGTAGGGCTTTTGATGTTGATTTTAAATTGCGCATTCGCAGGAACGTCGAACGACTCGCCCCTCTTAACTTTTTGCCATTGTTCGGAGCCTGGCAATAATAATTCAAGTTCTCCGTCGATTATTTCCATCAATTCTTTATCGACTGTGTTGAAAGTGTATTCTCCCGGTAACATAAAGCCTAAAGTTTTGATGCTACCGTCGGCAAATTTAACGGTACGGCTCGTAACATTACCGTTATGGTAGACGTTAGCTTTTTTGACGACAGAAACATTATGGAATTCCGACATGGCGATCCTTTATTATGCACAGTAAAAAAGGATGCGATTTTAGCAGACTTTTGAGCTGCTCTAAATTAAAAAGTAGGCGGGATTGCGGAGAGCGGGGGGCTCAGGATGGAATTTAACGTGGGATGGAATTTTAACGTGGGATGGGGTTTGGTGAAGCTTGGGCAAGTTGTAGTTGCCCAAGCGCCGGTTTAACTTAAATTAATATTCGGCTTTAACTTCTTGGTAGCCTTTAATTGCTTCGATTAAAGAAGCCTCGGCTTGAGCTTTGTCGCCTTTTCTGACGGCTCTACGTGCTTTTTTCAAATGAGCTGCAGCTCTGGTTCTTTTGACATCCAATCTGCCAACTTCAATGCGCTTAGAGTCTTGACGCGCTCCTTTAATCAACTCCAGTACAGTTTCGTCAGCCTCGCCGTTTTTCAAGGCAGCCAAAGCATCCTCTGACTTTTGTGCGGCGCCTGCAATAGATGCGGCGACTTCTTCCGGTGTTGCGTTTTCAATCTTTCCTGCGGCCAGGACTTGAGTAAAGCTTCCTAGGGAAAAAGTGACGGCGAGAGCGATGACGATCTGTTTTAAAAATTTCATGTTCTAGTTTACCTTTTGTGAGTTAATAATTTTGGCTATTGCTAAAACCTCGGGATTACGATCGCGGGTAAGACGCGTGTTCCGCAAACCTGATGCGCATGCATATGGAGCGTCTTGTCTAACTTTAGCCAATGTAGGGCCTTGCCATGAGCAAGCCTCACGCTAAGACCTTACAAAATCCATAGTAACACACTCAGAAATATTTACTTAGTAATTCTTACAATGGAGGCCAAAATCATGCTTTGATCCATAAGTTAATCAAAGTAAACTTGGCTATACCTTTCGCACTTCAAATTTCGGCATTGTCGAAGGAGGCCTTGGGGTGCTAGGTCGATTTTGCTCATGCAAAATCGACATTCACGCCATCCATGGCGCTCGCAAAGGCTTTGCCTGCATGGAGCTGGCATAGAGCCTACATAGACGTATTTACCCAGCACCTAAATTCCATAGCCCATGGTTAATTGTCTTGGATAATTCATCCAGCACCTAAATAAGCCATGATTTTGAATCATTGCCAAAGGCCTATGGAATTTAGGTGCTGGGTTTACGGCGTCCTTTGACGGGCACCCCAAGGCCGAATTTTCATCTGCGATGGGTATAAATCTCTAAAAGATCAAGTTTAACGTTATAATGCTAATTTTTATCGCCTAAAGCGAATGTCCATACACGCACAATTCAAACAACTTGCCCATCGATTACCGGAATGTCTGAATCAAGACCGCCATCGCCTTAAACGCCAACTCGACCGTTTGCGCCAAGATGCCAAAAATGGCAAGGTCCCGTCCGACAAACTCACTGACTTGAGCGGCCGCATCGAACAATCGGCAGCATTGTTTTCGAAACGGCGCGCGTCGATTCCCGCCATCTCATTTCCCGATTTGCCGGTCAGCGGCAAAAAAGACGAAATCGCGCAGTTGATTCTGGACAATCAGGTCGTTATCGTCTGCGGCGAGACCGGTTCCGGCAAGACCACGCAGTTGCCGAAAATCTGTTTGGCTATCGGCCGAGGTTCTGCCGGCTTTATCGGTCACACGCAACCGCGCCGCATCGCCGCGCGCACGGTTGCGGACCGCATTGCCGAGGAGTTGGGCGAGCCGGTCGGCAAATCGGTCGGTTATAAAGTTCGCTTTCACGATCAAACGCGCAAGGAATCGCTGGTCAAATTGATGACCGACGGTATTTTGCTGGCCGAAACGCAAAACGATCCGTATCTGAATCGGTACGATACGATCATTATCGACGAGGCACACGAGCGTAGCCTGAATATCGATTTTCTACTCGGTTACATGAAATGGCTGCTGCCGAAGCGTCCCGATCTGAAATTGATCGTCACGTCGGCGACGATAGACCCGGAGCGTTTTTCGAAACATTTCGCCGATGCGCCGATCATTGAGGTATCTGGTCGCACCTACCCGGTTGAAATTCGCTACAGGCCAATAAACCAGATCGAGGAAGATGACGAAACGACGGCCGATCTGCAACAAGCGATTCTCGATGCCGTCGACGAACTGTCGCGCGACATGCGCGGCGATATTTTGATATTTTTGAGCGGCGAGCGGGAAATACGCGAAACGACCGAATCGCTGCGCAAGCATCATCCGACCGGATACGAAATTCTGCCGCTGTATTCGAAATTGAGCGTCGCCGAACAGGAGAGGGTATTCAAGCCGAAAGGCGGACAGCGCATCGTGCTCGCGACCAATGTAGCCGAAACGTCGTTGACGGTGCCGGGCATTCGCTGCGTGATCGATACCGGGCACGCGCGTATTAGCCGTTATAGTCATCGCAGCAAGATTCAACGTCTGCCGATCGAACGCATCTCTCAGGCCAGCGCGAATCAAAGAGCAGGGCGCTGCGGCCGTGTCGCCGAAGGTATCTGTATTCGCCTGTATTCGGAAGAAGATTTTCAAGCACGCCCGGTGTTTACCGAACCGGAAATTCTGCGCACAAATCTGTCGTCGGTGATTCTGCAGATGATTGCGCTGAACCTCGGCGATATCGAGGATTTTCCGTTCATCGAGCCGCCCGAGGACAAGATGATCCGCGACGGCAAAACGATGCTGCATGAAGTCAATGCGCTCGATAAACAGGGTAATTTGACCGAAACCGGTAAGCAACTGGCCATGTTGCCGACCGATCCTAAATTGGCCAGGATGCTGTTGGCAGCTGCCGAGTATCAATGCCTCCATGAAGTATCGATTATTGTCGCGGCGTTGAGTATCCAAGATCCCCGTGAAAAACCGGCCGACAAGATGCAGCAAGCCGATGCGAAACATGCCGTTTTCCGTCATGAAGAATCAGACTTTCTGACCTTGCTGAATCTATGGAATCATTTCGAGGAGCAGAAAAAGCATCTGTCGAACAACAAGCTTCGCAAATATTGCAAGGATCAGTTTATATCCTATGTCCGCATGAAGGAATGGTTCGACATTCATGCGCAGATCATGCAGGTGATCAAAGGCGAGTTGAAGCTGAAGCCGAACATGATTGAGGCCGGTTACGGCGAAATTCACCGTGCATTGCTACCGGGCCTGTTGTCGAATATCGGCTTCCGGCACGAACAATACGAATATCTCGGCGCGCGCGGACTCAAGTTTTTCATCTTTCCGGGTTCGGGACTGCACAAGGCGCGTCCGAAATGGATCATGGCCGCCGAGCAGGTCGAAACCAGCAAGGTTTATGCACGCACGGTCGCACGCATAGAACCGGAATGGATCGAAGCCTGTTCCGGACATCTGGTCAAGCGTAATTATTATGATCCGCATTGGGAGAAAAAGGCCGGTCGTAGCGGCATCTACGAGCGCACGCTACTGTACGGTTTGACTTTGCGGGCGAAGCGCAAGATTCCATACGAACACGTCGATCCGAAGGCGGCGCGCGATTATTTCATTCGTTTCGGTCTTGTCAATCAGGATTATCAAACCTATGCGCCGTTCTTCAAGGCCAATCAGCAATTACTCGAAGAAGTCGGCTACATTCAGCACAAGGGCCGGCGCGTCGATTTGATCGAGGACGAGGAATGGTTGTATCAGTTTTACGACAAAAAAATTCCCGAATCGGTCGTCAACGGTATTACGTTCGATCAGTGGCGTAAAAGCGTCGAGCGCGACAACCCGAAATTTTTGTTCCTAACCAAGGAGGATTTGACGCGGGAACAGGATAATTTCATCAACGAATGGGATTTTCCGGACAGCAAGAAAGTCGGACGCCTAACCTTCGCTTTGCAATATCGCTTCGAACCTGGTCACGATGAAGACGGCGTGACCGCGGTCATTCCGGTACATCAACTCAATCAAGTGAGCGCGCAACCTTTCGATTGGTTGGTGCCGGGCATGATCGAGGAAAAAATAATCGCGTTAATCAAGTCGTTGCCGAAACAGCTACGCAAGCATTTCGTGCCGGTGCCACAAACGGCCAAGCAGTGTCTCGAAATCGAGCCTGATTTTAAAGGTTCATTATATGAATGGCTCGGTATGCGCCTGCGCAAATTGACCGGCGAGGCGATCCCGTTGACCGAGTGGCATCCGGAAACCCTGCCCGAGCACTTGACGATGAATTTCCGCATCGTCGACGAGCACGGTAAGTTGCTCGACTACGGCCGTGATCTAAAAAAACTGCAGGATAAATATGCGGTCGAGGCCGGCGAAAGTTTCGACAAGAAGGCCGCCGATGAATTGAATTTCACAGGCTGCATTCAATGGGCCTTCGATGATTTGCCGGAAACCTATGAATTCATACACGAAGGTCAGTCGTTCATTGGCTTCCCTGCAATCGTCGACGAAGGCGATTCGGTCGGCGTCAAGATTTTCGATACGCGTGAAAAAGCCGACCGATTGCACAGAGCCGGTTTGACCCGGTTGTTCCAATTACAATTGAAAAAGGAAAAAACTTATCTGACGAAAAATATGCCACATAAGCCGGCTGCGGAGCTCTTCGTCAATCAATTACCGGATCATCCGCTGTTGAAGGACTATCACGGCATTTCATACAAGGAAGACTTGCTCTATACGGTGTTTTCGGAATTGTTTGTCGGTGACCGTTCGATCAGGTCGCAGTCGGCTTTCGAACAGAGCATTCGAGAGCACAAAGGCGAACTGATTTCGTTTTCGAACGAAGTGGGCAGAATCGCGCTGGACATCGTCGAGATTATTGTTGCGATCAAAAACCGGCTATCTCGTTTGCAGCAAGACAACGCCTCGGTCATCGATATTAACGAACAGTTGAACCTGATGATTTATTCGGGATTTATTCGCAATACGCCGCTGACGCAACTCAAGCAAATACCGCGGTATCTGAAGGCGATCGATTACCGTCTCGATAAAATCGCCGGCGATGCGCCGAAAATTCCGCTCGTGCAGCGTTATTGCACGCGCTACTGGAAAGATGTCGCGAACCGGGCCAAGAAAACCGTCGTGCTGCCGGAACAAGAAGCGTTCCGCTGGATGCTCGAAGAATTTCGCGTGTCGGTGTTCGCTCAGCAACTAAAAACACCATATCCTATTTCGGAAAAGCGCATCGAAAAAGCCTGGGATCAGCAGCAATCCTAAAATCGGTAGTTTAACCATGAAGTTCATAAAGTAATTCAAAGGTTGCCGGACATCCTCTCTAACCTCTCGGATGAGCGAAAGTTTTATACAAACGCGTAACGAGTTATTAAATTAAACTTCTTATTCTTCATGCTCTTCGTGGTGAAATGCTTTTTCAAGCGTAATGGTTCGGTGTCGTTACGTGAGTAACGTTTTGATCTGAAATCGAATCAGAACCGGCTTGAAAAAAACCAGTATTTCTCTGTCAACAATTTGCTTGTGATATCGGTGGTTTTCGAATTCCATCCTTGCAGTCAAAACTTCCGCAGTGTATGGCGCAGTATAGTTGCAATGGGAATGGCCAGGGCGATCCAAGAAACCACATCCAATACACCGTCACCCATCAGCGCAGCGATGAGTCCAACCGCTGTAGTCAAGCCTAGCAGGAGCGGAATTCCCCAAATTTGCCGCTTATTCAGTGTGCTGCGCATGACGACTTTTCAACTAAGCCGGTTCGCGAGATTGAGCCGGTAGCGGCGCTAAACCGAAGCGGGCTTCGAAGGAGACATGGCGTTTTTTTATCCACAGATACAGACCGCTGATCAAGACGACTATGGCGATGAGATCCAGGAGCGCCCAGAATATCTTCATCGGTAGGCCGCCGTAATCGCCGAAGTGTAGAGGCCGGGAAAGCAATAGAGTGCTAACGTAAACAGGTAACTCGCGTCTGTCTACCACTTTGCCGGTTTCGGCATCGATGAGTAGCGGCTTGAGCAGTTTGGAAGTCAAGGGCGTGTCTCCTTGCATGAATGCGACGAAGTGACGAGGCCCTGCAAAACCGTTGCCGGGAAACGCCATGAAACTGAGCGTCATCCCTGGTTCGTTTGCGTAGGCGGCGGCTACGGCGCTCCCGACGGCAGGACTACCGGCCATTGACGGCAGGTTCTTGTAAGGCGCCGTCATGTCGGCCAGTTCGGTCGCCTGCCAGCGATTGAATATAGGCTCCGAGAGAGTGTTGACGACGCCGGTCGCGCCAACGACTGACAGCCAAACCAGGGTGGCGATGCCGAGCATGTTGTGCAGATCGAGCCATTTGACCCGTTGCGATCTATTCCGGCGGACCGTGCCGAAGCGCAGCTTGCGCATGTAAAAGCCGTAAAGCACCGTGCCCGAGACGAGCGAGATCAGAAGCAGCACGCCCATGAAACCGAGAAACAGCATGCCGGGGAGCCCTGCGAACAGGTCGACGTGCAGACGAAGCAGCACGTTCATGACGCCTTTCCCGAGCGGATATTCCTGAAGAAACTCGCCGGTGCGCGCATCGTAGCTATAGAACGCGGAGGCTTCTGCTGCATTCACCGTCTCGCTCATTCTGACATGCCAAAGGTTCGGCTCGTCCGCATCGCCCACCAGGAACTGTACGGCATGCCCCGGCTTGCGCGCCAGCGCATCGGCGACGATCCGGTCGAGATCCGCCCGTTGCCCTGTTTCGGGCAGCGCCGGAGCTTCGGTACGATAACCCAACTCATGGTCGATCTCATCGGTGAAGATCAGAGGCAGACCGGTCAGGCACAACAGCAGCATGAATAGAGTGCAAATCAAGCTGGTCCACTTGTGCAGCCAGTACCAGATCTTTATAGACCGGTGGCCCGGCATGGCGGTCGCAGCACCCGATTCCCGCCCGGTCATGTGCAGGCCTCCTCCGATTCGTGCCGCATCGCTTCGGGCCTGAATTCGGCGATGGGGTTTTTCAGGGTGCCGACAAACTTCAGATTTTTCGCCGGGTCGGCCAAATCGATCATCTGCTGAGGGTTTCCGAGCTGCAACCGGTTCAGGCAGGAGCGGATGAACTCAGGCGCGAACAGGTCGTGGCGTGCGAATTTGTCCGCCAGCTCGGGATGGCTGCGCTGATAGGCCAGGATGCAGTCGGCCACGAGTCGCCAGAACTTTTTTTCCGGATAGTTATCATGGGAAAACAGGATGTGCGCCAGATAGCGGAAGATCAAGTCGAAGAAGTCGGTGAAGATGGACAGGATCTTCAATTCTTCCGGCACGTACACTGCTAGCCTCTGCACTTTTTCCGACAAAACCAGATCCTTGTTCATGATCGCCGCTTCTTCTGCGATATCCTTCATGATAGCCCGCACCGGTACATGGTTTTCCAACACCAGGATCAGGTTTTCGCCGTGAGGCATGAACACCAGGTCGTAGGTATAAAAGCAGTGTAACAGGGGGCTCAGATAGCAGTCCAGGTAACGGCGCAGCCACGCTTCCGTGTCGATGCCGGAGGCTTTGATCAGTTCAGGCAGCAGGGCCGTTCCGCGGACATCGACGTGCAGCAGTGCGGCCATGGTCATCAGCCTCATGCCGGGTTGCAGCCCGGGCACGGGGCTTTCCCTCCACAATGCCGCCAGCATTTTCCGGTAGGGGCTATGCTTGTCTGCGGCCCCCTCATAATGGCGGTTGCGGTAGCCGACCGCCGCGACCTCGCGCAGGATGCTGAAACGTTTTTCCGAGAGATAGGGATCCTGCTCGATCAGATCGTTGATGCAGTCATTGATGGCGGGGGTTGTGCTCATGTAATAGGGAGACAGCCCGCGCATGAATCCCATGTTGAGGATGGACAATGCTGTTTTCACATAACGCTTGTGGGGATGGCTGGTATTGAAGAACGTGCGGATCGACTGCTGGGCTAGATACCGGTCGTCTCCGTAGCCCAGACAGACCAATTCGCGCGCGGCGATGTCGGCGGCGAAAACCACCGCCAGCTTGTTGTACCACTGCCAAGGGTGAACCGGCATGAACCAATAATCGTCGGGCGCCAGGCTTTGTCGTTCCAGTAGGCGGCTGAATTTTTCCAGGGCTTTGGCGCCCAGTTCCTGTTCCATTAGCTGCGGATAAGATAGGTCCTCCGTGCATGAGAACTCCGCCTTGCTTTTGTGCGCTGCAAGCCAGATCAGCCTGACCGGCGAGGCAGCCTCGGGCGCATAGGCATGATAGTCGGCGGCATCGAAACCGATGCGGCCGTTGTTGGCGAGAAAGGCGGGATGGCCTTCCATCATGGCGGTTTCCAGGGTCTGAAAATCGGCATGAAGCAAGGCCGGGACATCGACGCCGGTCTTGGCGTGCTTGAAAGCGCTGCTGTACAAGGTGCTGCAGATTTCCTCCATGTAAGTGGGCAGCATGGCGGGAGCGATTCCCAGCCGGTTGCGGATTTCGACGATGAAACTCAGGGAGTCCGGTTCCGCAGGCTCGCCGTTGACGAATTTCTCCAGGGAATCCGGATCGATGTGCCAATGCTCCAGGCTCAACACCCGCGCGCGGAAACGATACTCGATTCCGGGCATGTCGGTGGAGACCCGGTAGCATCCCCAATCGCCTTTGTGCTCGAGCAGCTCCGGCTCGATCAGCGATTCGTGGGCGAACTCACTGATGGCCTTGCGCAGGTGATGTTTGTTTGCTCGAGTCCACAGATCGGGCTGCAGGTGCGAAACAAGCTCCTCGGGTTTTGAAGCTTTGTCCAGTGCGCATCGAAACTGCTCCCGGGTACAGAACGCCAAGTGCGCCTGCTTGCCGGGTAGTTCTATGATCTTCCGGTATTCGAAGCCCGCCCACCTGTTCAGCGCATGAATTTTCTTGTTGTTGATATCCGGTTCGACAATGACCCTTTGCACCGCCGGGTCGCTGAACATGAAATCCATGATCACTGAGAACACTGCTCGAGTGAAATTGGGGATAGGGCGCACGGCCGGCGCTACCAGGATATGCATGCCCAGATCTCCCGGTTGCGGAGCATAGTGTTCGCCGACCGGATCGAGTCTCGGATCATAGCATTCCAGTAGAAACGCCGGCGTTTCGTCGCAATAGCCCAGATAGACCGAAGCCTGCTCGCAGATCTGCCGGTATTCCTCTTCGACCCGTTGCAAAGAGAAACCCTGCATTCCCCAGTAACAGGCATAGTCCAGACTGACCCAGCGGTGGATCAGGTCGATGTCGTTAGGAATAGTCAAAGGACGCAAACGGAAAGTGCCTATCGACGCTACGAATCTGTTGAAATTTTGGAATTCTGTGTTCATGGTGGTTCGTTTTCGTTGATAATTTGAATATAGGATCATGGGGGTCAGAGCGTTTCGAGCACGGCCGCGGTCGATTTCGCCCTGGCCTTGAAGAGCAGCGCATACAGGCAGGCCGTGCCCGCCAACCCGATCGCGCCGGCGAGAAAGGTCGCCTGCAGGCCATACTCCGCCACGATGGAACCGGCGGCATAGGATGCGACCAGGGCCCCGAGGCTTTGGAAAAAATAGATTTTGCTGAAGTCGGCGGCATAGGAATGTGAACTGGCGGATTTGAAAAACAACCAATCCAGGCGCACGGTCGCTTTGAACAACGCCCAGCCGAACAGGCAGCGCCCCGACAGCACCAGCGCCTCCTGCCCGGAAGCCTGAAGCAGCAGACCGGTAGTGCCCGCAAGGATCGCCGGAATGATACCGTTTTTAGCCGTCGTGCCGCTTTTCAGGCACAAGGCCAGGAGTGCCATCGCACCGGGTATGGCGAAAACTAAGCCCGAGACGATCTCGCCGTCCCACGAGGAAATCGATTTCCAATAGCTGGCGAAAAAGGGGCGTGTCAGAAATACGCTGAAATAAAACAGCAGCATGATCAGGCCGAGTCTCAAGATAATGCCGGAGGGAACTCCGGCAGGTTCCGGCCCGCCCGGAGTTTTCGACGTTTCAGGTTCCGATGCGGTCGGTGAGGGGAGAAATACGCATACCAGCATTTGTACGAAATCGCCCGCAGCCATCACAAGGAACGCTTGCCGCGGCTCGAAGCCCTCCAGCACCACTCCACCCGCAGCAGCCCCCAAGATTCCGCCTAGATGTACGAGAACGGCAAGCATTCCTATGGTTCGGCCGTGTTTATCTTTGGGTTCAAGGCTCATGATATAGGGGTAGATGAGCAAATAACTGCCTTTGAACAGCAGCATGGTCAGCGACATCAGCCAGAAATACGCCAGCGAGTCCGCGCGGTAACACAAAAGGCTCAGCAGGCCGGCGGCACACTGAGTATAAATCAAGAGCCTGAGCACCGGTATCTGTCGGGAAACCGCGGCCCATACGGGAAACGACACCATCACGGCGAGACAAACGGCGCTTAGATAAAGTCCGGTCTGTTGCGGGTCGGTAACCGAAAATGCGGCCTCGAAGAACTGCGGATAAAAGGGCATGAGCATAGAATCGCTGATCACGGAAACGCCAATCATGGCGACCAAAAAAAATTTCGAACAGGCTGTCATACTCTTGCCTCTACCGGCTCTGCTGCGATCATTTTTTCTTCCGGTACCGAAAACTGCTGAAAGGCGATGCGCCGTTCGATCGGATAGTATTCCCGGCCGGTGATTTCCTTGATGATGCAGGCGTTGCGGTAACAGACCATGCCCAGGTCGGGCGTCACGAAACCATGGGTGTTGAGTCCCACGTTCTGGACGAATATTTCACCGGCGTTCCGGTCGATACTGTAGTTCCGCGCCACGGCATAGCGTCCCTGTTTGTCTCGGCGAATTCGTTCGCTGATGCCCGCTACGAAATCCGGCTGGCGGTAGGCGTATCCGGTCGCCAAAACCAGACCTTCGCTGAAGTGACGATAGGCTGCTTCCTGTTCCTGTTGAAAGAAGGTCAGTTCGAAACCGTCCGCATTGCGGTCGTATGCCGCACCCGTCAATTCGGAATTGGTGAACAGATTGACCGACATGTCGCCCTTGAGACGTTTGACATACATCAGGTCGAAAATGTCGTTGATCAAAGCGCCGTTGATGCCCTTGTACAGATTTTTTTGTTTGCCGATCAAGGCGTCGCGCTTGCCGGCGGGTAGGCCATGGAAATAATCGACGTATTCAGGCGACGTCATTTCCAGTGTCAACTTGCTGTATTCCAAGGGCAAGAAGCGCGGCGACCTCGTAATCCAACTTAGCTCGTAGCCGTATCGGTCGATGTCCTGCAGCAGGTCGTAGATGATTTCCGCGGCGCTTTGCCCGCTGCCCAACACGGTAATCGACTTTTTCTCCTGCAGCATTCGTTTCCGGGCTAAGTAGCTTGACGAGTGGGCCGCCTGTTCGGCAATGGGGCGGCAGCAATCGGGAATATAGGGCACAGTGCCGGTCCCCAGGACCAGTTTCCTGGCGAGAAAATTTTCCTCTTGCCCGGTACTTGCGCTTCGGGTTGTCAGGACATAACAGTTCAAACTTTCGCTGTAGTCGATGCGTTCCACTTCCATGCCGAAGCGGATATTGTCCAGTCTGCTTACCGCCCACTGACAGTATTGGTTGTACTCGCTGCGCTGCAGAAAGAAATTTTCCCGGATATAGAAGGAGTAGATTCGGCCTTTCTCCTTGATGTATTTCAGGAAGCTGAAAGGACTGGTGGGATCGGCCAGAGTGACCAGGTCCGAGAGAAAAGGCGTCTGCAGGTGCGCGTTTTCCAACAATATGCCCGGATGCCAGTTGAAGCCCGGTTTTTTTTCCAGGAACAGGCTCTTGACCTCTGGAATGGGCTGCAGTAGGCAGGCCAAGCTCAGATTGAACGGTCCCACGCCGATACCGATCACGTCGTAAGTCGTCTCATGCATCGCACACATCCCCCATGAAGGTTTGAGCGACAAGCCCAACGGCCGCATGTTTTGGCTTCTGGCCCTGCTTTTTGAAGTAGATTTGCCCGTGATGTTTGATCAGCTTGAGCACCGCTTGCATGTCGTGAATGGTGGTGCACGGGTTGAGCAGGGTGAATTTGAGATATCGCCGGTCGCGTACCTTGGTCCCCGCTATCAGCGCCTCGCCCGATCTGAGCAGGGCTTTGCGGATATAGGCATTGGCGTCGTCCAGTTCCTGATCGGAATGCCGGCGCGAAGGCCGGTAACGGAATACTACTGTGCCGAGCTGCGGCTGATGAAGGGTTTCGATGCCGGGGTCCGACAACAGCAACAGATAGGTCTGTTTAGCCAGATGAACCGTGTGGTCGAAAGCCGCTCCGATCTGGTCGGCTCCAAGCGTGCGCAGGGTGAGCCAGAGTTTCAGCGCATCGAATCGGCGGGTGGTCTGAATGCTCTTTTCGACCAGATTGGGTACGGCATCTTCTGCTTCGCTTTCGGGGTTTAGGTAATCGGCATGGTGCCGGATGGCGGCGAAATGGCGCTTGTCCTTGACCAGAAAGGCGCTGCAGCTCACCGGCTGGAGAAACGATTTGTGATAGTCCACTGTGACCGAATCGGCGGACTCGATGCCTGCCAGCAAATGGCGAAATTTTCGGGAAACCAACAAGCCGCAGCCGTAGGCGGAGTCGACGTGCAGCCAGAGTCCGTGGGTGCGGCTCACTTCGGCGATTTCCGGTAAGGGGTCGATGCTTCCGAAATCGGTGGTTCCGGCGGTAGCGACGATCGCCATCGGTATCAGTCCATCGGCCAAACAGCTTCCGATGCTTCGTTTTAGAGCCTGAATATCCATTCTGAAGTATCGGTCGCAAGGAACCGTAATTACCGACTCATAGCCCAGGCCCAAAATGGCCGCGGCTTTTTGCACGCTGAAGTGGCTCGCCTCGGAACTGAAAATGCGAAGTTTCCGGAATTGGTCCGGCAATCCTTGGGTTCTATTGTTGCACTCCGGCCACTTTCCGGAACAAAAATTGTCCCTTGCCAGCAGTATGGCCATAAGATTAGACTGGGTTCCGCCGCTGGTAAATATACCGTCGGCATAAGCGCCCAGCCCGATTTTTTCGGCTGTCCAGTCGATCAACTTCTGTTCGATCAGTGTTGCACCTGCGCTTTGATCCCAAGTATCAACCGAGGAGTTGATTGAGGACGACAGAATTTCCGCCAGAAGGGCAGGTACCATGACCGGGCAGTTCAGATGTGCAACATAACGCGGATGATGAAAGTAGACCGCATGGTCAAGGTATATCGCCTTGAGCTCAGCCAAGGCATCGGAAACTTCATCGTGAGGACGATTGATGTCGATAGCGTCGATTTCTGTCGCTAGTTCCTGAGGTAGAACGCCGCTGAACGGTTTGGCGGCCGTTGTCAAAGTGTTTCGAACCAATTTGATGCCTTGAAGCAGACTGCTTTCGTAAAAGTCGAGATTCTTGTCAGTGAATATGTGCTCACGATATTTGAAGTTGCCTTCATTTTTTCCATTGTCCGTCTGGACGAGTGTTAATAATGTTGTGTCGCTGTTCATGTTCTTATTCTTCGTTGAGAGTCAAATTTTCAGGAGATCAAACCGCATGATTCAAGGCTTTCGTCAAAAGTTGTAAGCGATGGAACCCGTAACAGCGCGCCTTGGACCGAATGTGGCGAATTCACCGCCGCTCGTGAAGGCGGTGGCAATGTATTCCTTGTCTAAGGCGTTGTGCAGGTTGACGGCCAACTGAAAATTCTTCCATTCATAATGAACTGCGGCGTCGACTAAAACCGCTCCCGGTATCCGAATATCGTTGCGGGCAGCAAAGCTGTTTCCGTATGACGGCCCAAGGAAGCGAACCCCGCCGCCGAAGCCAAGCCCTTGGGCGATTCCGGTCCGGATGGTGTAATCGGTCCACAGGGACGCCTTGTGTTCGGGTGCGTATTCCAGGGGCTCGCCGATTTCCGCAGCAAACGAACTCTCGGTGACTTCAGCATCCGTGTAGGTATAACTGGCGGTTAAGTTCAGGCCATTTTCCAAGCTGGCGACGCCTTCCAGTTCGACGCCGCGGGAATGCGCTTCGCCTCTTTGCACATTGATGAAAGTCATAGGATCGGGCGTGAGAAAATTTTTCCGCGTCAGATCGAAATAGGCGACTGTGATGAAGCTGTTGTAACCGGCCGGCTGATACTTGACGCCGAATTCGTATTGCTCTCCGGTTTCCGGCACGAAGGTTTTACCGGATGCGTCCGTGCCCATTACCGGCAGGAACGAACGGGCATAACTGAAGTATGGCGCCAAACCGTTATCGGCTAAGTAGACCAGACCGGCGCGGCCGGTGAATTCGCTGTCGTTCTGCCGAGTGCGAACGCCGGTGAGGCGATTGGTGGTTTCGCTGTCGGCGAAATCGTAACGGCCACCCAGGGAGACCCGCCATTTTTCATCGACCTTAATTTGGTCTTGCAAATAAAGACCGATTTGATCCTGAGTGGATAATTCATCCTTGAAGGTTGCTGCGGAGGCCACGGGCGCACCATACACCGGATTGAAAAGATCCAGAGTGGGGGCAGCGCCGAAGGTCTGGAGGGATTCGGAGTCGGTATGTTGAAAATCGACCCCCGACAGCAACATGTGTCCCAACGGCCCCGTCGTGAATTCGAACTGTGCTTGGTTGTCCAGAGTGAAGCCGCGCACTTCGCCGAAGCTTTCGAATAGGGCGCGGCTGACCGTGCGCCGATCTCCCAGCAAGGCGGTCGGAAAGATGGTGCGATCGTCCACTTCATTACTATAATAGCGTGCGTTCTGCCGGAGTGTGACGGCCTCGTTGAGGCGGTGCTCCAACAGATAGGCAACGGAGAATTCTTCTCTCTGGTAGCCGTCGACATTGGGTTCGCCGGTGAAGCGGTCCGTCGGAATTTCTCCGTTCGGATTAGAACGCAAGGTTCCTTCCGCCGGAAGCCGCTGCGACGCCTTGGTGTCGTCCTTTTGGTAGTGGCTTAGGAAGGTCAGAGTGGTGTCCTCGGTGGGCTTCCAGGTGAGAGCCGGCGCGACGTAAATTCGGTTGTCCTCGACGAAATCGATCTGCGTGTCGCTGTCGCGTACCAATCCGGTCAAGCGGTAAGCAAGCGTTTTCCTTTCGTCGATCGTTCCTCCGACATCGACTTCGCCTTGCAACCGTTCGAAAGAACCGGCCTCGAATCTGATTTGGCCAAACGAATCGAAGACCGGCCGCTTGGTCACATAATTAACCATGCCGCCCGGACTGGCTTGGCCGTAAAGCACGGAGACCGGACCTCGGGGTACCTCAACGCGTTCGGCTCCATAAGGCTCCAAGCTGTAGCCCACGGAAAACCCCGGATTACTGAGTTTGAGTCCATCTCGGTAGACGCCGGTATCGGTAGCGTCGAAGCCGCGGATTTTAATGAATGTCAATCGCGGTTCGAAGCCGAATGTTTCGCTCTGAATGCCCGGAGTGTAGCGCAGGGCTTCCGCTAGGTTGCTCACGTTTTGCGCTTCCATCTGGGCGTTGGTGACGACAGAGATGGACTGCGGCGTTTCGATTAGCGGTGTATCGGTCTTGGTGCCGACGCGGCTATCGATTGCCCGGTAACCCTCGGCATCAGCTTTTTCGGTTATTTTCATTTCCGGCAAGACAATAGCCTGGACTTCGGTCGTTTTATCTTCAGATCTTTCCGGTTCTTCGGCCAATGCCACAGTGCTGAGCGCGGCGCTCAGCGGCACGAGCGCAATTAGAGCGGCAGCTGCGTTTGATCCTTTTGCAGGCGAATATTGTTTCGGCATAAACTTTCTCTCAAAATTGCTCGATTCATGATTCTGGCTGCCTGGCGGGAAATTGCTGGGTGGCTGATAGGTTTGGGGTTGAAATGCATATTAATCGTGTTGCGCGGCTTAGCCATACACAGCACTCGGTATTGTTGCAAATCGCGAATACTCGACGTCGCAGGTTACGTCTGACGGAAGTTTTATTTTTAATCCAATCATAATCCTCAAAGCATGTCTTCAATGTCAATAGAACACACGGTGGGTTCTCGTGTAGCCATATGGCGAACGAATCGACGCAGATATCATTTGGTCAAAATCAATTTGCCGTTGTTGGTGATACGCAGGCGATACACGTCATCTGAGTGGGTAATCAGAATTTCTCTCTGGGAACCGAAGAGAGCCTGACTGCTGATTCTGCGCTTTTCGGTCTCGGTCGTTTGTTTCGTTTGCGCGTCGTTCAACAATGGCGTGTTGAATTCGTTGTTCATGATCCTCCTATGCCGATGCTTTGAAGATATATCGATTGTCTCTACGTCTTCAATGCGAATCATCGATTTGAGTAGATATTGCAAAATAAAATCATATCATAATACAAACGATAATGATTCTTATTTGTAAAAAATTTTAATTAATATCCCTCTGCTTGTCAATATAGCTATATCTGATTGCGTAAAATTGTCGGCCAAATTAAGAGTCAAGCAGTAACTGTTTATGCGCGGACGAATATCAGTATCTAAACGAAGTATCGATCATCGTCGCAGCATCGAGCATTCAGGACCTGCGTCATGAGAACCCCGCCGAAAACTACAGCAGGCCGGATTCAATTAAATCGAGGCCGGTTATGGCGAAGTTGATTGTGCATTGCTGGCTGCAAACGATGCGTCCGAAATGGATTATGGCCGCCGAACAGGTGGAAACCAACAAGGTCTATGCGTGCCCGGTCGCCTGCATCGAAAAGGCCTGGGATCAGCGGCAATAGTTCGGAGTCGCTACGAGTTGTGCACAGCATAAATCAAGGACTTATCCAGCTTGTTTCCATAAGCCATTGAAACATCAAGTTTCAATGTAAGTTATTGATTTTCGGTTTAATAAGCTGCCTGTATCGATTTTGGACAATTTAACCGAAGCGCAATAAAACCGGTACTTTAGCGATTAAAAAAACAATCAATCCACAGAGTTATCCACAGCTTTTGTGGGTAACTTTTTAAGGAAAAATTGAGATCGGAAAGGACAAAAAAACTCCCCCGAAGAATTTCGGGGAGCAGGGTTGGAGATTACTTGAAAGTACCGCCGTAGGTTGTGGTTTGATCGAATTCCGACCAAACATATTTGGGTTCTACCATGCTTTTGGTTGGAATCGGACTGGTTATCACGTCAAAGACTCCGGATGCGGTTCTTCCCAATGTATGCAATGTACCGTTGATCAAACCTCCGGTTGAACCGACGACCGGATTGGTTTTTTTACTGGCATAGACGATATTTTTAGGTACTTCTCCGATACCGGTAAAAATGTTTGCAAACCCGGTTAAAAACTTATCGCCAACTTGTGAAAAATAGCTTTCCTCCGCATGACTGCTTGGAGCATAAGCACCGAATGTCAAAACTAAAGCCATTGCGATGGGTTTGAATTTAGACATTGATTCTCTCCGTTGTAGTAATAAATAGTATCGTATCGCTATTAAAGTATAGAGGAATCGATATGACCGGTCAAAGGCCAAGCATATAAAACTTAAGTGACGCTTAACTCGTGTTCTAAAATTTCAGATTGGTCTAACGAGGTATAGCCGGGGCGTATTATCATTTTGATTTTCCTGACTGTTGATGGATGACTTATCGTAACGGGAACCCTCCAATCCGGCGCACCATTTGTCGACTTCATCGGCTTCCTGATCGCCGCCGGGATGGCCCGGATAGGCAAGTATCGTCAATAATCCAGCCGGTGCAAGCATTCGAAGAGCCTGATTCAGCGCGGCAATCGTCGTATCGGTTCGAGTGATCAGCAATTTGTCGCCGCCTGGAAGATATCCCAGATTGAACATGACCGCTTTGATTCGACCGTGAAATTGTGCGGGAACCGTGTTTGTCATTTCCGCATGACTCGCCATGAACAGCTCAACCGGCGTGTCGATTTTTCCCTGTTCGAGTCTGCACCGCGTTTGATCGATCGCGCTTTGTTGAATATCGAAACCGAACACGATCCCGCCGGGGCCGACTTGTCGAGCCAGAAACAGCGTATCGTGCCCGTTGCCGACCGTGGCATCGATCGTGTAATCGCCGGCTTGCAATACAGTCTGTACGGCTTTATGCGCTTCGTGAACCAAAGAAATGCGTTTCATAATAACGTTGGATGTTGCAGTGGTTATCCAAGTCTGAGCCGTTAAGTAAGGCATCGGCTAAATGACGGCTGTACCACGGAATTTGCAGGCTGCCCTTGGCGCCGAAACCGTTGAATACCCAAAGCTTGGGATTTGCGGGATGCCTGCCTAGAAAAGGCATTCGGTCCGGCGTGCAGGGGCGGATGTTGGCTTGTTGATCGACGATGCGCGTTTTGGACTCGAAACGTGGATCTATCTTGGCAAGCGATTGAATCAATTGATGCTTGGCCTGCTCTGTAATGGCTGTATCGGTGCAATGCCTGTCGAATGTCGCACCGGTCCGGCAACGATTTTTCCCGATGGGAATCAGCCAGTTGCCGAAATTGATGATCTGTTCCGGTAAGGCAAAATCGCTTTCGATGGTCAGTATCTCGCCTTTGACCGCTTGCAACGGTAGCCAGGAAAACCATGGGTTATAGATTAAACGGTATCCTTCGCAAAAAATGACCCGTTTCGGCTTGAGTCCTTGCCGGTAGAAAGACTCAAAGACTTGTGTGCCGCGAAAATCGATCGAGATTTTTCGATAACTGTCGAGTCCGATAAAGAAGTCCCGCAAAGCATTGAGCAGCGGACGAGTATTTAGATAGCCGGTTTGTTTTTGCTCCAATAGCCAGCAGCAGTCTTGGAACGGATAAGCGAATGACTCTCGTGGATGTATTTTCGATAGGTAGGCGCCATATTCCGGGGCATTCAAGCGTTTTTGCGATTGTGCGACTTCGATCTCGTTGCGCAACAGGCGAAACATCGTTTTTTCTACGAAGAAAGTCCGGTCGAAAATTTTCGACAGGCGGCTGTAGAGCGCTTTCGCTTCCGGCAAACAATCGTCGACCCGATCGGATTTGACCAAGCGCATGCCGGTAACAGGATTAATGAGGCCGGCCGCGACTTGCGAAGCATTTTCGCGGCCGTCGTCGACGACCATGACCCGTGCGTTGCGTTGTATCAGTTCAAAGGCAAGCAGGCTTCCGGCCAGTCCTTGTCCTACGATCAGAAAATCGATATCCATTTTGTTATTAGACGCGACGCAGGCATCGCTCCGAAACGGCTATTTGAGCGTGAGCGGCATACTCTTGAATTGTATGCCTTGCCAGCCGTAGTGCATGAAATTTCGGATGTTTTGATGGCCGGTTCCGGTCGGATCGTTCAACACGTCCAAGCGGTAATAATCGCCGAATAGATTGAGGGTTTGCTGCGCGTCGAGTCCGTTCATTTTTGCGAATGCGAAAATTTTGCAGGACCCTTCGTTTGTACCGGCTTTATTGATCAATTCATTATCATCAAGGCCGTTGCTAAATTCGGCTGCTTGATATTCGTAGTGTTCGGCAATCACGGCCATCGTTTCATCGAAACCGACCGGTTTATTGGATTTTAATTTGTCGAGAAATTCAATCAAAGTCATTGTTATCGATTGTTATGTTAACCCAGTATTAATATTTTCTGGATATAAGTTTTTGAATATTAGAAAAATAATAAATTTTATAGCGCTATGGTGCCATTCCAACTTTATTTGTAAAAACTGAGAGAAAAGCTGTTTCCAAACTCTTGTTTGAGCGACCCTTCACGTAAGCTCTTGCTTACCGGTTTCGAGAAGCTCATGCCCTGAGCTTTTGTCGAAGGGGGAGCATCTCGTACCCCATTCCCCAGCAATGAGCTTGGGAACGAGCGACAGGCCGAAGTACTTCCGTCCGCTCACTGCTGACAGTTAACCGCTAACTATTTTTTAAGCGTGTTTCATCAAGCGTTCTTTTTCACGTTGCCAATCTCGGTCCTTCGACGCTGTCCGCTTGTCATGTAATTTTTTGCCTTTGGCCAAGCCGATTTCAATTTTGGCTCGACCGTTTTTCCAATACATCGATAAGGGAATCAACGTATACCCTTTGCGCTCGACGCTACCTATCAATTTGTTCAGTTCTTGACGATGCAGCAGAAGCTTTCTACCGCGTATGGAATCCGGATTGACGTGTGTGGAAGCGGATAATAGCGGCGAGATATGCGCACCATACAACCACGCTTCGCCGCGCTTGATTTGCACATAACTTTCCTTTAGTTGCGCCCGGCCTTCTCTCAGGCTTTTGACTTCCCAGCCTTCTAAGACTAAACCCGCTTCGAAGCGTTCTTCAATAAAATATTCGTGCGTAGCCTGGCGATTGGTGGCGATGGTATTGTTCTGTGACTTGTTTTTTTTCTTCGATTTTTTATCGGCCATGGCGTGTTAAGTGGATTTATAAACTGACGGGATCTAATAATTTTGGTATTTTACTCGATTTATCGATAATTATTTAGCTTTATAGCAAAGAACAGGCACGGAAATGACGCAAACAAAGAAATCAATTCATGGTGAATGGTCGTCGCGCTTAGCATTCATTCTAGCGGCAACCGGTTCGGCGGTCGGTTTAGGCAATATCTGGAAATTTCCTTATATTGCGGGAGAAAACGGTGGCGGAGCTTTTGTTATCGTTTATCTACTTTGTATTCTGTTGATCGGCCTTCCGATTATGATTGCGGAAACGCTCATAGGTCGCCGCGGACGGCAAAGCCCTATCAATACGATGTCCGATTTAGCTGATGAGGCGAATGCCGATCCTAAATGGCATTATGTGGGTTGGTTAGGCGTTATTTCCGGATTTTTGATTTTGTCTTATTACAGTGTAGTAGCCGGTTGGGGTATTGCCTATGTTTTTAAAGCTTTTTTAGGCGGCTTTTCCGGTGCGGACAGCACAACAATCAAAGATACTTTTAGCAGTTTAATGAGCAGCCCGCTGCAACAGATTTTTTGGCATAGTATTTTTATGCTGGTGACCATGCTAGTGGTCTCAAGAGGAGTGGCCGGCGGCTTGGAGAAAGCAGTCAGATTTTTAATGCCCGGTTTGTTTGTCATTTTAATGTTGTTGGTAGCATATGCAATGTCGACCGGGTCTTACCAACAAGGCATTAACTTTTTGTTCAACCCGGACTTTAGCAAAATTACCGGTCAAGCCGTTTTAACCGCAATGGGGCATGCGTTTTTTACATTGAGTCTAGGCATAGGCGCGATCATGGTTTACGGTTCTTATTTACCGAATAGCATTTCGATTACTCGAACGAGTATCTTGATCGCCGGAGCCGATACTGCTGTTGCCTTGTTGGCCGGTATCGCGATTTTTCCTATTGTTTTTGCAAATAACTTGGAAGTTGCTGCCGGACCCGGGTTGATTTTTCAAACGCTACCGATTGCATTCGGCAATATGACCGGCGGCTGGCTGTTTGGCATTTTGTTTTTTGTTTTACTGGTTTTTGCGGCGTTTTCTTCATCAATTTCGCTAATCGAACCGGCTGTTGCGTGGTTGGTCGAAAATAAAGAAGTCGATCGCAAGAAAGCATGTGTTTGGGCCGGCCTTGCAACTTGGGTTGTCGGGTTAGGTACGGTCTTTTCTTTTAATGTGTGGTCGGATTTTAAAATTTTCGACCGGACCATTTTTGATTTATTGGATTATTTGACGGCTAATTTATTGTTACCCATCGGCGGTTTCTGTGTGGCCGTTTTTGCAGGTTGGATCATGAAGCCCGATGATAGCGAGCATGAGCTGCGTAGTTCCAAGCCAATACATTACCAAATCTGGCGCTTTCTGGTTCGATACGTCTCTCCCGCAGCAGTTTTTCTGGTATTTTTGAATGTGGTTGGAGTGCTTTAATAATGGTGTTGGTACAAAAAAGCGCGCTGGTTAAATACTCTGCGCAAAAGATGTTCGACCTGGTCGATAATATCGAAGCGTATCCGGAGTTTTTACCCTGGTGCTCAGGAAGTCGCATTTTGTCTCGTAAGGACGATGTTGTTGAAGCCGAATTGATGGTTGCTAAGGGAGGGTTTAAAAAATCGTTTGCAACCCGTAATAAATTGGACCATGGTGGTCGAATTACGATTGAATTACTGAACGGACCATTCACGCACCTGGAAGGCAAATGGGATTTTATGCCTCTGCGGGAGGATGCGAGTAAAATCTCATTGGATCTTGAGTTCGAAATGTCCGGAAAATTGGCGAGTCTGGCTTTCGGGGCTGTCTTTAATCAAATATGCAATACCATGGTGGCCTCGTTTACCGAGCGTGCAAAGGAAATATATGGCTGAAAAATTCATTAGAGTAGAAGTCGCTTACGCTAAACCGGAGCAGCAGGTTATTTTAAACGCCTCAGTACCGGCAGGTGCAACAGTCGAGGAAGCTATTATCAAATCGGGGGTTTTAACGCGCTTTCCTGAAATCGATTTGTCTCAAGCCAAGGTTGGTATTTTTAGTAGCGCCTGTAAACTGGATCGGGTGTTAAAGGAATTTGACAGAATAGAAATTTACCGGCCATTATTGCACGACCCTAAGGAGTCAAGAAGAAACAAGGCTGCAAAAGAATAAGTGATTATACTCATCGCAGACCAAAATTCGGCCGAGGTGTTGGTCAAAGGACGCCGTGAACCCAACACCTAAATTCCATAGGTCTTTGGCAATGATTCAAAATCATGGCTTATTTAGGTGCTGGATGAATTATCCAAGGCAATTAACCATGGCCAATGGGCTATGGAATTTAGGTGCTGGGTAGATACGTCCATGTGGGCTCTATGCCGGCCCCTCACCTAGCATTAGGTGAGGGGCCGAACACCCCCGCGCCTCCTTAAGCAATGCCGAAATTTGAAGTGCGAAAGGTATAGCTTGTAAAATCTCTTCAAAAAATTAAACACTCTAAAGGAATTTTTGGGCTAATTGATCCTAGAGGATGGGGTCAGCGGATCATTGTCGATTGTGTTGTTGTCGGTCGGTTTTTTGAACTCGATCGTGCTACTTGATGTTTCATCGCTACCAAACACACCGGTTATTTTTTCCCAAACTGTTTTATCCAATTTGCGCTTGGGCAACACAATCGTTGTCTCGTGCGAAACTCGTTCTGTGGGCTTTGAGCTAGGTCTGAAATCGCCTTGTACTCCTATCAATTGATCCTCATCAAAGAGAAGCGTTACTTTTTTTTGCAGTCTAGCTCCGCCTTCCAATTGTTCAGAAAAAATATAATCCCAGCGTTGCTGTTGAAAGGGGTCGAGCAACATGGGCGACCCCATGATGTATAAAACTTGGCGTTTATTCATGCCAGGACGCAACTGATCGATGGTTTCCTGGTCGATCATATTGCCTTGTTGAATGTCCAATGTATAGACGCCCGGCAAGTTTTCCATGATAGTTGTACATGAAGCGAGTATTAAGCTTGCTAGGAAGCATGAAAAGACAAGCGGCTTTCTCATTTAGCGTCTAAGGGATAAGCAAAACAGGAATCTTACATCAATTACAATAATTATCCTAGAATGCAGTTCTGTACTGTTAAACTGTATGCTCATTGCAGGTAAAAAAGGCTACAATAGCATTTTGCTTCCAGTTCTCTAAATTTTCAGGTACCGAACGGATTTAATTTATTCCGGAAAGCAAAACGATCCACTTTTTTATAGGAGATTTTATTTTGGAAAAACAAGATTTAAGGGACGCAGGCTTAAAAGTCACTCTACCTCGCGTTAAAATTCTTGAAATTCTTGAAAGCCAAAAAGATGATCGTCATCTAACTGCCGAGCAGGTTTACAAAATTTTGTTGAGTGAAAATGAAGAAATCGGGCTGGCCACTGTTTATAGGGTTTTGACTCAATTTGAAGCCGCTGGTTTGGTTGCAAGACATCATTTCGAAGGTGGAAATTCGGTCTTCGAACTAAATACAGGCGGTCATCATGATCACATTGTTTGCGTCAAATGCGGAAAAGTCGACGAATTCACCGACCCGGTCATAGAAAGCAGGCAAAAAGAAATTGCCGACAAGCTGGGCTATGAGTTAACCGATCACAGCTTGTATTTATATGGATTGTGCGTTAATTGCAAAAAATCCTAATTCCGTCCATCCTCTATCCATCACTGAATGTTTAAGCCTCTCATTTTTTATATTGGCCTGCGCTATACGCGGGCAAAACGCCGTACGCAATTTATTTCATTCATCACGTTGACATCTATACTCGGCATCGCTTTGGGCGTGACTGCATTGATTACCGTCTTGTCGGTGATGAACGGTTTCGAAGCGGAATTGCGCGAACGGATTTTAGGTATGACTTCACATGCCACCGTCACAGGGCTTGATGGTCAATTGGAGGACTGGCAAAAACTAAACGGTTTGATTGACAATTACCCTAGTATAGAAGGGACGGCCCCTTTCATTAACGGCCAAGTCATGATTAATGCGGACCGACGAGTCAGCGGCACGATGCTGCGCGGCATATTGCCGAGCGTGGAGCATCAGGTTTCCGAAGTTGCCGAAAAAATGAAGGCCGGTTCGCTCGAACAACTAATGCCCGGCGAATACAATATCGTTTTAGGTGCGGAGTTAGCCGCCTATCTCGGTGCGATGGTCGGAGACAAAATTACTGTAATCACTCCTCAAATTACGTCGACGCCGGCCGGAATATTGCCTCGTATGCGCCGATTTACCGTCAGCGGTGTGTTCGAAGTCGGCATGTATGAGTATGACCGAAATATGGCGATTATCCATTTAGATGATGCATCAAGATTGTTCAGAATGGGGGAGGCGGTTTCCGGCCTACGCTTAAAGCTTGATGATTTGTTCAATGCACCGCAGATCAGTCGATCCATCGCTCAAGCATTGTATGAAGATTATCGAGTTAGCGATTGGACGCAAGCACACAGTAATTTTTTCCGCGCGATTCAAACCGAAAAGCGGGTCATGTTCATCATCTTACTGTTAATTGTTGCAGTGGCCGCTTTCAATATTGTATCGACGCTGGTCATGGTTGTAACGGATAAACGCGGTGATATTGCCATTTTAAAAACTCAGGGTCTGTCTTCGCCTTCGGTCATGGGGATTTTCATCGTTTTAGGCGCGATTATCGGTGTGGTCGGCACTTTACTAGGAACTGCAGGGGGCATTGCTTTGGCGCTGAATGTCGAAACCATTGTGCCGGCGATTGAACAATTTTTCGGCGTGCAATTTATGGCGGCCGATGTCTATTACATCAGCGAGTTACCTTCGAAACTGGAATGGGAGGATGTGTATACAATCGCAGGAATGGCTTTTTCGTTATCGTTACTTGCAACCCTTTATCCTGCCTGGCAAGCATCAAAAATTAATCCCGCGGAAGTTTTAAGATATGAATGATTCGACTATTTTACAATGCCGCGATTTGACAAAGAGTTTCAAGCAAGGCGGACTCAATGTCGATGTATTGAAAGGCGTCGATTTAAATATCGGCATTGGCGAACGTGTGGCTATCATGGGCGCCTCGGGTTCAGGCAAAAGCACCTTACTGCATATGCTCGGCGGGCTCGATAAACCCGATGGCGGCGAAGTCGTTTTGGACGGCGTCAATCTCAATAAAGTCAATTCGACTAAATTAAATAAACTGAGAAACAGCTCGTTGGGTTTCATTTACCAATTTCATCATTTGCTGGGCGAATTCACCGTATTGGAAAATGTGGCAATGCCTTTGTTGATCGGCGGTGAAACGGTAGGTCAAGCTCGGCATAAAGCCGATGAACTATTGCAACGAGTCGGCTTGGGGCATCGAGTGGAACATAAGCCCGGCGAACTTTCCGGTGGAGAGCGGCAGCGGGCCGCCGTTGCCAGAGCATTGATCAATCAACCGAAATGCGTATTGGCAGACGAACCGACAGGTAATCTAGACAGCAAAACGGCCGAGCAAATTTATCAATTGATGTTGGAGTTGAATCGCGAACTCAAAGTGAGCTTCTTGGTCGTTACTCACGATCCGGTTTTGGCTCAGCGCATGGATACCGTGTTGCACATGGAAGATGGTCTGATCGTCAATCACTGAATGGTGAAAGGTGAAAGGTGAAAGGTGAAAGGTGAAAGGTGAAAGGTGAAATGATGTGGCTTTTCTATCTCTTGTCAAGACTACATCATTCACATTTCATCGATTTTCATGCATTTGCACGAAACTACTCCCTTTATACTTGTAAAGTTGACTAACTTTATAAAGGTGTGAGGTGTGGCTAGCGGGGATGTCTGCAGCAGGGCAGATTTTTGCTTCATGCAAAATTTGCATTCACGCCATCCTTGGCGTTCGAGCTGCCGACAAGCCCCCATGGATGGGTTTACGGCGGTCCTTGCTTGCTTTTTATTCGTAGACGGTTTTTTGATCTACAAGGAGTAAAAACAAGTTATTTAGAGCCATGTCCTAATATACCTTGTCATCTCTGACGCTGGCCCTGACGATCCCTGCCGCCGACTCCTGTCAATCGAGCAACCGAACCCTACAGGAAATAGAAAGGGGATATTTATGACCACATCCTCAAGGTCTTTATCATAAATCGCGGGAACTAGCGCTTCTGCCGCTTAATCCAGCGCTTACCGACATGATAGCGCCACAGATTGCTCATGCCGAAATAGCCGGCAGCTGAACTTATTGTACCGATGACCAAGCAACCCAATAAAAACGGAGCCCAAATATCGCCTAATTCCGCCATAGCATTTTCAAAGGTAAATTCAACGTCGTCATGCGGCTTTCTCGCCATCAGGAGCAACCCGACCCTATAGGCAAAATAAAACATCGGCGGCATTGTAAATGGGTTAGTGATCCACACCAACGCGACCGACAAAGGTAAATTAGCACGAAAATAAAAGGCGCCAACCGCGGCGATTGCCATCTGGCCGGGGACAGGAATCCAGGCGGTAAATAAACCGATTGCAAAAGCTAGCGCTACCGATCGGCGATTTAAATGCCATAAATTCGGCTCGTGCAAACGCTCACCCAAAAACTGTAGGTTTTTGTGTCCTTTGATTTTATCGGGATGAGGCAGATACTTTTTGATGAGCTTTTTAGGCATGATCTTTGTAATTATAGTTTTTCAGACCCTTAGTTTATCAGGTTTTTTTAAAGCCGAAAAAGCATAAATGACTCGGAGAACTGATGGCTAGATCCGCGTTTTTCTTCGCAGCCGGCATTTGGATTGTTCAACAATTTACACAATTACCTGATGCTTGGCATTGGCTGGCCTCTGCTTGCGTTCTGATCGGAATTTTACTCAGACTAAAATTTCGAAAAGCCGCGACCTTTTTGTTCGGCATGCTATGGGCGATTGTTTTTGCTTCGATTGCTTTATCGAATCGACTCCCGATCGATTTGGAAAGCAAGATAATACCGATACAGGGACGCATTACCGGTCTGCCCCGTCAAAGCGATAGGCGTGTTCGTTTCAACCTAACCGATATTCAAGGTCCTGAAGGCATCCCTAAGAAACTGCGCTTGAGTTGGTATAATCCCAAGGACGAAATTAAAGCCGGACAGTATTGGTCGTTTTCGGTCAAACTAAAACGACCGCATGGCAATTTGAATCCGGGCGGTTTCGATTATGAGCGTTGGTTACTGAGCGAAGGTATCGGGGCAACCGGTTATGTTCGTGATAGACCATCGCCTGTAATGGTTTCGGACAAATCATCGTTTTTTAATATTTCAACTTGGCGTCAACAACTTTCGGATAAGCTTAATAATGCAGGTGTTTCAAGCGATACAATCGGCATTATCAAGGCTCTGGCAATCGGCGATAGGCAGGAGCTTAGTTCAGCGCAATGGAATATCTTCCGTAACACCGGAACCGTTCATTTAATAGCGATTTCCGGTTTGCATATCGGACTAATTTCAGGATTGATTTATTTAACGGTCGTTAAATTCTGGGCCAGAACCGGAGTATTGAGATTGTCGCCCCATCATGCCGGCGCGCTTGCGGCGCTGTTTATCGCTGCGCTCTATGCCAGTTTGGCCGGGTTTTCGGTGCCGACACAACGTGCCTTGATCATGTTGGCAGCAGTTATGTTCTCGGTCATTTGGCAAAGAAACGTCATTCTCTCCAATACATTAGCGTTAGCTTTATTTGCCGTATTGTCGATGGATCCCTTGGCGATATTATCCCCCGGTTTTTGGCTCTCGTTTTTGGCGGTTATCTTTATAGTCTTCATTGCAGGGGGGCGACTTCAGGAAACAAACCGTTGGCTGGCGGCGCTAAAAATTCATTGGGCGATGGCATTAGCACTTGCGCCGGTATTGTTATTCTTTTTTCAGCAGACGTCATTAATTGCGCCACTGGCAAATTTAATCGCAGTTCCTGTCGTTAGCTTTCTGGTTGTACCCATTCTGCTTCCTTCCATGTTTCTTCTCGGGCCGATACCTGAGTTAGCGGAACCTTTATTGTTGGTAGTCGACACAATATTAAAAGGATTGTTTTGGTTTTTGGCTGAATTAGCCGATTGGCCATTCGCGATACTTTCTTACCCTCAACCTACGTTGATTGCAGTGGCTTTTTTTGTGCTGGGTGTTTTTATTTTATTAACGCCACGAGGGTTAGGCGGGCGCTGGCTAGGATGCCTAATGCTTTGTCCATTATTTTTTCCGAGCTTGGATCGTCCGGAAGATGGCGGGGTCAAGCTAACCTTACTCGATGTCGGCCAAGGTTTGGCTACCGTAGTGCAAACCGCAAAGCATGTTTTGGTATTCGATACCGGAATTCGTTTCGATTCCGGATCGGATAGCGGCATATCGGTCTTATTGCCGTTTTTACATTATCATGGCATAGATCGAGTCGATAAGCTTATTATCAGTCACGGCGATAACGACCACATCGGCGGCGCGGCTTCATTACTCAGGGGTATTAGGACGGATGCAGTTTTGAGTAGTGTGCCGGAGCGAATCGATCATGTGTCTGCTGATTTTTGTAGAACCGGTCAAAGTTGGTTATGGGACGGCGTCTCTTTTATTATGTTGGCGCCCGACGAAACGGCCAGTTTTCGCTCAAATAATGATAACTCCTGCGTACTCAAGGTTGTTACAGAACAAGGAAGTATCTTGTTGACCGGCGATATTGAAAAAAACGTTGAAGCTTGGTTAATTGAAAAATACGCTTACGATTTGCTTGCCGATATTTTGATCGTTCCGCATCATGGCAGTAAGACATCTTCGATGCATGCATTTTTGCAAGCCGTTTCCCCAAGTTATGCACTGATTCCATCCGGTTATAAGAACCGTTTCGGATTTCCTCATCAAGAAGTCATCGAACGTTTGGATGCTTTAAACATCAATTGGTTTGATACTGGGCGCCATGGTGCTTTGACCGTAACGACGACAAAACGCACGCTAAAATTGGAAGCACAGCGCCTAGCCCATCGGCGCTATTGGCATGCGTCCCCATGATTAACCTAACCCCATAAAAAAGCCTAATGGAAAAAAAATAATAACCAAGTACTTTACTATGGTATTAAATAGGACTAAAATAGTCCTGAATTTTTGGAGCAGGGTATGTTGCGTCTAGGCAAGTTAACAGATTATGCGACAGTGATTTTAAGCTATATGGCAAAAAACCGTTTCCAGATGCATGCCGCCAATGAAATCGCCGATATAACCGGTATTGCACCGGCAACGGTCAGTAAGCTTCTAAAACAACTCGCCAAGGCCGGCCTAGTTTGCTCGACTCGAGGAGCGAAAGGCGGTTATGAGCTGGCGAACGTACCCGAACATATTACTGTGGCGAGCATTATTAGCGCCGTAGAAGGCCCTATTGCTTTAACCGAATGCAGTATTTCGCAACAAAACTGCGAACAGGCCGGCGGCTGCGAAATCCGCGGCAGTTGGGGAAAAATCAATCAAGCTATCTTTAATGCGCTTGATTCAATTACACTAGCGGATTTGATTTTGCCGGCATCGAAGCCGGAAGAATTTTATGTGCCGGTAGCGAGTCTTTACCGGTAACGACGGAGAACGAAATGTCAGCAAGCGCAAAAGAAATCGAACAACTGATCGGAAAAGAATACAAGCAAGGCTTTGTCACAGAATTGGAAACCGACACTTTTCCGCCCGGTCTGAACGAAGAAGTGATTCATAAGCTCTGGAAAATCAAAAATGAACCCGAGTTTATGCTGGAGTACAGACTGAAGGCGTTTCGTCATTGGCAAACGATGAAGTCGCCGGAGTGGGCTTTCGTCAAGTTCGACCCGATCGATTATCAAGCAGTGAGTTATTACTCGGCGCCTAAGCGTAAGGAAGACGGACCGAAAAGTCTCGACGAAGTCGATCCGCAAATTCTAGAAGCCTACAAAAAACTCGGCATTCCGCTCGACGAACAGGAGCGCCTGGCCGGTGTTGCGGTCGATGCGGTGTTCGACAGCGTCTCGGTCGCGACTACATTTAAGAGTAAGCTGAAAGAAGCCGGGGTAATTTTTTGCCCGATTTCCGAAGCCTTGCGCGAATATCCGGATTTGGTTCAACAGTATCTCGGCTCGGTCGTGCCGACCGGAGATAATTTTTTCGCAGCACTGAACTCTGCCGTGTTTACCGACGGTTCTTTCGTTTATATTCCGAAAGGCGTACGCTGCCCAATGGAGTTGTCGACTTATTTTCGAATCAATGCAGCCAACACCGGACAATTCGAAAGAACCTTGATTATCGCCGACGAAGGCAGCTATGTCAGTTATCTCGAAGGCTGCACAGCGCCAATGCGCGACGAGAACCAATTACATGCCGCAGTCGTCGAATTGATCGCATTGGATAATGCCGAAATCAAATATTCAACTGTACAAAATTGGTATCCCGGCGACAAGGAGGGTAAGGGCGGTATCTATAATTTCGTGACTAAGCGCGCCGATTGCCGTGGTGAAAACTCCAAGGTATCGTGGACGCAAGTCGAAACCGGATCGGCGATCACCTGGAAGTATCCAAGCTGTGTATTGACCGGCAATAATTCGATCGGAGAATTTTATTCTGTCGCGTTGACTAACAATTATCAACAAGCCGATACCGGCACGAAAATGATTCATATCGGCAAAAACACGCGCAGCACGATCATTTCTAAGGGCATTTCGGCGGGCAGGGCGCAGAACACTTATCGCGGCTTGATCAAAGTCTTGAAAGGTGCCGAGAATGCGCGCAACTATACGCAATGCGATTCGCTCTTGGTCGGCGACAAATGCGGCGCGCATACGTTCCCTTATGTCGAGGTCAAACAACCTTCAGCGCAGGTCGAACACGAGGCGACGACATCGAAAATCAGCGAGGATCAATTGTTTTTCTGCCAGCAGCGCGGACTTTCGGCCGAAGACGCGGTTTCCATGATTGTCAACGGTTTCTGTAAAGAGGTCTTCAAGGAATTGCCGATGGAATTTGCAGTCGAGGCGCAGGCTTTGTTAGGGCTCAGTTTGGAAGGATCGGTAGGTTAGCGACGATCATCTAATGAACGCGGCTTTATAACGATCAAACCATATAAATTTTTAGGAAATCAACATGCTCAACATTGAAAATCTCCACGTTAGCGTGGGCGACAAACCAATTTTGAAAGGTATTAATCTTCAAGTGAAACCCGGCGAAATTCATGCCATCATGGGGCCTAACGGCTCCGGAAAAAGCACGCTATCCCATGTTTTGTCAGGCAAGAGCGGTTATACCGTCACCCAAGGTCAAGTAACTTATGAAGGCAAAGACCTGACTGAAATGGCGCCTGAAATCAGAGCCCGCGAAGGCGTGTTTTTGGCCTTTCAGTATCCGGTCGAAATACCGGGGGTCAGCAATATTTACTTATTGAAAGCTGCGCTGAACTCGATTCGCAAACACCAAGGCTTGCCCGAAGTCGACGCGATGGATTTTTTGACGTTGATCAAAGAAAAAGTTCGTCTGCTCGAAATGGATGAAAGATTCCTGTACCGGGCCGTCAATGAAGGCTTCTCGGGCGGAGAGAAAAAGCGCAATGAAATCCTACAAATGGCGGTGTTAGAGCCGAAACTATGCATTCTCGACGAAACCGATTCCGGTCTCGACATCGATGCATTGAAAGTCGTCGCAGAGGGCGTCAATTCAATACGTTTGCCGGAGCGTTCGTTCGTGATGATTACGCATTATCAACGGCTGCTCGATTACATTAAGCCGGATTTCGTGCATGTCTTGGCGCACGGACAAATCGTCAAATCGGGCGGGCCGGAGTTGGCATTGGAGCTCGAGGAAAAAGGTTATAGCTGGGTTGAAAACAAACAGGCCGCTTGATATGACTACGCAAACCGCTAGCCGTTATACGGCAGAATATTCGAAAATCGAAGCGAAGTTGCCCGGAGGATCGCTGCCGTGGCTGCTCGAATTGCGCAATGATGCGCTGAAACAATTTTCCGGGCGCGGTTTTCCGTCGCTGCGGGAAGAAGAATGGCGCTATACGAACGTATCCAGCATCGAGAAAAATTTGTTCGAACCTCGTCTTGAGCCGAGCGATCAACAAATAGACAAAGATTGGCTCAAAAATTATTGTTTGGCCGATTGCTGGCAAATTGTGTTAGTCGACGGCTATTACTCGGCTGAATTGTCCAACCTAGCAGGCATTCCGAAAAACGTCACGATAAAGAGCCTAAACGAACTACTTGACGCCGATGCCGAGCAAGTCGAACCTTACTTCGGCAAAGCGGTTAGCATTGATGAGCACAGTTTCGTCGCGTTTAATACCGCTTGGTTCGGCGATGGCGCATTCATACGCATACCGGCCAAAACCTTGCTCGACAAGCCCGTGCAATTGCTGCATGTCGTCACCGACCCGAATCGCTTGGCGGCGACGCGTAATCTCGTGATTGCCGAATCGATGGCGCAGGCGCAAATGATCGAAACCTACGTCGGCGTCGATCAAGCCTATCTATCGGCGGCGGTCACCGAAGTGTTCGTCGAGCCGAACGCCGATTTGACTATGTTCAAACTGCAATGCGAATCGGAAAAAGCGTATCACTTCGGCGGTACTTATGTGAAACAGTCTCGTGACGCACGTTTCAGTCATCACAATTTCGCCTTCGGAAGCCTATTGGCGAGAAGCGATATTCATGTCGACCTCGGCCATGCGAGCGAATGTAATTTGAACGGTTTGTATCTGGGTATCAAACGGCAGCATCTCGACAACCATACGCGCATCAATCACCTTGAACCGTATGCAGTCAGTCGCGAAGTTTATAAAGGCGTGTTGGACGACAGAGCGCGCGGCGTGTTTCAAGGGCGTGTCGTTGTCGCCGAGGATGCACAAAAGACCGATTCGGAAATGAACAATCGCAATTTATTGTTATCGAACGATGCTGAAGTCGACACCAAGCCGCAGCTGGAAATCTATGCCGACGATGTCAAATGCGCGCATGGCGTGACGGTCGGACAGCTCGACGAAAAGTCGGTGTTTTATCTGCAATCGCGCTGCGTCGATGAGGAAACCGCCCGTAACATGCTGACTTTCGCGTTCGCGAACGAGATGGTTACTAAGATAAAGCAAAAAAGCCTACACGACCTGGTGCTTGCCGAAGTGCTGAAGCGCTTTCCGCAGCAAGGGATCACGCAAGATTGGCTGTAAGGGGTATTTGCCGGGATTTCGCTTTGTTTCATCCCAGCCGACCAGTTCAAAACACGGCGTAGGCTGGGGTTATACTAAGGCTGGGTTAAAGTATGTCGCCGATATCGATTGTGATTTCAGGGAGTTCGGACAAGGCGATCGAATCACCGAACGTCAATGTTCGCTTCTCTGCATAAAGATCGCCGGCCGGCTTTCGGTAAATTTCGACACAGGAATCTTTCAGGTTGAGAAGCCAGTACTCGGGAATTCGGTGTAAGGCATAAAGATGCATTTTCTGGTTACGGTCGAAATCGAGCGACGAATCGGCAACTTCGATCAGCAATAAGACATCGTTGGCGACAGGATGACGGGTCGAGTAAAAATCCGGGTTCGGCTTCAAGAGCATGAAGTCAGGTTCCGGTTCGGACAGATCGCAGAGTTGCAACGGGTTTTGCGCATTCATGATAGCCTTTCCCGCTACGCGCATGGCAAAGAAATTCATTAGCCGAATGACATGACCGGCATGATTGCAGCCTATTGGGGACATTTCCAAGATTTCTCCGTTGATCAGTTCGAGACGGCTGTCGGGCGGGAAAATGCTGGCTTCGCCCAATCTGCGCCATTCGTCGATATTGGTCAGATGTTTTCGAGGATTCGCGATCACCATAATTGAAACCGGTTGATTTTAAAAAAGATGTAATTATTCAGCATAACTCATGTATGAGAAGGTGTCGGGCATTGCTTTATAAGTCTGTCTGCAACAGGACGATGCAGTCAGAGCTTACAGGGATGTATTCACGCGTGCTTAGAAATCAATGCCTGACACCAACCTACCGCATGCGCTGAATAGTTACAAAAAGATAAAATATAAAGAATATACGCCAAACTAGCAAACCATGACTCAATTTCCTATCGATAAAATACGCAACGATTTTCCGATCCTGAACGAGAAAATCCGTAATAAACCGCTGGTCTATCTGGACAATGCGGCCTCAAGCCAGAAACCGAACGTCGTGATCGATTGCATCAGTCACGTCTATCGCCATGATTATGCAAATGTGCATCGCGGAGTGCATACGCTCAGCGTACGCTCGACCGATAAGTTCGAAGGAGCTCGGGAAAAGATCAAAGATTTTATCAATGCCGAATCGGGCAAGGAAATCATTTTCACAAAGGGCACTACCGAATCGATCAATCTGGTCGCGCAAAGCTATGGGAAAGCCAACATCAAAGCCGGCGACGAAATTCTGATCAGCGCGATGGAACACCATTCCAACATCGTGCCATGGCAAATGTTGAGCGAGCAGACCGGCGCGATACTGAAAGTCGCTCCGATCAATCTTCGCGGCGAACTGATTCTCGACGAATTCATCAAATTGATCGGCGATAAAACGCGTCTGATCTCGATCGCTCATATGTCTAATGCCTTGGGTACGATTAATCCGGTCAAACAAATCATCGCAGCCGCGCATGACAAGAACATTCCGGTATTACTCGACGGCGCACAAGCGATACCTCACATGCCTGTCGATGTGCTCGATCTCGACTGCGATTTTTATGCTTTTTCCGGCCATAAGCTATACGGCCCATCCGGCATCGGCGTGTTGTACGGCAAACAAGCCTTGCTCGAATCGATGCCTCCGTATCAAGGCGGCGGCGACATGATTCGCAAAGTCACGTTCGAAGAAACCGAGTACAATACGCTGCCTTATAAATTTGAGGCCGGTACGCCGAGCATCGCCGACGCAATAGCCCTTGGCGCAGCAATCGATTATCTGAACGAAATCGGCATGGGCGCTGTCGCCGTATATGAGGCCGAGCTACTCGATTACGCGACCGAACAGGCTAAGAAAATCAAAGGCCTTCGAATCATCGGCGAAGCAGCCGAAAAAGGCGCTATCCTATCCTTCGTACTGGACAAAATCCATCCGCACGATATCGGCACGATGCTGGACAGCCTAGGCATCGCGGTGAGAGCCGGGCATCACTGTGCAATGCCGGTCATGGACTTTTTCGAAGTGCCCGCAACCGCGCGAGCGTCGTTCGCGATATATAATACGAAGCAAGAAATCGATGTATTGATGAACGGCATAGAATCTTTAATAGAGGTATTTGGTTAATGTTTGACGATTTAAGAGATCTCTACCAAGAGGTCATTTTCGACCACAACCGCAATCCGCGTAATTTCAGGATCATCGAGAATGCAGATAGGAAAGTGGACGGTTTCAATCCGCTGTGCGGCGACCGCCTGACGCTCTACTTAAAAATGAACGGCGATGTGATCGAAGACGCGAGCTTTCAAGGTTCCGGCTGTGCGATTTCGACCGCCTCGGTGTCATTAATGACCGAAATCGTCAAAGGCAAGACCGAAGCCGAAGCCGAAGCCTTGTTCAAGACCTTTCACGAAATGACTACCGGAAAGGATGAACAGGTAAATCTCGAAGCGGTCGGCAAGCTAGCCGTGTTGGCCGGCGTCAGAGAGTATCCTGCCCGCGTCAAATGCGCGACTCTGGCTTGGCATACGCTCGACGCCGCGCTGAAGAACGAAAAACAAGCGGTTTCGACCGAATAAGCGCCTTTGTCCGAGCAACTTTTTATCGGTAAACTCGCGGTGCTTTATGAAGGGCAGGGCGATGCCGCTGATTTTAAGCGATTGGCCGAAAGATTGGGCGTTCCGCTTAGAGTGCCGTCCGAACCCAACTTCGATCCGCTTGAATCATTTTATTTGACCTGGCGCGACGGTGTGCTGAAACTGCTCGATCGTGAACTGCTGAAAAAAGGCGGTCTGGCGGTCGATATCGAACCACGGCCCGGCGAGCAAAGGTCCTGGCCCGCACCGAAAAACACGCCGCTCGGTCAGTCCTTGGGGCGAAAAACGCAGACCGTCGTCGACGCGACGACCGGTTGGGGCCAGGACAGCCTGCATATTTTCAGAATGGGCTACCGGCTGCGCTGCATCGAACGTTCGCCGGTCATGGTTGAGCTATTGCAAGATGCTTTTCGGCGTTTAGGCGAATTGGAGTGGGTCAAAAACCTATCGCTCGAATTACCCGAATTGATCGCCGGCAATGCCATACAAATTCTCGCTGGGCTCGACCCGAAGCCCGACTGCATCTATATCGATCCGATGTTTCCGCCGAAACGCAAAAAATCGGCGTTGGCGAAAAAATCGATGACAATCTTGCACGAACTACTCGGCGATGATCCAGATAAAGACGCCTTGTTTGAAATCGCGATGCAGGCAGCAGAGAAAAAAGTGGTCGTGAAGAGTCCCGATTATGCGCAGCCGCTCGGCGGGAAACCGAGTCAGAGTTTTCATGGCAAACTGTTGCGTTACGATGTGTATATCAAAAGCTAAAACTCAGGAGTTATCATGTCCGATTGGATAGATGTCGTCGATCAAGATGCATTGGCCGATGGCGAACATGTCGTTGTTGAAGTCGATGGCGCCGATGTCGCGATATTCAAAATAGACGGCGAATTTTTCGCGATTGAGGATGTATGCACGCATGACGGTGCAGAAATCGCCAGCGGCGAACTCGACGGAGACGAAATCGTTTGTCCGAGACACGGCGCTCGATTCTGCGTCAAAACCGGCGCAGTCAAGTCCGCGCCGGCTTATGAAGACATCCCCTGTTTTCCGTTGCGTATCGAAAACCACCGTCTTCAAGTTCGCGACGATCGTTGGGATTAGCCGTTCAATCGTTTTTCGTTTATGAATGAAACGCGCTAATCGTATATAATCTAATGTTTTTCCATGAGGCCGATTAATTGCGAGTCAATGTTCGGCCAATGGTCTTTCGGTTTCATTAGATTATAAAAATTCATGCAAGAAATTAATCCTATCAAAAACAAAATCACCGACCTCAAAAGCCGCGGCGACGCGCTTAGGAGGTATCTTTGACTTCGATATCAAAAGCGAACGCCTCGTCGAAGTTCTGAAAGAACTCGAAGACCCCTCAATTTGGAACAACCCCGAACAGGCTCAAGCTATGGGTAAGGAACGGGTGCAACTCGAAAAAGTCGTCAATACGATCAACGAATTGGATCACGGCCTCGCCGACGCCGAAGAGTTACTAGTGATGGCAGTAGAAGAGGGAGACGAAGAAACCGTCGATACGGTTGCGAACGACCTTGATCAACTCGAAAGAAAAGTCGCCGAACTCGAATTTCGGCGCATGTTCTCCGGCGAAATGGACGCGAATAATGCCTTTCTCGATATTCAGGCCGGTTCCGGCGGCACCGAAGCACAAGATTGGGCTTCAATGATCGAACGCATGTATCTGCGTTGGGGCGAAGCGAAAGGTTTCAAGACCGAATTGATCGAAGAGTCGCCGGGCGATGTCGCCGGCATCAAGAGCGCAACGATCAAGTTCGAAGGCGAATACGCCTTCGGTTGGCTGCGAACCGAAACCGGCGTGCATCGATTGGTAAGAAAATCACCGTTTGACTCCGGCAACCGCCGCCATACCTCATTTGCCTCGGTTTTCGTATCCCCCGAAATCGACGATGATATCGATATTGATATCAATCCGGCCGATTTGCGCATCGACGTTTATCGAGCCAGCGGGGCCGGTGGTCAGCATGTCAACCGGACCGAGTCCGCGGTCAGGATTACTCATGGGCCAAGCGGCATCGTCGTGCAATGTCAAAGCGATCGTTCGCAGCATAAGAACAAAGACACCGCAATGAAACAGCTCAAGGCCAAGTTATATGAAATGGAAATCATGAAACGTAGCGAGCAACAGCAGGCGCTTGAAGATTCCAAATCCGATATTGGCTGGGGCAGTCAGATCCGCTCGTATGTCTTGGATCAATCGCGCATCAAAGATTTACGCACCAACGTCGAAACCGGCAATACACAGGCAGTGCTCGACGGCGAATTGGATCAATTTATCGAAGCAAGTTTAAAAAGCGGGTTATAAACTAAAGGACTGAAGCTCAATACGATACAGTCGGAATCCTAAAGAAAGATGCTATCGCCGCGAAACTACTGATGGCATGAGTAGCCCCTTATTAACACCGGCTTTTTTAAATTTAAAATCTTAAATAACACCTTAAAATCATGTCCGAACTTTTGCAAGACGAACAAGAACAAATCAGACAACGCCGTAGTAAACTAAAAGAAATACGTGAGCGCGGCATCGCATTTCCTACGGATTTTCGTCGTAATGTCGTAGTCGGCGAATTGCTGGCCGAATACGGCGAAAAAACCAAGGAAGAGCTCGAGACCGATCCGATCCGAGTCAAAGTTGCCGGGCGCATGATGACTCGCCGCATCATGGGTAAGGCAAGTTTCTGTCATATCCAGGACATGTCCGGCAAAATGCAGCTTTATGTCGCGCGCGATCATCTGCCGGAAGGTTTCTACAACGATCAGTTCAAGAAATGGGACATTGGCGATATCATAGGCACCGAGGGTGTATTGTTCAAAACCAATGTCGGCGAATTGAGCATCAAAGTTGACGATATTCGTTTATTGACCAAGGCGCTTAGGCCGTTGCCTGAAAAATTCCACGGTATCGCCGATCAAGAAATCAAATACCGCCAGCGTTATCTGGATTTGATCATGAGCGAGCAATCGCGCAAGACTTTCCTGATCCGTTCGAAAATCGTTACATACATAAGAGAATTCTTGGTAGCGCGACAATTTCTCGAAGTCGAAACGCCAATGATGCAGGCGATTCCCGGTGGTGCAACCGCTCGCCCGTTCAAGACGCATCACAATGCCTTGGACATGGAGCTGTTTTTACGGATTGCGCCGGAATTGTATCTGAAACGACTGATTGTCGGCGGTTTCGAGCGGGTTTTCGAAATCAACCGCAATTTCCGCAACGAAGGACTGTCGACACGGCACAATCCGGAATTCACGATGCTTGAATTCTATCAGGCCTATGCCGAGTATCACGACTTGATGGATTTGACCGAAGAAATGGTGCGAGGCATCGCACTCGAAGTACTCGGCCAAACGCTAATTACTTACCAAGGCGAACAATACGACTTCGGCAAGCCGTTCGATCGCATGACCGTGGTCGAATCGATTCTGCATTTCAATCCGGATTTGGCGGTCGACGATTTGGCGACGCGCGAAGCGGCGGCGAAGGTGGCTGAAAATTTGAAAATCCCGGTCAAGGACGGCTACGGTCTCGGTAAGATTCAAATCGAAATCTTTGAAAAAACCGTGGAACATCGCTTGATGAATCCGACGTTTATTACCGCCTATCCGGTCGAAGTGTCACCATTGGCCAGACGCAACGATGACGATCCGCATGTGACCGACCGCTTCGAATTTTTCGTCGGCGGGCGTGAAATTGCGAACGGTTTTACCGAGTTGAACGACGCCGAAGACCAGGCGGAACGTTTTCGTAAGCAGGTCGAGGAAAAAGAAGCCGGCGACGACGAAGCGATGCATTACGACGCCGACTATGTCACGGCATTGGAACACGGCATGCCGCCGACGGCAGGCGAGGGCATAGGCATCGATCGCCTGGTGATGTTGTTTACCGATGCTCCGTCGATACGAGATGTATTATTGTTCCCACATCTTCGGCCTAAGAATTAACCTATACCTATCGTAGGTCAAAATTCGGCACCGGGGTGTCCGTCAAAGGACGCCGTTAATAGGGGTTCTAAGCCCAAACCCTCGGAATTTTTTGAATCATTCTAAATCAATGTGTTAGTCAAATGTTATGCCAGCTAAAATATGATCAAAGTCGATTGGATTACGGTTATTTTTAAAGTCATAGTGACCCAGGAAGTGGATATGTTGCCAAGCCACAGGGGAAATTTTCTGGAGTAACGCAATCACTTTCTCGTTTCCGGCAGCTTTATACTTATCGAGCAGCTGCGATAATATGATCGAATTATAGGCAATTACCACATTGGCGATAAGCCTGCCACACTGATTGGTGATGCCGGCTTCCAAATCAGTTCTGCCGATTAGTTGCTTTTTGCCGCTGACTTGGGATGTAAATGAACGCAATTGGTGGTAGGATTCAATACGGTTTTGCGAACGGTGTACATCACGTTCTATCTGCGGATCACGCAAATACTTTAGGGTGTAAATGCTGCGCACCAATTTGTCGAACTCAAAAATTGCCTTCCGTGTTCGATTTTGTGCGGGTAATGCGCACAGTTTTCTAATCAATGTGCTTTGGGTCATTTCCTTAAGGCCCAGCGTGGCGATGATTTGATCGATGTGGGCTTGATCGGATTCAATCAGGGAGCGGTTAATCTGTCCGGCAGGCTTAATCAAAAACTTTTCGTAGTTTGCAATATCATCGGCACAATATAGGTGTTTCAGTTGATTTTGGAGACTAACGAATCGCGGCATCAGCTTCATGCCGAACCAATGTAAGATAGCGAAATTGGCCTTATTGATGCTGTGCATATCGCCAGTGATGGCCGTTGGCATGATATTTGAGGTATTGTTGTAGCAAATATCGAATAAAAAATTGCTTTCATGTTCATGCGATCCGATCAATTCAGTTTGCAACGCGATATGATTGGCCAGCAGCGTATAGGCTGCAACACCTTTCCCCCGCCTAAAGTGCTTTTTAGAATGACGCGCTTTGAGGGTAGGTGTTCCCATTTCAAGATGTTGCCCATCAACACTCCCATAGAGTTGTTCCAGCCCGAATGAATAATAGGGAAAGATGCTTAACTCCGAAATAAACTTGCTGATTCGATCATTGCTGGCCTTTAATGTTGATAGTCGTAAATATTGCTGATAGGTGACTTCCAGGACGTGATAGGGTATATCGCTTGTTTCGGACATACTCAGGTTGCCGTGATTCAGCGCCTGAGCAATAATAACGGCCATCAAACTATCTTCATCGGCGACTTTCTTGGCATAGCGCGGTTGTAACGGCGTTAACGCTGAGAGGAACTGACACTGCTCATTAACAAATCGGAAAATATCGGCAATATCATGCGATTGAAGTTTGGCATAGAAACCCAACTTTAAAGCCTCGTCTTTGTTGGCCTTGGGCTTATGCCAAGTCAAATGATTGCGAACCTCATCATACTCCAGATGCTTTAATTTACCTTGTCGCAACTCGCGGTCGAATAGTTTCCACTGTTGACTAAGTTCGGTATACAGCGCGTCAATTGACTCATCCAAAGGCTGACGCAACCAGGGGATGCCCAGCTTCTTCAGAACATCGGCTTTCTTTTCCATCGAAACCAGATCGTCACTAAATCGGCGATTCACAACGCTATCATTCAGATAAAGTTCATTAATGTCGAAGCGTTTTCTGATTTGGCGATAAATCCAGAATTCGTATCGGTCGCCACGAATACCGATGGCTTTCCCTTCTTCATCCAATACCAACAGATGGGAGCGCAGGCGTTTAGGTATCGTGTTGGCAGGGATTTCACTAACAGGCCGCTGCGCCAAAGTTTGTTGACGGGAGAAAACGGTCTTCATCCAGCTCAGCGCCATTAGCCAGGGGTTCTGGGTATCGGTACTGGAAAAGTGGGTGGACATCGCCAGCGGACGCAAATTTTTCTTGCAACGGGCGGTGACTTTATCGACGGCCACCCAGCGAAAAGCCATTTGACTGGGCACTTTATCGCATAATCGTTGCCCCGCAGTGATTAGGGAATCCTTCGGCATGATGTTAAATGCCTGATCGCGTACTGTACCGAATAATGTAGAATCGTCTATCGCCTCATCAACATACAGTAAAATCAGACGGCCTACTTGTGGAGACTCTTGTTGTTTGCTGGATAAGGATTGATTAAACTGCTGCTTTGAATCGCTCTTGGTTTCTTCTTCCAGTTTTTTAAGCTGGTAACAAAAACTGCTAACCAGGTTATCGCTCAGTTGCTGGTAACGTTGCCAAGCGTAGCACAACAGATACAAATAGGTTTGCCCAGGCTTCAGTCGCCTTAAGTCATAGATGCTGTAAAAATTGGCGAGACTGGCGTAGTAATTTTTATTTTGCTGCGAAATTTCGAGTTTTGGCAGGAGTGTCTTCGCTATCTGGTACAAAGGCTCCAGCGTTGCCCGCTTCTGGCGTTCTACCACCATCATTTGGTAGCTGAAGTTCTTGGTATCTTGCTTGATGGCCGCCAATCCAGACAAGGTATCTTCGCGAACGAGTAGTTTTTTAAGCTCAGTCCGTGCGGATTCATCTACGATTTCATCAATCAATTGCTCCAAACGGTTGCGTTCGGAAGTCAAGGCATCACCAATGATCGTTTGTAGGGTTGTATACCCTGGGCGCACAATTTTCTGATTGTTTAAGAAGACAATCAATTCGGTCAGGATAAATGTCGGTGTGACATCTTGTCTCGCCAGTTCAGTAGCTTTATCCAATAGCGTTGCCACATCGCTTTCTAACCAAAGCCGATAGCCAAATAATTCCGCGATTACGTTGCGTTGCAAATAATATTCAGTCATTTGCAAGGGCTGCAATGCCACATTCATACCAGGGAAATACCGCTGCATTATGAAGGTGATGTCTTCTTCTGGCACATCTTGAAGCGAAAACCGGAAAAAGGTTTGTTTCGCCTTAAAGTAACCCATCTGTAACAAGCAATAGAGCTGTGAGCGAAGGCCATTCCGTTGGAACACGATGCCATGTTCTTTCTCCGTCATCGCGAAAAACTCGGTACGTTGAAAATCATCGAAATCAGGTAAATCGTATAGCGCCTGTTTTTCTGCTTCTGACAAAACCGTTAACCGTTTATTGTTATTGGCACGCATGGATGAGCGGAAAATCCTTTTATAAGTTGTTCTTGAAAACGAGGGTTTCTGAGAAGCCTTGTTGCGTAATCGCTGGGGTACACAGGATCAAGGCTCTCCTATTCTCATAAATAGTTCTTGAAACTATATTCTCAATCCACTACTATGACAACGAGTTTTGATAAGGAGTCGAGCATGGGACAACTAAACCGCATTACCCAAGCCCCCGAAATGATGGGCGGCAAAGCCTGTATCCGTGGGATGCGCGTCACGGTCGGTACGGTTGTGGGACAAGTTGGTGCTGGTCACAGCATTGATGAAATTCTCGCCGACTACCCCTACCTGGAACGCGAAGATATTATGCAGGCACTTCGTTACGCTGCCTGGCTAGCTGAAGAACGTGAGGTCGTATTGGCCTCCGCATGAAGCTGATTGTAGATATGAACCTGTCCCCGCGCTGGATCGGATGGTTGGTCAATGCTGGCATTGAGGCAGCACACTGGTCAACATTAGGTGCCAATAATGCGCCGGATTCTGAAATCATGGCCTACGCTAGCGCAAATAATTATGTCGTCCTTACCCACGATTTGGACTTCAGCGCGATCCTTGCCGCCACGCATGGCGAGAAACCCAGTGTCGTGCAAATTCGCGCGGAAGATGTCAGTCCTGACGTAATAGGATTGCAGGTCATCGCCGCTTTGCGGCAAATGGCGACCGAATTGGAGAATGGTGCATTACTGACCGTTGATCCGAATCGCACCCGAATGCGGCTACTCCCTTTGAACTGGTCTGTGGATTAGACAAATGCTTATTGGCTATGCACGTGTCTCAACACAAGATCAAAACCTTGAACTTCAAATCGATGCCTTGACTAAGGCCGGTTGCAAGAAAATATTCGATGACAAAATCAGCGGTAGCCGCGCTGAACGCCCCGGCTTGACCAAGGCATTGGAAATGTTGCGCGAAGACGATACGCTGGTTGTCTGGAAGCTGGACAGGCTGGGTCGCAGTGTCAAGAATCTGGTTAATCTGGTTGGCGAGTTGCATAAGCAAGGCGTCCAGTTCAAAAGTCTCACCGATGCGATCGACACGGGCACCACATCCGGCCGATTTTTTTTCCACGTAATGGCGAGCTTGGCCGAAATGGAAAGGGAACTGACCGTTGAACGAACTCGTGCCGGCCTTGAAGTCGCACGGCAACTTGGCCGAAAAGGAGGCCGTAAGCGGCAGATGACCGACAGTAAGATTGAGTCAGCCAAGAAACTGCTGGCCAACGGCGTACCGCCCCGGGATGTGGCAAAGAACCTTGGGGTTTCGGTGCCGACCCTATATCGATGGATTCCAGCATCCGCGAATCCATAAGTTGTGAGAGTCCGCTTTTAATTAGGCGAAATGTCACTTTCGACCCACAACTGTCTTCGGTTTCAAAGAACTGAACGTCCAGTTCCAATACAAAGCCGACAGTTATTCTTGCTAACCACGAACATTGAAAAATCAAAACAACTGCGGGTGCTTGCCTAGAGAAACGCCTGTAACGATAAGGTAATAATCAAGATAGTTTTTCCACATCCCCTTCATGCTATTTATCCCGTTTCTTATTTATGGTTTATTGGTGTTGATGAGTGTAGCCAAGATGCCTTAGATTGAAGGCTTATTGACTTTCTAGGCCAATCCAAAACGGCCAATGGGAATCTGTGCCGGACTTCACATAGCGCTCACTGATACTGAATTAATCGGTTCGTGCTAGCTCAATTTTTTTACTCAACCTTTATAACCAGTTACCAAAAGGTTGCACGAAAACCGTTTCACCAGCTTCCACTCGGGTTTGATCAGTTGCTAAGATTATGAAGCAATTGGCTTGAGACATGGAAAGTAAAATTCCAGAACCTTGCTCACCGGTCTTGCATACTGTCAACCCGCCATCAAACGCCTGACTCAAAATGCCGCGCTGATACTCTACTCTTCCCGCTCGTTTTGTTAAAAGCAAACTGTTCATCGCTTGTAAAATTAAAGGAGGACGAACGATTTCCCCACTTAAATGCTGTAGTGCCGGATGCACAAACTGGTTAAAACTTACCATCATCGCTACTGGGTTACCCGGCAAACCAAAAAACAATGATTGTTCTAGACGACCAAAAGTTAATGGTCGTCCTGGCTTCATTGCCACCTTCCAAAAAACAATTTCGCCTAATTCTTTCAACACTTGACGTATATAATCGGCCTCTCCGACCGAAACTCCGCCGCTACTAATAATGACATCATGGTTTTTCGCAGCTACTTGCAATATATTGTGTAGTTGTATATGGTCGTCACCAACCACGCCTAAATCAGTTATAATGCAATGCAAGCGGCTCAACATCCCAAACAAAACATTTCGATTAGTATCGTATATCTGTCCAAGCTGTAAGGCTTCTCCTATTGGCTGCAATTCATCACCTGTGGAAAAAAAGGCTATCCGCAAGCGCGGCATTACAGCAACATTATTGATGCCTAAGGAAGACAACACCCCTAAATCTGCCGCCGTTAGCCTTCGACCACATGTCAATACTGTTTGTCCTAATCGTATATCCTCTCCAGAGAATCGAATATTATCTTCTAGTCTAGTACGACCATCAATTCTAATATCTGCTGCGCCGAGCATATCGACATGCTCCTGCGGGATCACCGTATTGCAACCGGCAGGAATTACTGCTCCTGTCATTATGCGGACACACTCGCCACTTGTGCATCTCCCAAAAAATGGATGACCGGCAAAACTATTCCCAACTACCTTTAATGTTGCAGTCCCATTCCGAGGTATATCATCGGCACACAAGGCAAACCCATCCATCGCCGAATTGTCATAAGGAGGAACATTCATTTCAGCAATAATATCTTCAGCCAACACACGATCAATGGATTGTCGCAAAGACAACCGTTCTTGCTTCGTAATAGCGAAGGGTTTTATGCAATCTATTATAAATTGCTGCGCAACATCAACAGTTATTGCTGTCGGATCATGCTCGTCAGCGCAACTTGGTTTGCTTAGATGAAGTCTTCCGCTATCTATCTTATTAGGCATAACACCCCGAAACTATGATGTTTTTTCACTGTTGCCGATACACTTCTGATTTGTTTCATATTGCTGATATGATTTATCATATTACTTTTTGCTAAAGTTACTACCATAGCCTGAAAAGAATAGATAAATGACCTCGATGGCGTTGATTAAGCCAACGTCCACCCAAAACTTCAACACTCTGCTTACGTTGGTTATTGTTAATAGTTTGTGTTTTTTTTAAATCGCAATACAAGTGTGTTGTCTTACTACTGATTAATTTTCTGCAATTTTCTATTGACGCATGTTAAAAAGACCCTCATCACCTTTTCGCTACTTAACAAAAGAGTCGAAATTAACGTACTTCTTTTGGAGGTAAGAAAACGCCTGGGCAACAAGCACCCAAAACCAATACACGCGCATCAAATGTATTGGTATTATTGATGATGAAGGTCTGTAAGCTGTTTACACTATTTAATAGCATTTATTTCAACAAACAGGATGGACGGTTAGCTCCACCAGTGTAACCATTAGCAATCAATTACAGCCATCACCGCTTGAGGGGGCTAAGTTTATATGACCGGTAAATATTGCCAGTTGCATAGTTGCTGATGGAGCTAACCGTCACCCCTGTTTAACGTAATTTTTTTCAAAGCAGGTTCTTGTTATATCAATTCAATTGATGTGCCCAAAAGGCACAAAAAATCGACAATCTATTTATACCGCCGAAGCCACAGCGAATGCAGTTGATCTCCTTCGGAACCTAAGTTTTATATTTCTTAGGCACAACCGAATCCAGCTCTTCAGGAACAATCGCACCATTGCTGATTCGGTAAGCAGAATGGGGCACTATTTTTTCTCCAACCGGAAAACCTGCGCTGCTTTCTCTGGCAAAAGGTAGCACGACGGTTTTTCGACATCCTCCCAGGAGACAGCAAAGCCATCCAAAGCACTGTTTTTATAACGGGGTGAAGAGATTATTGCTAGCGTCCTTTCGGCAAGAACATTGTCAAGGGATTCAGATGTTGAAATAACGCCTGCTTTTCTATCAGGTATATTTTCCTTCATTATTTCAATAGCTTGATTTATGGATATCACTTTTTTACCCAGCGTTTTTCTTCATCATGTCCGCCACCCCACAGCATAGGGAAAGCATGCAAAAGTCCAGGGAAAAGTGCTTCCAAACTTTCCTGCGCACCTTTGGAACTTCCTGGTAAATTAATGATTAATGTTTTGTCGCATATGCCAGCCAGTTCGCGTGACAACATTGCATAAGGTGTGCGTTCTTTACCATGGCGGCGTATAGTCTCAGCCAGACCGGGTGCTTCTTTTTCGATGACTTTGGCCGTTGCTTCCGGAGTTATGTCTCTAGGGCCAAAACCCGTTCCACCGGTTGTAATAACCAGATCAAAATGTTCATCTACTAGTTGCCGCAAGCGATTTGATATTTGGTCTGAATCATCGGGTAAAATTTCATAGACCGTAACCGATAGGTCTTTATCTTCCAAAAATATTTTGATGATTTTTCCGGATGTATCTTCGCGGTTTCCGGCATATGTTGAATCAGAAATAACAAGAACAGCCGATTTTAATGGTTCGGCAAAATATTCTTTAAAACTGCTTTTGCCTCCCTTTTTCTTAACCAGTTTTACATCGGAAAAAGAGATGTTTTCATCTAACGGTTTAAGCATATCATAGACGTTTAACAGCGCGCCCGTAACTGCAGCCATAGCTTCCATTTCAACACCGGTTTTCCAGATTGCTTTTACTTCCGCAGAAATTTTTATAGTGTCTTTGCCGATATCAAAACTTATACCCACCCAATCCAAAGGAAGAGTATGACAAAAGACGATCCAGGCAGAAGCATTTTTCGCAGCGGTTATGCCTGCTGCCCGTGCAATCTGTAAAACATCTCCTTTGGGAACAGTTTTTTCAGCCACCCGTTTTATTGTTTCCGAATTAGCCGTTAAAATTCCTTCGGCTTTCGCATATCTTAATGTGCTGAATTTTTGACTAATATCGATCATTTTGTATTTTTAAACTATTTATTTTGTTTTTGCATTTAATTGAATAAATTACCAGAAAAATTACATTTTCAACTGACCTTGCATTTTCCGATAAAAATGTTCTTAAAAGTTATTCCTGAACCCAGTGCACAGATTTATCTTCCATGATTTCTTTTTTCCAGATGGGAACTTTGTGTTTAATACCTTCAACAATCTGTTTCATCGCTTTAATACTTTCTTTACGATGCCCGGAAGAGCAAAAAACAAAAAGAGATAATTCTCCGGTTTTTACCAATCCGGTACTATGGTATATGTGCAGACAATTTAACGGCCATTGTTCAAAAGCTTCTTCACGAATTTTTGAAAACGCCTGGTTGGCCATGTCTTCATAAGCCGAGTATTCAATCCCGGCCACATGTTTCCCCACTTTTTCATCAGCACGTACCTGACCGAGAAAAATAGAATGGGCGCCTATATCATGTTTAGAGCTATGTTTTGCTATCTGCTCACCGATAAAAACCGGATCGATAGCTCCCTGGATAAAATAATTTCTGGCGTTCATGGTTCTATTTTTTTTCCTCTTTCAACCAGGCTACCAAACCGCCTGTAAGATTAAATACATTTTTAAGTGTTTGATGATTTGGCAGCATTCTAATTGCCCGGATGCTGTTGATTCCGTGGTCACAATAAAAAACAACCTGGCAATCGTTTTTCAATATGTTATGAATATTAGCCTGCAAATTATTTAGCGGGATGCGAATAGCATTCGGCAATTCCTCTTGGAATTCGGGTATCGAACGAACATCAATCAATTGTATTTTTTCGTTGTTTTGTAATTTTTTGTGCAGATCAACAGCGCTGATTTCATTTATTTTTTGCTGACTTGAACTGCAAAAACTTTCATAATCAAATGACTCAAAATCCGGGGCATTTTGCAAAGCCTGCTGCACAGCCTGTTCGTTTCGTTGAATGGAAAACAGCATTGTTTGATTGCTCAATGCATCGAACATCAAAACTTTTCCTGATAAAACTTCGCCTACTCCGCAGATCATTTTTATAACTTCGTTTGCCTGCAAATTACCGATAATTCCCGGAAGAACGCCAATGACACCATTTTGCGAACAATCTGGTGCTGTTTCGGGTGCCGGGGGGTTGGGAAACAGGCAGCGATAAGTTGGGCATTTATTGCCTTGATTATCTGTAAAATTTAATACACTCAACTGTCCCTGAAAGCGGTCTATTGATCCTGAAACAAAAGGTTTATCCAGGTAAACACAAAAATCGTTAATCAAATAACGGGTTGGAAAGTTGTCTGTAGCATCAACAACGACATCATATTGGGAAATCAAATCGACAGCATTTTCCGGAGACAATCTTTGAGTGTATGCCTTTAAAACAATATTGGGATTGAGATCCTTTAAACGATTTACTGCGGCTTCGGCTTTGAATTCTCCAACCTGTGAAAAGCCATACAACACCTGGCGATGCAAATTAGAAACCGCAACTTTATCGGGATCTACAATACCAACCCTGCCGACACCGGCTCCAGATAGATACATTAAAGTAGGGCAGCCCAATCCGCCTGCACCGATGACCAGTACTTTTGCTTTTTTTAAAGCCTGTTGTCCTGTTTTGCCAATCTGAGGTAAAATCAAGTGGCGGTGATAATACTGAATTTCCTCTTTATTTAGGTTCATGGTTGCCTTTAAAAAATCAGCCCCCAGCAAAGGGGGGCATAACTGCGACCGAATCGTTATCAAAAAGAAGGTAATTGTCTTCAACCATTTGCTGATTTACAGCCATTCTATACGTATAGTCTTTTAAATTCGGATAATTTGTGATTAACTTGCTTTTCAAGTCAGTCATATTGCCTGTGTCTTGAATCGTCAACATGTTTTTCCCCACCACATCACTCAGAACACCAAAAAAAATCACATTAACCTGCATAGTTTTTCCTTACGTTTTAATGGAAACGGGTTATGTTTCTCTGTTTAAATAAAATTTATAGCTTTTACTCTTATATCAATCCGGCTACCAGTGCGATCGTCAGGTGTGGCAAAAGAAATGAAACCAACAGCAAGCGCAACTGCCAGCGGTAATAGTGTTCTCAAGTCACCAATGGAGCCAGACCATTCCGAAAATAAAAATCTATTTTTAAGTTTTTCCATCATCCACCTATCTGTGCCATTGAAAGATGATTTTTTGAAAAATGAATTATTTGCTGCGTACGCTGTTCCGATTCAAATCCGTCTTTTGCCCTTTTGGACACGGCATCTCTAATTGCCGTTTTTATTTCCTGATCACTTTTTCCTGAGCGCAGCATGTCTTTTAAATTTACGTCGCCATGATCATAGAGACAGGTTTTGAATGTGCCGTCGGGAGTGAGCCTTAAACGGCTGCATGTTGAACAGAATGTTCTGGAATGACCGGCGATGATGCCGACTTTTCCCCTAAATCCAGGGATTTCAAAAATCCGGGCAGTTGAACACATTTTAAGATGTTCGATCATTTCAGGAAAAGAATTCTGCAAAGTTTTGATAATTTCTTCTGCAGAAAGTGTATCGTTTGAAAAGTGCCCGCCGTTAAAAGGCATTTGTTCAATAAAGCGGACTTCAACTTTATTACTTTTGGCCAACATAGCAAAGTCAACAATTTCATTGTCATTGACGCCTTTGAGAACCACCATGTTCAATTTAACGTTCAGATCCGTTAGCAGAATTTTATCAATGCTATTCCACACCCGTTCAAAATCATCACGTCGGGTAATTTTATAAAAAACGTCTCGCTTTAACGAATCAAGACTGATGTTAATACTGCCTGATTTTATTTTTTGAAACAATGGAATAGTATCTTCTAAAAAATAGGCATTCGTTGTTAAATTGATTGTTTCCAGTTTTTCATATTGATTTATTCTGATTAAAAAATCAGGCAGGCCTTTACGCACAAAAGGCTCACCACCGGTAATGCGCACTTTGGTTACACCTAAATCCAAAAATAGTCCAAGCAGGTGTTCCATTTCCTGAAAACGCAGAATATCATCACGTGCTTTAAGATCAATTCCCTCCTTTGGCATACAATAAGTACAACGGAAATTGCAACGGTCGGTAACAGCAAGCCGCAGATAATTTAAATGACGCCCCTGGGAATCAATCAGAAGGGAAGCTGTTGAATTTTTTTGGTGTGTAGTATGTAAATAATCCACGCTTATTTTACTCCTTTTCAAGTTCGAGAAGCTTTGCTGTTTCTTGCAAAACCCTATCGAGGCCATGAACCCAACAATCATATTTAAATCGTCTGCAAGCTCGAAGTTAATTTAAATAGTGCGCTAAGATATACAAAACGTTTTTACTGATTTTTTATTTAATAAGGACAAAAAAATCATTAGCATATGCTGTATTTCTTTTTATTAAGATTTTGGCTCTTTGAGTTTTACACAATTTCCGTGACCGTATTTTATAAGCAGCCGAAAAGGCTGATTTATACGAGTGTAGTCGGATCAATTACTGAACGAACTTCCACGCACGAGCTCATGTTTATGTTTACAATTAAGGACGAGCAATCATTCCGCGCAAACTTTGGAAGAGTTGACGCTTTTACAGCCTATCGACTCGATGATTTTCATGACAGGTATAACGATTTAGAATGTTTGTGGTAAGGAGTCTATCGATTTAAAATCGATAGACTCCTTACCTGATCTAAGCTCTATTTCAAACTACTATTAAGCCTGATTGCCATGTGCGCACCACAAAGGTTTAAGCCGAATAACTTGTTCCTTCGGTTCCATCCTCCACTTTATAGACCTTGCAAGCCAACCCTCTGAGTTGGAAGTTGCCTTGTTCCTTATCACAGTATTCGTCAGAGTCATGAAGTATGACCGCATCCGCCGATTTCCAGAGACTCGATAACGCCGCACCAGGTTCTTCACTTCCTGTTGTTTCCGGGTACCACCAGCCATGAGGAACCCTGACTACGTTAGGATGTGTGTCATTACTGAGCCACGACCTGAGTTTGATTCTTTTTCCGCTAGTTGATTCCACCCATGCCCAATCCCCATCCGACAGGTCTATATCGTAGGCCGTATCCGGATGGATTTGCATGCGGGGATCCGGCTCGCGGCTACGCAGCTCTTTAGTGGATCGGCCTAGGCCAAAACTGTGAAACCAATAGTTTTCGCGCATGCCGGTGAAAAAAGTCAACGGATGCGTCTTAGCCAACTCCGGTTTCCTCACATGGCTTTCCGGTGGTTCAACCCAACTAGGCAAGGGATCATAGCCTAGCTCTTCGAAAATGCTTGAATAGAGTTCAACTTTTCCGCTAGGTGTGCCAAAGCCGGTTTGTTCGTATTTCTTGAAAGTTATTTCAGGCGCGGAAGCCCGAACCTGGGTTGATAATTTTTCCCATGTTAATCCCGCAGGCTTTAACCGTTCATCGTACGCCTCTTCCATGCTTGCCGGCCAATCCTTCTCTTGTCCCAGACGAACGCCAAGCTCACGCCATAGCATCCAGTCGTGCATACATTCTCCTGGCGCCTCCACTGCTTGCTCTCCCCCTTGATAGATTGGAATCCAATCCCAGTAATTGAACAGGTTCGGTCTTTCCAGCCAATGTGTGGCCGGCAGAATATAATCGGCGAGTTGGGCCGTGGGCGACTTGATAAGATCCATAACCACTAACAAATCCAGGTTCATCAACCCTTCGTAAATGTGAGTGGTGTTGGGGTAACTGTTTAAGGTGTTGTTACATTGCGATATAAGTGCCCTCAAGCGGTAAGGCTTGCCTGTTTTCATCGCTTCCCACATGCTTGCAGGGTGCGCCATCGCGCCGCCGGATACCTGGTTTGAATATTTTTTGCCCCAAACCTTTTCCATTGCTGGGCCGGTCTTTTCGAGTGTTTCCCAGCTCAAGAGCTTAAAGCGGTCAACACCGAGTTGTTTCTTGCGTTGTTCAGGCGATAGCCTCTCATTGAGTTCGAATTCATCATCCGATGAAATTTCCGGATGGTACCCCATTAACAGTTCGCCCCCGGGTACATCGAGATTACCGGTGATGGATCTCAATATGGTTAAGGCTCGTAAAGTCTGGGTGCTATTGGCATGGTGATCCGGTACTGCTCCCCAGGGGATCACAGCGGGACCAGTAGTGGCATACATTCTGGCAGACTCGCGAATCTTATCTGCTGGCGCTCCAGTAATTTCTGACGCCCACTCCGGAGTGTATTCCTTCACTCTTTCAGCGAGTTGTTCAAAACCAACCGTCCATTTTTCTACAAATTCTTTGTCATAGAGGTCTTCTTCGATGATCACATTAATCCAGGCCAGTAAATAGGCACTGTCCGTAGCAGGCTTAACCTGCAGAAAGATGTCCGCTTGATCACTATAGCTATTACGGCGTGGATCTGTGACGATCAGCTTTGCGCCCCTATCCAGGGCACCCTTAATCCACAGGTACTCAGCCGTCCATCTTTGCGGACCCGGAGCGTGGCCTAAAAGTACGATGCATTTGGTATTATGAAAGTCTGGAAACTGCCAAAAGCCGTAAGTCGCTTTACTGGGCACCGTGGAATTGGCTAAACACACGTATCCCGTCCAAGTCCAGTTCGGACTCCCCAGTAAGTTCATAAATCTTCGTGAGGCCGCACCGGCGTTAGAGCTCCAGCCATAAGTGCTGCCAATTGTTTCCGGGCCGTCTTCGGCTATCAACTGCTTCATCTTATCGGCAATCTCATCTAAAGCTTGCTTCATGCTAATTTGTTCCCACTGACCCGAGCCGCGCTCACCGATTCTTTTCAGCGCATGCGTTAATCGGTCTGGATGGGTAATGTACTTATTTGCGTTGGCCCCCTTGACACAGATCGAATTCGGCGTGAGGGCATGATCCGGATTTTTTTTGATCGATTTCACCTTACCGTCTTCAACGGTGACAAGAAGTCCGCAATTGATATCGCAGGTACTACAGATGGCCCATTTCGTTTCTTTGCTCATTTTTAGCCTCTATAAATCATTTTTATTAAAAATCATCTTCAACCAGACTTAGTTAATGCCGCTATTTCGCAGTGGCGATCTAACGCATGTATCAACATATAACCAGACATGCTGGCTTATTAGATACTGTTTGCCTATAGTTATATAGGAATAAACTATGCATATGAATACGATCCATCGTTAATCACAACGGTAGAAAACTTAATATCCTTTTTAATATTGGATATAGCCTATCTTTTACAGAAATATTATACGGGGAATGTCAGCTTGTAAAATACTGATTAACTATGATTCAATAGGCAAAAGCTATTTATTAGATGAGGTGTAACAGAGCTGTTTTTATATTTTTTTGGAGCTAGGGGTTTTTCTAACTTAGAAAAAGACATCAGCAACCCTTTTAATACACCACTCTTTCGCTGAGATTGGCTTAGGTGTCCGCTTGGATTGCTTGATCAGTATTTTGGAATCACGAAAGTGACTAAGTGCGTGAAAATAGAGCTCGCGCTTTCTGTCATACTCCGCATAAAAACTTCCTTTTGATGCCCATAACAGTAATTGATCCTTCGTTGGAGCGCTTTTTAACCTTGCCCTGTTTGTGTAATTGACGACAACACACGTTACCATCACGCCAATACAAGTTAAGACGTTTTAAAATCCAACAAGGTGAAATTATCCATTCCTTCCTGCCTATTTACCCGAATTGAATCCAGATGGTAGGTTTGGAACCCTGCTAAAAAAGTAGAGGTGGGCAAGTACTCCATACAAAGATGAATCGGTTTAGAGCACTAAATCTTCGGTCATCCAGGCTATCCAACAAAAAGTCGTGCTGGTGAAAGCATTTTCAAATTACCAGATGACCTTTATGCAAACGATTTTGCATAAAAATTATGCAATACTTTTTGGAAAGATTAATACGCCAATAATTAAGATAGAAAATACTTTTTACTCAATCCTTTTAACTGCCTTAAAGAAACTGATGATTTCCCTATTCCGTCCAGGCCATTCTGGGTGTGGACCGTTGCCTTCGCAATACCAAGTCTGTACGCCGTTCTTGCAGCCACTGTAAGCCATACAGCCTTCAACGCCTGGAACGGGGGTGGTAAAAGGTAAAGGTTGTCCCGGTTTGAGGTCTAGGGCTTTTTGTTCAAGTTCTTGTTTATAATAATTTTCCCAGCCCCAGGCTTTGCCGGATTCTGGTACTTTGCGGTCAGTGGCCTTGTAGGTTTTGGTCGTGCATTTATTGCATTTTGCCCACCATTCAATGGCTTCTTTGCCGTAGTTGGGGAACAGTTTGTCGCGGCTGCTGTGCATCAGCATCACTGGCGTAGGTTTTACGCAGTTTCGGTCTTCCAAATCTTCGCCCCGCATACCGACTGCGCTGGGTGCAATAGCGGCTGGAATGTGTTTGGTGCCGTTGAAAAAGGCGGTTCCCATAGCCACTGTGCCACCATCGGAATGTCCGGTCAGGAAAATACGTTTTTTATCAACGCACCATTTTTCTTGAATCATCTTGGGAATTTCAGCTAGTTGAACGGCAGATTCTGGCGATAATGGACGGTGGTCGGCATACGCAATAACAAATCCCGCTGCGGTTGCCTCGCTGGTTAAGTAGACGTGTTCTTCGGCTTCTTCACGATCCCGTCCTGCTGGTGCATAAACCATCAACAAGGGATGGGCGATGGTGTCCTTATAGTTTGAAGGTGTCCTGACTGAAAAATGGATGCCGTCACCGGTTTTTTCATCGTCAGTGGAACCGGTTTCACCCGGTTTTGCTCCAGGTTGGCAACCCGCTGCTGATATATCATTAGTATAAGTCGCTTCACTTATGATGACACCCGCTTTTGATGCTTCGGTGATATTGGCATCCGCCCTGTAGTACGTTTTGCTGGCACCGGTAAAACCCGCCATAAAAAGGCCAATTGCCATTACAAATGTCATCAGGAGATCGGGCTGTTTGCCACGATAGCGCAGCCATTCCGGCTTGAACAGGCCAATAAACAAGATTGCAATAGAGCCAATAATTAAGAACCTAAAAAAATACAGCAGTAACGTGCTCATGGCTTAACCTTAATAATTTCGTTAAACGGTTTTGTTGTCAAGAATGATACACGGCTGTCGTTTTGATGGCAGGCTGCGTTTGTTTACCGTTAACCGCTTTCTTGCCGATGCCTACCCCCATCGTAAAGCGGTTCATGCAATTCACGACTGCGCACAAACGTACCGTGTCTAGCAAGGCCCGTTCGTCCCAGCCAACTTCATAGATGAGGTTGACATCAGCTTGTGTTATTTGGTCAGGTGTCAAGGTAAGCTTCTTTACAAAGCGCAAGAGTGGCTTTATCTTTTCATCAACTTTTGCGCTGTCAATGTCCAATATTAATTGACCGTAGACGGATTCATCGATGCCCAATTCCTTAAGCAGCGACTTGTGTGCTGTATAACAGGATTCTGATTGGTTGAGATCGGAGGTATAAGTGATAATCAGTTCACGTGTCCCTTTGCCCAAAGGTGAAAAACACCCTTTAATGTCCTCCAATAATTTAAACAACAGGATGCCACGGCGCGGGTATTTTGCCAGTAATCCGGCGATATTTTCCAAGTCAGGACTTGACGGTAAGTAAGACATTTTAATCTCTGGGCAAATGAAGGGGTATAGACCAAACTTTAGGGAAACCCTAAAACACGAAAGTTTCGACTTCCGCGATTAAAAACAAGGGATCGCCTCCGCTGGAAATTTCAACGGCGTGGGCGGCCGTTTCCTGTCCGCCCGGCGAACTCAAGCAGTCTTCCAAATCTTTCATGGACGGAAAATATACTTCCGCAATACGATGATACGGCGCTTGGTCTTTTCCTGGCGCTGAAGTAACCAAGTTAGCATCAAAGCGGATTTTCCCGGACAGTTTTGCGACTGCCATTGGCACGTGCTCGTGTTCATATCGGCGCTCAAAGACTGTGATATCGGTGGGTGTTGGGTAAATCACGATCAGTTTTGCTGCTTTCATGTTTTTTCCTTTTCATAGGGTTTGTTTATGGTGAGGCGATCATATTCTCTAATCATAAGTCTTGTAAAATACTAACTTTCTATGAAAGAATAGGTTTTGGCTATATAAGTTCGAGGAAGGCATTATGGAAATGCACCAAATTCGTTATTTTTTGGCGGTTTGCGATCACGGCAGTTTTACCCGTGCCGCGCAATTCAGCTATATTTCCCAGCCGTCTTTAACGCAATCCATCAAGAAACTGGAAGATGAGTTGGGCGGGGAATTGTTCACCCGTGACCGTTCCGGTTGTCTGCTGACTTCATTAGGCAGAATGGTCGAACCTAACTTTCGTAAGATATACAAGGAAACAGTCGCGACCAAGGCCGATGCCATACGTTTTACCCAGCTGAACAATATCCCGTTGCGGATAGGCCTGATGGCAACGATAGGCGCACAACGCTTAAGCCTGATATTTGCCCATTACAAGCATGAGTTTCCCAATATTGAATTTGAATTGATTATCGACTGTGAAACTTTATTATTGCAGCAACTGGAATCGGAATTGCTGGATTTGGTGATTAGCGCCCCTGTGCAATTGCTAGGGCCGCCCTATCAATCCACCTTGCTGTACACCGAAAAGTACGTAGTTGCGTTTAACAATCAGCACCGATTTAATCAATTAGGCAAAATCGACCTTAAGGAAATCCAGTCCGAGCCCTATTTGGATCGGTTAAACTGCGAACTTAGGGATACTTTGCGGGCAATCTGCCAAGACCAGGAAGTCAACTTATACGCCGCATACCGAAGCAATAGCGAGGATTGGATAGTCAACCTGGTGCGCGCTGGCATGGGTGTTGCGCTGATGCCGGAGTACAGCCTACCCGCAAACGCCGATGACGTGCGTTGCCGTTATTTGAGTAATCCCGAAATAAGCCGCCAGATATATGCGATTTATTATCCACAGAACCAGAAAAATACTGAAATTAAGAACTTGCTTGCGGTTTTAATCCATAGGTAATGCCTATGTTTTCATAGGCAGCTAGTCTTTTACAAACGCACCTGATTTATTATAAGATTAATTCAGACACATCAATAAAAGGCTTGCGCTCATTAGTTTACCTTCCTAAAGCAAAACAATAAAGTTGTGTCACTCTAATAGCTATATGAATAACCTATGAAAAGTAGAATAAATACCAGCAATTTTGATCTGATTGAATTATTTGACATTTCTCAACTTCTTACCTTAAACAAGGTAAGTTACGGCGAGACAGGCTGTCTGCACCTGAGGTGGTACATAATGAATGATGTGAAAAAACTCCTGTTAGTGCTTGGTCTCCTTTTTTTATTGGTTCAATTCATAACATTTATACTCGTTGGAACCAAAGGGATTTGGTCTGGCTATTGATTTTCAAACAAGTAAGGCAAACCTAAACCGAACAGGGAAAGTATAAATAGAAGATATTCAACCGTATCAAATCACCGAAGTGAGATTGTAAATAGTGGTAGCTAACGGCCTTTACTCGATACAGTCCTATAAAAGGAGGAACAGACTTTGGAAAATATAATTAAAAAACAGTATGAAATATTAACAAAAACAATCCGTCCAACATTAACATTTGTGAATAAATACAGATACCAATTAGCACTGATTTTGGGTTTTATTATTGCCTTTTTTCCTTCACTAATATTCCTTTTCTACAGCGTTTTCGGTTTAAAGGAATAGCTTCTCATTGTTAAGTTAGACCTTAGCTGTGTGTCTCTCATTAAATGTTATACGATTAAGATTTTTCGAGTATTTAATGAGAGACACACACATTAAACAAAATTTCCTGACCGGACACTCCGATGGCGGCACGATCAGCATGGGCATTACCTTTTACAACGTTACTAAACACATTCCCGCCGCGATAGCGCCCAGCGCTGTCGGTAATCGTGGTGCCGACTTAGAATACCGCAATTGCGTAAAACCTTTGCCTGTGATGGTCATGCATAGCCGCCAGGACAAATTGTTCCCAAACTTTGGCAAGGAAGCGGTGGAATGGTGGGCGCGGTGCAATAAATGCGATACGAAAGCGTATAACATTACAGACCGTAGCGTACCTGGTAAGGGTAAATTCGGATGGGAGGGTTATTACCAGCAAGAACTCAAACAGCGGGCTGAAGACTTGGCCGGCGGCAAGCCGCCTCCGATGACCCGACCCGTGTCCGGCGTACCGGGTTGCTTAGCTTACAGTCGTTGTAAAAACGATGTGCAAACCTGGTATTGTGAAGGCGATGGCCCGCATCCGGTCTGGCCTGGACGAAATAAGGAAATTATCAGCTTCCTAAAAGCAGTTAAAACGGACTAAGTAAGGCATTTATTTTGGTTAATTTTTATTGACATAATGAAATCGAGCCCGTTTAATCTGTACCAATTGGAACGGAATAATTGTTTTATGAGACAACGGGAATTCGATACCCAAAAAGCGCTCCATAACGCGATGGAGGTTTTTTGGAGCAAAGGCTACAAAGGCGCTTCGATGAAGGACCTTTTAACTGCAATGAGAATCGGCAAAGGCAGTTTTTATGCCGCTTTTGGCAGCAAGCGCGAGCTTTATTTACAAGCGCTTAGTCATTTTCGTGATACCAAAATGTTGATTAAGCAGCCCAAGCGTAAGGCTATGCCAATCTCCGCGCATGAATCATTGCGTGAGCTGTTTAATCAACTGATAGGCCGTACCATTAATCAACGTAAGGTCTGCATGCTTGGCAAAGCCGCGTTAGAATTCCGAGGTTCTGATTCCGCCGTAGCTGAAATCGTAGATGCTGGAATCACGCAATTAGAAGACAGCATTCTGAAGATCATCCTCAATGGCCAAGGCAACGGCGAAATACCTAAAGAGCGAGATCCTCATGCTTTGGCTCGCTATATCACAGCAAGCTTTTATGGCATTCAAGTTTTGGGTGGCGCCAAGCCCTGTCGGGAACACCTGGAAGAAATCGCCGACACAACGCTATCTTTGATCATACCGAATAGACATTGATGATGACGGCAAAAGAGAGAAGAAAATTTTTTATTTAATCTGTACCAAAAGGTACAGTTATGGTTGTACCAAACCTTAATTGAAATTAAATGGAGGTCGATGACACTAATTTAACGCATTAATTTTTATTAAAAATATTCATTCATCTCACTCTTGGAGAGCAACATGTCTTTTTTACTTTCTAGCCCAGGGGTAACCAATTTACCCGATGTTTTTCAAAAATACCCAAAACGGGGCGTGTTAATTCTGCGCCTTATCGATGACATCATGCGTAAGGAATCGCCATTATCGGATGGGGAGCGGGAGTTGATCTTTACTTATATTTCGGGTTTGAATGCTTGCGGATTTTGTTACCACTCGCATGTTCCGGCGGCAACAGCGTTTGGCATCAATGAAACAGTGTTTACCGGGAACATGGGCATCAACCTGGATACACCGGAAGTCGATGAGAAGCTGAAACCGATATTAGGTTATGCCAAAAAACTCACGTTAACCCCCACACAAGTGACGAAAGCGGATGTGGATGCTATCTATGCCGCAGGGTGGAACGAACAAGCTTTTATCGATGTGGTGAGCATCTGTTGTGTCGTCAATTTTATGAATCGGTTTGTTAATGGCGTAGGGGTAGATGTGGACTCGGAAACGGCTTATAAAACAGGCGCATCTGTTTTGCCGACTATCGGTTACGCAGGTTGGGCGGAAAATCTTGAAAAAACGCTGCAAAATTGAAGCGACAACGAATGACGACCCGATCGCTAGTGGCGACGCCTATTGTTAGTTGCGTGGATTAGCGGCCAACATTACTCGGATAGTTTGGCGATTACTGTTAGACCCGAAGGATGAGAGCCGGACTTTAAGTGCTTTGGGTTAGGTTCGGGCATCTTAACGTAAGCCGAAGGCAATGCGTTATGAACCGAACCTAACCCTTGTTACCAACAGATGACATCATAGACTTATAATAGCTAGGTAAGATATATGACTGACCTAAAAAAACTTTTACTGGCGCTGGTATTGCTGTTTATATTAATCCAGTTGGTTACAGTATTCCTGGTTGGGACTCAAGGGATTTGGGTGGGACATTAAGGCTAGCGCCATGCCGTTTAATTGACCTTTTTTTCGGGTAACGGACTATGGCAGGAACACAGGCAGGGAAAAGAACTCTTCAATATTGATCTTTCTGTATTTTGACTAAAATAGTGGGACGTTTAAGGTTGCAATGCAAGGCATTGCGGTTGCTACGAAACACCGCACTGACAGTAGGCAGAAAAATGGCTAACCTGCACCAGCTTAACCCGCTTTAACTGAATGATAAGGTTTTGGTTGGGATTTCAGTAATCTATCATGGCAAGAATTTTTACCTGTTTTAAGATAAGCCAGATAACTTAATTAAATATCTACGTATTATAGTTCTAAATAATCGTGAATGTCCGTTTACTCATTTTTGGATGACCCTAATGTATGGCTTCGATAGTCGGGTCTTGGCCGTTTGGAGAAATTCGAATTATTTTTTAAAGCGGACGCTCACAACTTCTGCGGAATATAATTGGATTATATACGAATAAATTTTTACAACGTCATGATTATAAAAGGTTTAAAAAATTACGAGGGTTTGGGCTTAGAACCCCTAATATGTCCATGTAGGCCCCTCACCTAGCGTTAGGTGAGGGGCCGAGCATCCCGGAGTCTCCTTAGACACTGCCGAAATTTGAAGTGCGAAAGCTATAGAAAAAGCATTTCATGGTTAAACTACCGAATTTAGGTTGAATGGCTGATTCTGTAGGTCCTGACCGGTTTCTTCGCGATTACAATCTAACCGGCTTAGTTCATCGTCAAGGCTGGGAGTTTTAGACGGCGATCTTTTCGCTATTCGTTGTATTCGCGCTGGCGGGTTTCATTTATCATTACGACTTGAAAAGGATTTTATCGGGCAAAAAGGAAATGTAATCAACGAACTGCTTAAACCGAAGAGTCCATCATGAATCAACCGGCTTTACGCGAGGCGACTTACGAAGACTTGTTCGATCTGCCCGAGCATATCATCGGCGAAATCATCAACGGGCAGTTAATTACTCAACCGCGCCCGGCACCAAGACATGCCTTGGCCGCTTCGGTGATCAGCGACCAGTATATCAGTCCTTATCATCGAGGTAGGGGAGGGCCGGGCGGTTGGTGGATATTGTTCGAACCTGAATTGCATTTGGGTCGAAATATTCTGGTCCCGGACTTAGCCGGTTGGCGGCGCGAACGCATGCCGCAACTACCCGAAGAAGCTTATTTCAGCATTGCTCCCGACTGGGTTTGCGAGGTGATTTCGCCCGGAACTTCGCGCATCGATCGCGCCGTTAAGATGCCTATTTATGCGGCATGCGAAGTATCGTGGCTATGGCTGGTCGATCCGGGATCAAAAACGCTTGAAGTCTACCGCCTGTTGGAAGGACATTGGCTGCTTGAGCATACCTGGCAGAATGACGATATGGTTAGGGCGCCGCCTTTTGACGAAGTTGAACTGGCCCTGGCGGACTTGTGGGCTCCTTGATGGTCACTCGCGGGCTTTCGTATGAATAAAAAACTTCTTATCGGTGCAACGCTATATACCTTGTTCGTCGTCTACGGCAGTTTGGTTCCGCTCGATTACCGACCAATGCCTTTCGACGTTGCTTTGGAAAAATTCCGAAATATTCGTTATCTCAATCTAGGCATAGAATCGCGTGCGGACTGGGTTGCGAATATTCTGCTTTACATACCGCTGGCTTACTTTTGGGCGGCTGGTTTTGGCGGTCAATTTCGCGAATACACCCGGCTACTGGTTGCGGTGCCGGTTTTGTTGTTTTGTTGGACTTTGGCTGTTTCGGTCGAGTTTGCTCAGTTATTTTTCCCACCCCGTACCGTTTCGATCAACGATTTGATCGCCGAGGCAATGGGCTCGGCCATGGGCGTAGGACTTTGGGTATTTTCAGGCGATTATTTCCGCCGTTTATCTCGTCATCTCTCGCTTGGTAATTTTCTATCGATCAAAGCGGCGATTATTTTCTATATCGCCATCTATTTTGCCTTAAGTTTTTTTCCGTTCGATTTTGTTATATCCCATCAAGAGCTTGACACTCGGTTGGCCTCGGGCAATCACAGCCTGTTTATGTCCATCGATACGTGCCGAGCCGATGGTATTCGCTGTGTGGTCAAGCTGGGGGCCGAAATAGTCGTATTGATTCCGTTAGGCATTTTACTCTGTTTATTGCCTTATATTTCGCACCCCAAACTGGTTTGCATCTTAACCGGTTTTTTTATCGGATTGTTCGTCGAAATCGGTCAATTATTTTTGGCATCAGGCGTGGCGCAAGGCATTTCGGTGTTGACCCGTATGACCGGATTGGGGGTGGGCGCGGTTGTGTTTGCCTTTTTTTCTAAACACGACAAAGATTATTGGATCGCTTGTTTAAAACCCACGGTGTTAACGCTTCTTCCTCTTCATGTTTTTTTGGTAGCCGCACTGAACGGCTGGACCGGCGGGAATTGGATCGGTCTTGAAAAGGCGCTTGAAAAACTCGATACGGTTCAGTTTTTACCGTTTTACTATTTCTATTACACGACCGAATCCTTGGCCATGGTGAGCTTACTCAGCAACATCGGCATGTATTTTCCGATCGGCTTGGCATTTTGGTTGTGGAACTATGCGGACTCCAAACCTGAGCGAGTTCATTGGTGTTTAGTCGGATTATCTGCCGCTGTTTTTGCTACGTTGATAGAAACCGGCAAGTTGTTTTTAGCGCCTAAGCATCCCGATCCGACCGATGTGTTGATCGCATTTGCTTCGGCGGCATTGGTCTATGAATTGCTTAATCATGCGATGCGCTGGTTTTCAAATGGTAAGATCAAGCAGGGAAGGGGATTATCGATTGCCGAAGCATTCCACGATCACGAAAACTCTATTTCAGAGGATGATCCTATTCGGTCATCGGCAACCGTCAAACCGGAAGAAATCGATAAACGTTGGCGCGTATTATCGGGGATTCTTGCGTTGATTATTGGTTGGGCTTTATTGAATTATCCGATCGGCGCACCATTGCTATCGGCATTATTGATTGCTTACGCGGTTTTATTGTTTCGTTACCCCCATGCTTGGCTATTCGTCTTACCGGCAATGCTACCGGTTCTGGATTTTGCCCCTTGGACCGGTCGGTTCTTTTTTGACGAGTTCGATCTGGTCGTCATGACAACCCTTGCAGTTTATTATTGGCAAAAATCCAGCATTCGATTAACCCGACAGTTTTCCGGAACGGTTAAGTTATGTTTAGGGATGTTTGCGTTAATTTACCTAATTAGCTTATACAGAGGCTTATTTCCGCTGCAAGACATCGATATCAACGCCTTTTCCAATTACTACAGCTACTATAATAGCTTACGAGTGGGCAAGGGGGTCATTTGGGCATTCTTTTTGTTTCATCTGTTAAAACAAACATTGCAGCAATACCCAAAGGCAAAACAGTATTTCGGTTACGGAGCATTGTTGGGATTGATCGGCGTCATTAGCGTTTCGATTTGGGAGCGCTTTTTGTTTTCCGGCTTGTTTAATTTTGAAAGCGATTATCGCATCACCGCAATGTTTTCAACCATGCATACCGGCGGTGGGCATATCGATGCCTATTTAGTCTTGGCATTACCTTTTATTGCGATGCTGTTTCTCTACGCGCCTCGCAGATTGATAGGCGGAATGGCCGGCTTTGGAATTTTTGCTGCCGGCTTTTATGTCCTGATGGTGACCTTTTCCCGGGGACCTTATCTGGCTTTTGCTATAGCGTTGATCGTTTTTTTGATCAGTCTAGTTTTTGCCGTTAATGCGAAACATTTGCGCACTAACCGAAAATCAATACCGCTGTTGAGTGTGGTATTGCTAGTTCCGGTCATGGTCATTCCGGTCTTTCAAGGCGGCTTTATACAAGAGCGCTTCAAGCGTATCGATCAAGATCTGGATGTTCGCCTACAACACTGGCAAGCTATTCTCGACATGAGAGATGAAGATGTCATGACGACTTTATTTGGAATGGGCGTTGGCAGTTACCCAAGAACCTATTTTTGGTGGCATAGAGGCATTGGCATGCCGGCCACTTATACGATACAAAACGATGATGGAAATCGCTATTTGCGCTTAGGGGCAGGGGGGGCGCTTTATTTAGACCAACAAGTCGCGATAGAGCCTGACACCAAATATCGTTTGTATGCAGATTTACGAACGGATTCGGGGCAAGGGGAGGTTACATTCCCTATCTGTGAAAAATCGTTATTATATTCGTTTCGTTGCGTCTGGAGTACCTTACGAATCAATTCCGAGCCGGGCACCTGGAGCCGGACGGAAGAAATCTTAAATACAAAATATGTCGGATCCAGTTTGGGTAAAACAGTGGGGGAATTGTCGAGACGTCCGGTTAAATTGGGTGTTTACAATAATAGTCAAGGCAATGTCATTGACATCGATAATATCAGCTTAATTGATTCTAATAATAAAAATCTGCTTAGCAATGGCGACTTTTCCGAAGGTATGGATTATTGGTTTTTTACGATCGATAATCACCAGGCTCTCAATATCGACAATTTTTGGGTACATCTATTATTCGATCTAGGCTGGTTTGGTACCACTGCATTTATAATCTTGCTGATTTATGCTTGTTATCGACAGCTTAAAGCGCTTAGCAAAGGTGACTACTATGCGGCGATTTTACTCTCATCGTTTTCGGGATTCGTGGTTGTCGGTACAGTTGGAAGCCCATTCGAAGCGCCTCGACTCAGTTTATTATTTTTTCTGATCGTGTTTTTTGCATTGAGCGAAAACAAAAAATTACCATTACGCAAGCGAACCCCGGAATTCGTTAAGTCGTCATTAAGTTAATCCTTGGAAAATGTAGCCCGGCCATAGCTAAAAGGCTACGGATACGTTAACCGTTATACGCGTTACTTTTTTTCAGGAGATTCAAAAATGATGAAATTCATTGCAATAATCATCACAGGTTTGGTTTTTTCAACATCGGCCTTGGCTTCAGGCGGACATCATCATAAGGGTCGAGGTAAAGGATATAGCAAACACTATTACCAACCGAAGCATAGAGCTAAACGATACCGGACGGTTGAACGCGTTTATTATCGCGAAGAGGTCCATCACTATCCGCAAAGAGTCACTGTTTACGAGACAGTGCCTCGTTATATACCGGCACCTGCCTATGTACCGGCTCCACGCTATAGCCGCTATGATCAAAGATCCACTCAAGGTCTGGTAGGCGGCGCTGTAGGTAGCATGTTAGGGTATGAAATTGGAAGAGGCGATCCGATTGCATCGGGCATCGGTGCGGCGGCCGGCTCATTGCTCGGCAACGAATTGGGTCGTAGATAACGATTGCAATTTTATTCGTTGCGGATTGCTATACGCCAGGAATAGAATGCCGATTTTTAACCTTACAGGTGTTTTATATGTCAGATTCAATTTGGTTTAGAACCGGTGAAGCCACCGTATTTTCCAGCGAAGGGCAAGGCACGGATGCCATGCCTGAAATTCTTATCGGCAGCGTTAAAGGGCCTGCAGGCCACGCATTTGCCAATTTAATGGGGCAAACCGAAGGGCATACTCGGATGTTTGCAATACGGGCCTGTAACCAACAAGTGCGTCCTGCTACCATCATGGTACCTAAAGTTACGATAAAGTCGACCGACTATGTGAATCTATTCGGCGGCCCCGTTCAATCGGCAGTCGCCGATGCAGTACTGGACAGTGTAATCGACGGCGTGATTCCGGCCGACCAGGCCAATGAAATTTGCATCATCGCAATGATATGGATAGCACCTGAATGCGCAACCGATCCAAACCTTGATCGCAAAGATTTGTATCGAACCAATTATGAAGCGATGAAGTTAGCTATTCAGCGTGCGATGACACAATCGCCGAGTATCGAGGATCTGATTGCCAACCGTCATAAAATCGTACATGAGATGTACGACCCGGAAACCGGCGAGTCACAGTGGTAACTAAATACTATTAGGCTATAGCTCATACACTTTGGCCTTCAGTTTGCACAGCACTTTGACCGCTGACAAGCCCGGATAGGTTTGCAGCAACTGAATAATGTACGCGGTAATCGTCCAGCTTCTTACCACGGGCTATCTCTTCCTGCAGGGCACTAATGTCCGCAGCCGACAGCTTCAGGTATTTGCTCACGGTGTTACGGGAAATACCCAATTGACTGGCAATCTGACGCTCGGATAAGCCGTTGCCATCGTTGTATAACGCTTTAATCTGATGGATCACAATCCACTCCTTCATGACGCTCCCTGGAAAAAATTCAGGGACTCTGTCAGATTTATTGGTACAAATAAAGTCTGAAAAAGTGGCTCAAAATTGTTGGCCATTTCTGGCTCAGTTTAATTGGCCATTAACAATTCGATCAAGCAAGCGATCGACAACTATGATCCGCCGGCGGTCTCCATCTACAACACCTGCGTGCCGGCCCTGGTCGGCGACGATATCGGCGATCCCGATTTGACCGAACGTACCGAAGCGTTGATCGCGCGCGAAGAAGCACGGATACGCAAGGCCTTGGAGCCCTGGCGCGAAAGATTGGCCGGTAAGCGCGTACTGTTGTTCACCGGCGGCGTGAAGAGTTGGTCGGTGATTTCGGCATTACAAGATTTGGGCAAGGTAGTCGTCGCGACCGGCACGAAAAAGTCGACCTAGGAAGACAAGGCGCGCATCCGCGAGTTGATGGGCGAGGATACCGTGATGATCGAAGACGGCAGCCCGAAAGCCTTGCTGAAGATCGTCCGTGATTACCAGGCCGATATTCTGATCGCCGGCGGCCGGAACATGTATACCGCGTTGAAGGCGCGCGTGCCGTTTCTGGACATCAACCAGGAGCGCGAATTCAGCTACGAGGGCTATCAGGGCATGCTGGAGTTGGTTCGGCAATTGGCGCTGACGATCGAGAGTCCGGTTTGGTCGGCCGTTAGGGCCCCGGCGCCGTGGAAAGCCGCAACACTTATCACGGATGGCGAAACAGTATGCGTGGCGTACCCTGCGGCGGGGTGATCGACGATGGCCGAGATACTCAAACGCAACCGCTGAAAATCTTGGAAACGGAGCGCCAGCGAAGTGAAGATTTTTAGTCCCCGATAGCCGTAGCGCCGGGTGTTTTGCCGGAGTCTGCGCGACTAGCGCAGGGCAAGCCTCATAAATGCGAGGATTTGGCGTTGAAACATTCCGAATGCCCGACCGCGCTGCAAGGCGGAATGCTCGGCGTGTTCGCGCGGGGCACGTTGTATTCCGAAATCGACGAAACGCTGTTTGCAATGAAAAAAAACGATATCAGCGGCATCGTCGAAACCGAAATCGGCTTCCATTTGCTCTAGTGCGTTCAAATTCATAAGGCGGAAACGTTGTCCCTGCAAAAGGCGACGCCGAAAATACGGCAAATTATGCAGGAACGGTATAGGCGTAATTGTCAGCGTACCTGGCTGGCCGGGTTGTCTCGAGAATGGTGAACGGATAGCGGATTGCTGGGAATAGGAAATTCACTGTTTTCCAACTCCGGTTTGGGAAATTCTTCGGCAAGCTCTTGCTTGCCGGTTTCGAGAAACTGGAGCTTCTCGTATCGCATTCCCAAGCAAAGAGCTTGGGAATGCGCGATATAAGAGGGGGTGAATAATTACCGGTGGCCGGTTTCATGATCCATTCACTATTTTCTATTCACTATTCACCCACCTCCAGTAATGGTCACATCATGAAACTTAAGTGGAGCGGTTATGCAAAAAACCAACGAGACATGTTCCTTTTGCGGTGTCGAGGCATCGGTCGACGTGCCGTTGATCGCGGGCGCAGAGTTTTACTTCCCGGCAGACCGCGGCGCCATCGACCGGACGATTAGGCCGGTTACGCTATAGATAATAAGGATTAGCGATCCAATCGCGCAGCACGGCTTCGTCCCGTTGCGGTAGGTATGCGAAATCGCCGGTGATGTCCTTATAAACCGTTTGGGCGCTGTAAGGCGATACCAGCTTGCTTTTCACCATGTAAAAAAACCACGCAAAGGAATATCCGGCCTAACGGTCGAAGCGGTTTAACAGATCGTTTAGGGTGGTGCCTTTTTTACCGGTTAAATCTTCGAGATAGGGCAGACGTTTGTTTTGTGTATTGATTAATTCTGCGTTGACGATCTGTTCTCCGAATCGTCCGGTGTATTGAGACGGACGAATCAGCCGGTCTTCCGTGAATAAGTGTTTTTGTTCGGCGCTGCTGCGGTTCCAGTCGTCGATGAAACGCTGCACGGGATGCTCGAAGGCGTGGTGTTTGTTGATAGCGTCCATAAATAATCGGATATCGGTTTTCCGCCGGTAGGCGTAGCGCGAGGTGCCGACTGGAACGTTTTCAATTCCGGCCGGATTCAGCGGGTCGATGATTTCTTCCATATCTTCCGGCGGTGCATGGTCATTTATCAGTAAACGGTCGAATACTTCACGGGTTTTATCGATTTGGATCAGCGTGAAGTTTTCGCAGCAGGGGCCGGTTTGCACGGCCAAATACAAGGATTGTCCGGATTGCCGTGTCGCGATCAGCTTTTGTTCGTTTGCGTGCTCCGATCAAGGTTTGTAGATTTCGTCCGCATTCGATCAAGTCGTGAGCGACACGTTTCCCTTCGGCGTCGACTACACCGCTGATCCGGTACCATTCTTCGCCGACCCAGACCAAACGAACCGGATGGTCCGAAATTAACGATTGCAAGGTCTTTATGAGTAGGTCGTCGTTCGGGCCCGGTATCAATTTCTTGCATGTTGGTGTAATACAAGCAGTCGTGTTACCAGCCGCCATTTAAAACTGTCGAACGTCGGATAGCAGGGTAGAACCGCAATACGAACCGAAACAGCAATGTGCCCAACAACGATCCGCCCCTAACTTTGGTGGATCTGGAATTCCATTTTTCTAAAACCGATTGACGCTCGGTTAAATAATGAGAATAATAGCTTGCTGTGTGTAATGGGAAATTTTGCTGTTCATGAAAATTATTCAACGCCCTTATTTGGGGGAACTGGAAATGGCGGTGCTCGAATATCTTTGGGCCAACGGCACATTTGACGCGAATGGAGTACATGCCGCGTTAGGCAGGTCGCGCGGAATTTCCCACAATACCATTCAGTCGACGCTGGAACGACTGTACAAGAAAAAACTGTTGACCCGACAAAAAGTGAGTCGTGCCTATGTCTATCAGACTTCGGTCAGTCGGGATGAGTTGATGGGACGAATGATCACCGATGTCGTCCACACGCTGGTGGACGATGATGCCGACAGTATGTTGGCGGCATTCGTCGATATTGCCGCGCGTAGCGATGAAGCGCATCTGGAGCGATTGGAGCAACTGATCAGCGAATACCGTTCCAACCGCTGTCATAAGTCGACTTCATGAGCCTGCATTTTCTTCAATCTGGGATTTTGGCAACGTTCTTTTCCGGCGGCCTACTGTCGCTGCTGTCGGCCATCAGCTATCCCAGTTTCCGTCGGCATTTATTGCCGCTGCCCTAGTCGGGAGAACGCGCAGCGCAAGATTGTCGTCATGGCGAACGTCGCAGAACGCGATCTGGCCGGCGTGGTGCGCGATATTCAGACCGGAATCGAGGAACAAATCCGTTTTCCCAAGGGCTACTATGTGGAATATGGAGGCCAATTTGAGAGCGCCGAACAAGCATCCAAGACCTTGTTCATCGTCGGATTCATCGTGATCGTCGGCATATTCTTGTTGTTGTTCGTCGCGTTCCGTTCGGCGGGCGACGCCTTGCTGGTGATGTTGAATCTGCCATTGGCGTTGATTGGCGGCGTGATCGGCGTGTATTGCGCCGACGGCATTCTGTCCGTCGCCTCCATTATCGGCTTCATTACCTTATTCGGCATTGCCACCCGTAACGGCGTCATAAAGTCATCATCACTAGCTTGATCATAGTCGCCATATCGGAACTGTCGAAACGCAGCGCTTTTTTCGGTGCCTTGTTAGCCTCTTTGCCGTTGGTTTCGATTCTTGCGATGATGTGGCTTTACATCGATACGAGAGACGTTGAGAATGTTGCTGCGTTAGCCAGCAGAGTATTCTGGCTTGTCATTCCGTCATTGCTGTTTTTCATTAGCTTGCCCTTGCTACTTAAAAAGGGATGAATTTTTAACAGCGGCTTGTTATTTATTGATGATCAAATGTCTAGCCTATTTCAACATAAAGCTGTAAGTGATGAGGAGGTATAAATATATAGTCAAATCTAGCTTAGAGGGAAGTGATGATCGGGAATAGATTCATCACCGATAACAAATCGAAGTAAATCCGAATGTCAGATGATCGGTTCAAGCCCGTTGGATAACAAATGCTTGAATAGCCTGATAAAATAATTGATGACAGCTTTATTCAAAAAATGAATTTAACTATTAATCTTTAACTATCAATTTTATGAACCAATGATAGCTTTTTCCGATTCTTATAAGCGTTTTTCCAAAAATATTCTCTTTTTAGTTGGCCTCTGTATTTTCACCGTTTTTAGCTCTGAGCTCTATGCCCACGGAGTAGATGAAAACACCCGTGAGTTTCTTAAAGCTAACCAAGGGCTTGCGATTGGTCCGTTCCTATATATCGGGGCAAAACACATGGTCACCGGTTATGATCATCTTCTTTTTCTGGTGGGAGTGATTTTCTTTTTGTTCCGAACCCGGGATGTGTTGTTGTATGCCAGTTTATTCACCTTGGGGCATAGTTTAACTTTATTGACAGGCGTACTCGCAAGTATTCAGGTCAATCCTTATTTGATCGATGCGATGATAGGTCTTTCAGTTGTTTATAAAGGTTTTGACAATCTTCAGGGGTTCAAGCATTTAATTGGTTTTCAACCCAATCCAAAAGTTGCAGTGATGATCTTTGGATTGTTTCACGGATTTGGCCTTGCTACAAAGCTACAAGAATTTGCTTTGCCCAAAACGGATTTATGGAAAAATTTATTAGCGTTTAATATTGGCGTTGAACTGGGACAATTTTTTGCTTTAACTTTCATATTGATTGTTCTGGATTATTGGCGACAGCATAACAGTTTTTATACCTTTTCAACCGCGACTAATACCTTACTCATGTCCAGTGGACTGATTCTTTTTGGCTATCAAATGACAGGATATCTTTTAAAATAATGAATGAGACCCAGACAAAACTCCCTTCTTCAAAAACACTCTTGTTATCCAGTTTGATTGCAACAATAATTGCGGGGTTTGTACTTGTTGCATTTATTTGGCCCGCTGAATACGGCATTGATCTGACTGGGTTGGGGAAAAGGTTTGGCCTTATAGCCTTATCTGGAAAACCCAAGACTTATAACGTTCAGGCAATGGCAATTCCGTTACCGGCTCAAAACATGACTGATGGCGATTGTCCAAAGTCTTTAGATAACCCTTCAACAGATGAAAGCAAATGGCAAAACACCGTCATGATCATGATTCCGCCCAAACAGGGCTTGGAATATAAATTTCATTTATTAAAAGATGCGACTTTAGAATATGCCTGGGACAGTGATGGCGCAGAACTGTACTTTGATTTTCATGGCGAGCCTAAAGGCGATACAACCGGATATTTCAAAAGCTACAAAGAAGCTACCGATCATCATGCAGAAGGACAACTATCGGTGCCATTCGATGGCTCACACGGTTGGTACTGGGAAAATAAAACAGATCAACCCGCTATTGTGGTCCTCAATACCAAAGGTCATTACGAAATATTGGGATTGCGTTAACTAACATGGTTAGCGGTGTTCAAATTTTCTGAAAACGACTCGTCATTGATTAATCACCGGTATAGGATCTCAACGCATAAATATTATATAAAGAGAGTAACCCGGCGGCTTGTTGATGACTCTAGGAAAATTGAGATTCGATCATGAATGGCACAAAAGTAGTGAATACGTATCGCTATATCCTCACCTAAAATCTGGATGAAACTGTCGTAAAACACCTGTTTTCCGACAGCTTTCATGCCGAGCTTAAAATCCTACACAACTCCCCTCAAAAAATAAACGAAAAACCCTGTCGGAAAGTGGTATGTGATACGGAAACATCAAAGCTAGGGTTTTCCGTCTATGTTAGTGGGTTATATGCGGGTGTCTTCTGAATCCGATCGGCAAAGCACCGATTTGCAACGCGATGCTTTGCTGGCTGCCGGTGTCGATGTCCGACATCTTTTTGAAGACCGAGCGTCAGGGGCCAAAGATGACCGTGCCGGATTGACCCAAGCGCTGGACTTTGTCCGACCGGGCGATGTGCTGGTCGTGTGTGGAAATTGGATCGGTTGGGTCGGTCGTTATCTCATCTGCTTTCCATCATCAATACGCTCAAACGCCTTCCGGTGAATTATTGTTTCATGTGTTTGGTGCCTTGGCTCAGTACGAACGGGCTTTGATTCAAGAACGCGTAGTGGCCGGTCTTGAAGCGGCCAAAAAACGCGGTCGGGTCGGCGGGCGCCCACCGGCAATTGCGGGGGAAAAACTCGATGCGATTCTTGAAGCCTTAAACAACGGCATGTCGAAAGCCGCCGTCTGTCGTAATTTTGAGGTCAAGCGAACCACGCTGATTGACACCCTTGGCTCGCATCGGCTGGCCTGATTCAAATCTGACTCCATACCGGCGTAATGGACATCAGTGGTTGTTGACACCCGCCGAACGTTCTCTGGTCATGTCCAAGAACCGAGCAAACCGGTTAGGCTTTGCTATTCTGCTGACTTTCTTCCGCGAACGCGGCAAGTTCCCGCGCGATGAATCCGAAATATCCCTATACTGTTCACGCCGATGGGTTCGCCCAGACCGGTGTCGAACTACATCGCCTCGGACGCAGACTATGTCGACTACATTACCGAATTGATGGGTGGCTTCGCGATTCCCAATTTTTTGAAGGAATACCGCAAAGGCAAGAAATATCTGCTGATCGGTCTGCCGCAGAACCGCGATTCCGAGCGCATGGTCATGAACGACATCGTTTACGCAGCCAGCGAACGAAAAGCTGGGTGCTGCGGAAAAACCCTACCGAGAAGGAACAACGCTTCTGCAAACGACTGGGGCTGGAAATCATCATGGCCGACTGCCGTGATTTTCTAGATTATATGATGACGAAAGAAGCGGCTTAGCAGTGTAATCTTAGGGCGGGGCGGCGCTCCGTCATGAATTTCAAAAAAGCTTCATCGACTTTGTTGCAAGATCCCCAGGTTTTGTCTTCATCCTCACTTTCTGTCGCGGCATTCAGATCTATACTTCGCGCGGCCCCAAACGCGGCGTTTTGAACTGGTTGAGAAAAGACAAGAATAAATCCGGAACAACCACGCCGGCTCCGCCAAATGTGAGCGGTATTCTGAACATTCGGAAAGTACAGACGGTCTGTTGGCTCGCCATAAGGGAATGTTTTTACAAATCAATGAATTAGTCGGATTTGTCGGAACGCAATTGCAACCGCTATTATCTCTATGCAATTCGCAATTTCACGCGATTCGTACAACTGTTACCGGAGAAGTCTGCGTTAACGCATTGAAGAATACTACGCTCGTATCTGTTGTCGAAAAGCGGCGGAGCCGAGGAGATAGCCGCCAAACAAGACTTATGGGTTGCCGGAGGAATAAAGCCAGTATCATAAAATGCAAAGCAATAAGTAGTTATAATTGCGCATAATGTATATTATGTTAAATAATGACATGGTATTAGTAGTTTTGTCGCTTACAAGAATCTTTATCAATTAACCCTGATCATTTGATATTCACAGAATAGTAACTAAACTTTGATTTCTTTTTACAGCTCACTTTAAGACCTAAGGCGCTTCCAATTTGAAGTCAAACGAATCGAATAAAAATCTACGACGAAAGCAATTAGGATTTTTAGTGTTGCTCTTTGTTTTGATGTCGCAGGTTTTATCCGCTCCCACGCTAAGTATTTATCCCGTTGTCAACAGGGCATTAACGCAAAACTCTGTTAGCCGAAACGGATTGAGTGCTATTTTTAGAATGCGGCTTCGCCAATGGCAAGACGGTTCTCCCATTACTGTTTTTGTATTACATGACAGCAACCCTCTTCATAAACAGTTTTGTAAACAAGTATTGAATGTATTTCCACATCAGATGCGTCGAAGCTGGAACAAGCTGGTATTTAGCGGGACCGGCCAGGCTCCTGTTACCGTTGCCAGCAAGGAAGAAATGGTTGATAAAATCGCATCTACACCTGGCGCAATAGGATATTTAAGCGATGAAGACATCCCTGAAAATATCAAAATCCTGATCATTAAATAAGGCCTTTTCCAGTCATGCGTCATACGTCGACTTTAAACCGTTTTTTTAAATTGCATAGCTACGGTATCGTATTAGTTTTATGCTGCCTGTTTACAAATGCTCAAGCCTTTGAAAGCGATTGGTTACCTCAAAACCTTCAAATTCACGGTTTTTTATCCCAAGGATTTATTCATACTTCCGATAATAACTTTTTTGGTAAAACTGACGACTCGATATCAACCGACTTTAGAGAACTCGGTATCAATGCCTCTTATAGGATTTTGCCGGAATTGCAAATTGCCATGCAGGTAGTATGGCGCGATGCGGGTAAAACCGACGATAGCAACGTCCGAATCGATTACGGAGTAGCCAGTTATACTTTATATTCGTCGGAACTTTCACTATTAACACTTAGGGGCGGCAGAGTCCCTACTCCGCTAGGGTTATACAACGATACGCGGGACGTGGCTTCTACTCGCCCCAACATCTTATTACCGCAATCGATTTATTTCGATGTCAATAGAAATTTAGCGTTATCAGCCGATGGCGGCTATATCTATGGAGAACATAGAACCGACTATGGCGATTTTTCGTTGAATTTCGGTGTAGTCGTCCCAAGAATGGACGATCCTGATTTCAAAAATACACTAGTCGGTTCAGATCCTGGGAAAATGGAAGGCGACATATCCTGGGTGTTGCGTACCGGGTATGAATGGGAAAACGGCTTAGCCAAGCTAGCTATAACCTATGCGGATTTTAATGGCGATTACAAACCATCAGCCGGCGCTTTTTTTCAGGCAGGCTCCTGGCGATTTAATCCATTAATCTTTTCAGCACAATATAACGCCGAAAAATGGTCACTTACCGGAGAATACGCCTTACGCCGGGCCCAATTGAGGAATTTCGGGGCTATTCCGGACACTGAATTTACCGGCCAAAGTTTTTATATACAAGGCACCTACAGACTGACTTCTTCTCTGGAAGCATTAGTGCGTTATGACGAATTAATTTGGGATATGGATGATAGAAAAGGTTTGAAAATCGCGCAAGCAGCACCCGGAATTGCCAATCATTCCAGGTTTGCTCAAGATTGGACTTTTGGTTTACGTTATGAAATATTGCCGGCATTGAATTTCAGTGCCGAATACCACCGAATTAATGGAACCGGCTGGTTATCCAACCTGGAAAACCCACAAGGAACAACGCAGCATTGGGATATGTATACCATTATGATGTCTTACGATTTCTAATAGTCTGCATCGTCATTCTTATGAAATTCAAGAAATGGCATCGGCTTGCCTATTCCATAACCTTGGGCATAATCGACACCAAGTGTTCCCAGTTTTTCGAAAATAGCGTCATTTTCAACGAATTCGGCAATCGTTTTTAAGCCCATTCCTTGCCCTACACTGTTAATTGCGTTGACAAATAATTGGTCATCCAAGCTTGAATTAATATTTTTTACAAATGACCCGTCTATTTTTAAATATTCAACCGGTAATTGTCTTAGATAGCTCATCGATGAAAAGCCCACACCGAAATCGTCCAAAGCAAAACTTCCGCCTATGTTGTTTATTTTATTTATAAATTCATGGGCGGACTGCAGATTGGTTACGGCCTGAGTTTCGGTCACTTCAAAAATAAATTTATGTGCATCGAGCCCATATGAGCGCAACAGCTTATCGATTTTTGAAAAAGCATCGACATTTGAAAGCGTCTCCCCGGACAAATTAATTGACAGCCTAATATCGATTCCTTGTTCTATCAATTCAACCTGCTTTACGAAAGCGAGTTCGACAACGCACATATCGAGTTGAAAAATTAATCCCGTTTGTTCAGCGACTTCGATAAACATACCTGGCGGAATGATTTCGTCGTTGCTTCCAATCATTCTCAATAAACACTCGTAATGAGATATAGTCTTATCACGAATATGCATGATTGGTTGGTAAAACAGCTTAAATTGCCGATCGTTAAGTGCCTGTTCAATTTTGGCTTTCCAATTGACCTTCGTTTTGATTTCGCTCCGATGAATATCCTCGCTATTTGCGAGTCTCCACCCTCCCCGGCCGGATTCTTTGGCTTTATACATTGCAACATCGGCAGTTGCCAAAAGGTCTTGAGCAGAGCAATTAGGCTCCGGAAACATTAACAAACCCGCGCTAACCGAAACCCGGTGTTGTTGATTGTTGTCCGTTATCGATACCGAGGTCATTCCTGTACAAATTTTTTGCACTAAATCCTCAGCCGCTTGTTGACTGATTTCAGGAGCCATCACGATAAATTCATCGCCTCCAAAGCGAGCGATTACATCGGTATCGCGAGTGAAACTGCGCAGTTTTTCGGCCACTTTAACTAATAGTTCGTCACCGATTTGATGTCCGCTGCTGTCGTTAACGTATTTAAATTGATCGACATCGAAAAAAATCAAGGCCGAGCTATGATGATAGCACGGCGAAACCGTTCTAAACTTCTTGACTTTGGTATCGCAATATAACCTTTCTCGAATTCTCTGTCATGCGTAGGTAATCGAATACCCGTCGTACATTACGCGCCAGCTTTTCGATAGTGGCTGCCACACTGTCTTTAC
>JAHJSQ010000065.1 GCA_018830325.1 Gammaproteobacteria bacterium
GATTTTTAGTCCCCGATAGCCGTAGCGCCGGGTGTTTTGCCGGAGTCTGCGCGACTAGCGCAGGCGGAGGCAAAATACAAGGCATCGCGACACGGCGTAAAGCCATTTGTGGGAGTGCTACGGAGTCGCATCGAGTTGACGATGATGTGGCGTAGTGGCGCGGACGCAGGGCGAATCGGGGCTGCCGAAGGCAATAATCGCCAAGTCATTTTTCGCTGCTGAAATCGGACGGACCCCATATCAGCTTTCGCGAAAAATCTTGGCGCGCTTGATCCATGCCTATGGGCACTGACCATAAATTAAGGACTTCCGTTCGTCCTGAGTCCTTCGGCTGCGCTTAAGAGAGCCTTGTTGAGGGGAAAATGGAAAAGTCTGACTCGATAAGTTAAGCCGCCCATGGTTCGACAGGGCTCTCCTGAGCTTAGCCGAAGGGCTCACCACGAACGGCTTAACTTAATGGCATTGACGCCAATAGGTACTTACGGCTAGGTTCTAATGGAGTTTCACGGTTTATTATGGCGAACTTATGTCTTTTAGAAATAATGCTAGATGCAACCGATCCGATATCTCTAATTTATTAAAAATAGAAGTTAAATGAGCTTTGACTGTTCTTTCGGATATGTTGAGCTTGGATGCGATTGCTTTGTTGCTTTCGCCGGTTTTGATAAGCTCGGCAACATCTAATTCGCGTTTAGAAAGCAGGGTTAATTTATTTTCAATATCCTGTTGGTGATGTCGATTTTTTCTTATGTCTCCACTTAACTCTGACAGTGCATTGATTAAACGAGGAATTAAATGTCTTTGTATCCAGATATCTCCTGTCAGTAGGTGGTTTGCAGCTTTTAAGAGTAATTGGTCGACGGTATCCATTTCGCAATAACCGGAGCATCCGGAAGCCAGGGCTTCGATTTGATTGTCGTCGGGCCAATTTTGGCCAATAACAAGCACTTTAAGATTTAGTTGCGCTAGTGAAACTAAGGTGGAAAAACTCGAATCGAGAAGTTTCGCGTCGATAACGACCAAGTTAAAAGTTGCGTTAGCGGTATTTTCAGAAACTTTGTTCAGATCATGCAAAACTTTGGTTTTATGTTCCTTACTGAGGATGCTTGCCCAGCGTTCGGCTTGATTTGGAGCTTCGGATAAAATAATAATATGTGCCACTTTTGCCTGATTCCTTAATTAATCGCCGGCATAAGATTTGCCTATGTAATAGCTCGCGCGTTTAGGAGAGCTTGCGATCGGCTTGGATGCTTAGATTAATTTGTTTCGATTATACCGGCGAATGACGATATAGGGTACGAGTTGTGATTTCTTCATGCAATTCGATGGGTAAATTTTTACTTTAGAGTGAGAATAGGGTCGATAATGATTTCTCAAAATATAAAATACTATGCACCGAACAACTATTTCCATGGTCGAAAGTGAAACTTCCAACTTCATGAGCGTTAGAATAAGCCTACAAAAAGTATTTGCTGTGAAAGTTTATGGAGCCAGTCTTATTACCTAATTTTTCGATATATATAACTCTGCTGCGGCAATGCCGCACCCTCTGCCACCAGAGAACTTTCATTAGCCGGGGTGATGGCTAGGCCTTCATGACCGTTACTATGAAGGTCATGAAAAATAAGAAGTTACTCCCTTTAGACTCAAAAAATGTGAGTATTCAGTTCCCCGGCCATTCTCGTTCCCACGCTCTGCGTGGGAATGCCTGAGTACCGCTCCAGCGGTACGAGACGCTAGAGCGTCTCGGGCTGCATTCCCACGCTGGAGCGTGGGAACGATAGGGGGATGTGAATAATTACCAAAAAATAGTTAATTTTATGAAGGTATGGTTTGTGGCTAGCGAGGATGTCGGCAGCACGGGGGACCTCGATAGACGCATCTCATATCTTTTTATTCTTAGACGGTTTTTCAATTAAAAAGGGAGGTACACCCTTCTTAGATCAAAATTCGGCACCGGGGTGCCCGTCAAAGGACGCCGTAAATACATCCATGTAGACTCTATGCCGGCATCCATGCTGGCATAGAGCCTTTACCGCACATCCCGGCGCCTCCTTAGGCACTGCCGAAATTTGAAGTGCGAAAGGTATAATTCAATAATTTCATGTTCGTCATGGTTGAGCTGTCGAGTCTAAAATAAAACCTTTCTTTCCGTCACTTACTACTGTGGTCTGCTTTGAACTCTAAATCGCTTAGTTTTCGTTTATTGGTTTCCGCCGGCGTCGTTTTGGCCTCGTTTTTTATATTGGTTGCCATTGTCTTGGAGCAAGGCTATCGAGAAAGCGCCGAGCAAACGCTCCGGGAAAACTTAAAAATTCAAGTTTACTCGTTGTTGTCGGCAGCTGAGCTGACTCGAGCCGGACGAATCAAAATGCCCAAAGAGTTACGAGAGCCGCGCTTCTCGAATCCAGGGTCCGGCCTTTATGCTTGGATACAGCCGGTCGATGCAGATGTGGTGTGGTTTTCCCCTTCGGCAATTGGTTTGAACGCCTCTTCAGCGCCGGACATGGATTCTGGTCAATTTGTATTCTTGCTCGACGAACAAGGTCGTTATGTGTTGCATTACAGAGTGATTTGGGAAAATCACCGAGGCAAGGAGCAAAAATATATTTTCAGCGTAGCCGAGGAAAGTATGTTTGTCGCTAAGCAAGTCGATCGATTTAAAACTGCATTAGGTTCTTGGTTGTTGGCGATGGGCTTGATTTTAATTTTGATTCAATTTTTAGTGCTGCGCTGGGGCTTGAGTCCGCTTCGTTTGATCGTGAGAGATCTGGAGTCGATCGAGCGAGGAGAAAAGTCTCTTCTTGACGGGAGTTATTCGACTGAATTGCGAGGATTGGCTGGAAATCTTAATGCGTTGATCAGCAGCGAGCGAGCGCATTTAGAACGTTATCGCAATACGTTGGCCGATTTGGCCCATAGCTTAAAGACCCCGCTAGCTATTTTAAGGGGGAGTATTGATTCGCCGGTGTTGGATAAAAAGACCGTACACGATCAGATTTCTCGGATGGACGAAATCGTTGAATATCAACTGCAACGGGCAGCGGCTAAGGGAGAAAAGAAAATTACCGGTACAATGGATGCCGCTCTGGGAGTTGATAAAATTATAGCGTCAATGAAAAAAGTACATGCCGATAAGCCAATTGTGTTTGAGATCAAAAAGCCTGATAAATTTAAGATTTATTGCGAACAAGGGGATTTTTATGAGGTCGCCGGTAATTTAATCGACAATGCTTGCAAATGGTGCGATAAAAAAGTCAGGGTCAGTATTTTGAATAAAAATCAAATCAAGCAAGACGGCTTTTCGTTTTTATTGCAAATCGAGGACGACGGACCGGGAATTCCTGCCGACCATCTGAGTGATATTCTTAAACGAGGTGTCCGGGCCGACCAAAACACCGATGGGCACGGGATAGGCATGGCGGTGGTCAATGAAATTATCGATTTGTTGGGAGGGCAATTGTTGGGCGATAAAAGCCAAATTTTGGGTGGCATGCGTTGGAGGGTTTATTTGCCGTAAAATTTATATGTGGTTTTCAGTTAATAATTTATACTGTTAGCTAAACTTCTTTAAACAATTTCTATGTTTTTTGGCCAAATTAAAGCTTCTCCGGGGGTATGTCTATGAACGAACCTAAATTATCATTTCCTAATGAATTAACTGAAAATGGCAATGAACCGGAATGGATTGGCGGGGGTTACTCGAGACTTAAAAAAGAGCCGCAAATGAATTGGGATAAAAATCCGGTCGATATTACGGAATTTCTAAAAAAAGAACCGGCCGCATCGGCGGTTGAAGTCAAGTCGGTCGATTGGAAAGAATATGCCGTTCCCGATATGAATGAAAAAGAAAAATTGCTGAATGATTTATTGCTGGAAAAAGATAAAACCATTGCGGCTAAAGATGAAATTATCGATTTACAAAGGAAATTGATCGAGCAATTGTTGAAAGATCGCTAAATTGGCACCATTAACCTTTTTGGCGATAATGCTTTTTCGATAATTGAATCCGCGATGTATATCAAATTCGACGCCGGGGTGTCCGTCAAAGGACGCCGTGAATACGTCCCTGTAGGCTCTATGCCAGCTCCATGCTGATCCCTCACCTAGTGTTAGGTGAGGGATCGAACACCCCGGCGCCTCCTCTGGCATTGCCGAAATTTGAAGTGCGAAAGGTATACATTGGATTTAGTTTAGCAAAGTAACGTTCATGAAGGCCTAGCTATCGCCCGGGCAAATGAAAGTTCTCTGGTTGAGAGGGTGCGGTCACTCGCCCGCCCGACAGGACGCCGTGAATACGTCCATGTAGGCTCGACGGCGGCTGTCCTTGCCGCCGACGCCTGTCGATCGAGCAACCGCACCCTCTTCGGTTCGCATACGTTCACAGTAAAATAAATTCAAAATTACGGTTGAATTAAACGAATTATTCAAGGATAATGCCCCTCTCAGCCAAGCAGGCTGTTAAGTAATTATGGTAACCATGTCGGTCCTCCCGCAACGATACGCTGTAAACCCCGCCAGGCCCGGAAGGGAGCAACGGTAGCAGCAGATTCGTGTGCCGGGATGTGGCTGGCAAGGTTACCGCCCAATCTTAAAGTAACCTTCTCCCCGAGTCTGTAATGACTTACCAGGTTCTCGCCAGAAAATGGCGGCCTCATAATTTCTCCGAAATTGTTGGTCAAGAACATGTTGTCAAATCGCTGATCAATGCATTGCAACATGATCGTTTGCATCATGCTTATTTATTCACTGGTACCCGCGGCGTGGGTAAAACCACGATAGCCCGTATTCTTGCCAAAGCCATCAACTGCGAAAATCTTCAAGGTCATAATCCTTGCGGCAAATGTAATGTCTGCGTTCAACTCGACCAGGGCCGCTTTCTGGATTTAATCGAAGTCGATGCCGCTTCCCGCACCAAAGTCGAAGACACGCGGGATTTGCTTGAAAATGCGCAATATGCCCCGAATAGTGGTCGTTACAAAGTCTATCTGATCGATGAAGTCCATATGCTGTCGGGACATAGCTTTAACGCCTTATTGAAGACGCTTGAAGAGCCCCCGCCGCACGTCAAGTTTTTGCTGGCGACTACCGATCCGCATAAAATTCCGGTAACCGTGCTATCTCGTTGCCTGCAGTTCAATCTAAAAAGAATGCTGCCGGAGCAAGTCTTCAAGCAAATGGAATTCATTCTTCAACAAGAGGGCATCGAGTTTGAGCCGGCGGCGCTTAGATTGCTGGCGCGCGCGGCCGACGGGAGTATGCGCGATGGCTTGAGCTTGCTCGATCAAGCGATTGTTTATGGCAACGGTAAAGTTGGCCTCGACGATGTGTGTTTAATGCTAGGAACCATTGCACAACATCCCGTCAATGATTTGCTGACCGCCTTAGCGGCAGCCAATGCACCGGAAATGCTTAAAGTGATTGGCCAAATGGCCGATTTGACACCCGACTTCGGCGATGTATTGCAACAAATCTTGCAAGCATTGCACAGGATTGCGCTCTATCAAGCGGTGCCTGCCTCGATCGAACACGAGTTCGATGGAGAGATGATTGTCGAGTTAGCTAAACTGTTCAGTCCCGAGGATATTCAGCTTTATTATCAAATTGCATTGATCGGCCGGCGCGATTTAGATTTAGCTCCCGATCCTAAAAGCGGTTTTGAAATGGTCATGCTGAGGATGCTTGCCTTCAAGCCTTCCACGTTACAGACGCCAACTTCATCGTCCCCGCAACCGGTAAACAGCGAACCGGCAAAAAACACTACAAATAAATCCGTTGCATCGCTCAAGGGTGCCGAACACGCTATAAAACCCGCGGACGCTTTTGAGCCCGGTCCGTCCGGATCGGATACAAGCCAATGGGCCGACATGATAGCCGCGATGAGAATCGGCGGCATGACCCGCGAATTGGCGAATAATTGTGTGCTGCAAAGTATTGATGATAAAGTCTGCACATTGCTGCTCGACCCGGGGCATAAGCAATTAAGCGGCGCTCGAACGGTAGAGAAATTACAAAAATCGCTGCAAGATTTTTGCGGCAAACCGATAAAGCTCAACATTGTTACCGAGAAAGCCGAAGTCGATACGCCCGCAGTGCAATTGCAAAAAGACCGAGAAGATTTGCAGCGCTCGGCGGTAGAGTCTATCGAAAACGACGAGACGGTACATGCGCTTAAAGAACGATTCGACGCCAGAATTTTGCCCGGAACGATAGAACCGGTTGCTCAACAAGACAGGAGAAACACATGAAAAATGCCTTAGGCTCATTAATGCAACAAGCCCAAAAAGTGCAGGAAGAATTAAAAAAAGCCCAGGAAGAACTTGCGTTGATGCAAGTACAAGGCGAATCCGGCGGCGGTCTGGTAACGGTCGTGATGACCGGTAAAAGGGAAGTAAGAAAAATCAACATTGATGACTCGTTGGTCGGCGACGATAAGGATATGCTGGAAGATTTAGTGGCGGCAGCGGTTAATGATGCGGTCCACAAAGTCGCTAAAATGAAGGAAGAAAAAATGTCCTCATTCACTTCCGGCTTCCCGATGCCTCCCGGTTTTCAAATGCCGTTCTGATATGATCAGACAGGGGTTGCTCGGGCAACTGATTACAGATTTATGCGCCTTGCCCGGCGTCGGCCCTAAATCGGCGCAGCGAATGGCGTTTTATTTGTTGCAGCGAGACAGGGATGGGGCTATGCGCTTGGCCGAAACATTATTATCGGCCAGCAAAAAAATTGCTTATTGCAAACAATGTAGAACCTTGACCGAGGATACGCTATGCCGGCTTTGCGCCGATAAGTCGAGAGATGCATCGATGGTTTGCGTCGTCGAAAGTCCGGCCGATGTTTGGGCGGTCGAGCAAGCAGCAACCTTTAAGGGCGTTTATTTTGTGTTGCATGGGCACTTGTCACCGCTCGATGGCATCGGTCCCGAAGAAATCGGTTTGAATTTGCTGGAGAATAGATTGGCGGCAGGTGATGTCGGCGAAATTATTTTAGCGACCAATTCGACCGTTGAAGGCGAAGCGACCGCACATCTGATTGCCGAGATGGCCAAGAAATATCAAGTCAAAGCCACGCGTATTGCACATGGCGTGCCGATGGGCGGCGAATTGGAGTATATCGACAGCGGCACGTTATCGCACGCGTTTAACGGACGCCGTCAAGTTTGAGGAGCTTACGATGACAGATTGTTTGTTTTGCAAAATGGTGAGCGGCGAGATCAAGCCGGATACGGTTTATGAAGACGATAAAGTCTTGGCGTTCAGGGATATTCATCCACAAGCGCCGGTTCATATCTTGATCATTCCGAAAATTCATATTTCCACGCTGAACGAGCTCGACGATGCCGGCTTGGCCGGTCATCTATTACTGACCGCAGCGAAGTTGGCGGCTCAGGAAGGCTTGTCCGAGGACGGTTACCGGACCGTCATTAACTGCAACGAGCATGGTGGCCAAGCGGTGTATCATCTGCATCTACATTTGCTCGGCGGACGTTCGATGCGCTGGCCGCCGGGGTGATGGGGTTGCAATAAACGTTTCGCATAATGCCAAGTTGTCAGAATTCGAGCGGCAAGAAAAAACTTGCCAGGTTAGGATCAATAATGAAATCATCAGGTCCTCGTCTAGTTAATTAAAACAGGAGGGGATATGAACATTTTCGATGACAATTCATTATCGATAGGCCGTACGCCATTAGTGAAACTAAACCGTATCGCCGGCAACAAGGCTACGGTATTGGCTAAGATCGAAGGCCGGAATCCGGCTTATTCGGTCAAGTGCAGAATCGGCGCGGCGATGATTTGGGATGCCGAACAACGAGGCATCTTGAAACCCGGTATCGAAATCGTCGAACCGACCAGCGGAAATACCGGTATTGCCTTGGCTTATGTCGCTGCAGCGCGTGGTTATTCATTGACGTTGACGATGCCCGATACGATGAGTATCGAACGTCGTAAAGTCTTGGCCGCGTTTGGCGCGCAACTGATGTTGACGCCGGGTGCCGAAGGCATGAAGGGCGCGATTCAGCGTGCCGAGGAAATCGTGCAAAGCGATCCGGCGCGTTATTTTATGCCGCAGCAATTTAAAAATCCGGCCAATCCCGCGATTCATGAAAAAACCACCGGTCCTGAAATTTGGGACGATACCGACGGCAGTGTCGATGTTTTGGTTAGCGGTGTCGGTACCGGTGGAACGATCAGCGGTGTGTCGCGCTATTTGAAGCACACCCAAGGCAAAAATATCTTGTCCGTCGCGGTCGAGCCGAAGGAAAGTCCGGTGATTTCGCAAAAATTAGCGGGTCAGGAGTTGCAACCGGGTCCGCATAAAATTCAAGGCATCGGCGCCGGATTCATCCCGGATACGCTCGATTTGTCAGTCGTCGACCGGGTCGAACAAGTAGAAAGTATGGAGGCGGTCGAGATGGCCAGGCGATTAGCGCTCGAGGAAGGCATTCTTTGCGGAATATCTTGCGGCGCGGCCATGGTTGCGGCGATTCGGTTAGCCGAACAAGACGAATTTGCGGGTAAAACTATCGTCGTGATTCTGCCCGATTCCGGCGAACGCTATTTGAGTTCGGTGTTGTTCGAGTCCCTCCACTAACTCACGCTTAAATCCAGTCTATCGATGCCCCCCGGTATTTTTATCGATATTCATAGGCATGGCAAAGGTGAGGGCAGGGTCATTGTCAATTTCGATACCTCGGAATGGACCGGTAAAGAACATTGGGACGGTTATTATTCATTAGGAATTCATCCGTGGTTTATCGGACGGCAGGATTGTAGGGCTGCCCTGCAAACTCTAGAGTCCGCGTTAGCCGATGCGAATCTATTGGCACTCGGCGAATGCGGTCTTGATAGATTGGTCGGCGCGCCTTTTTCCGAGCAAGAATCGATCTTCATCGCGCAGCTAGAACTCGCCGAGCAATGCGGGAAACCGGTCGTGATTCATTGCGTGCGCGCCTTCAACGAATTACTCCGTATCAAATCGAAACGAAAATCCTCGGTGCCTTGGATCGTGCATGGCTTCAATAATAAGCCTTCAATCGCCGCGTGGCTGGTTGATCGGGGGTGTTATCTGTCATTTGGCAAGGCTTTATTGCATCCTAACAGCAATGCCGCTAAGGTATTGCCCGCCGTGCCCGGAGACCGCACTTTTCTGGAAACCGACGATTCCGGTCTGGGCATCGATAGCATATACCGGGCCGCGGCGGCTATTTTGCAAATCGATTTGCCCGAACTTCAACAACACCTCGAAAACAATTTTAACCGAGTTTTTTTACATGACTGATTTGAGCTGGCTATCCCGTACCGAGTTATTGATCGGGCCGGCCAAACTGGAGAGTTTGCAGAAGTCCCATGTTTTAGTGGTCGGCATGGGCGGAGTAGGCTCGTTCGCGGCCGAATTCATATGCCGCGCCGGTGTCGGTGAAATGACCATCGTGGACGGCGACGTGGTCGAGGCGAGTAACCGTAATCGTCAACTGCCGGCGTTGGCGACGACGCATGGACAATCGAAAGCAGATATCATGGGCGAGCGCCTGCTTGCGATCAATCCCGACTTGAAACTGCATGTCAGGCACGAGTTCATCACGCCCGATACCGCGCCCGAGATATTGATCACGCCATACGACTATGTAGTCGATGCGATCGATAGTTTGACGCCGAAAATTACGTTGATACAGGCGGCTAAGCGACGCAAAATGAAGATCGTCAGTTCGATGGGGGCGGGGGGTAAGCTTGATCCGACACAAATCAAAGTGGTCGATATTTCCAAGACCTATCATTGTCCGTTCGCACAGTTCATTCGGATTCGTTTGCGAAAAATGGGTATCCGGAGCGGCGTTAAAACGGTGTTTTCGCCCGAGGCCGTGATCAAGGAATCGTTGATGATGACCGAAGGTAGTCGGTATAAAAAATCCGCCTACGGAACGATCTCGTATTTACCGGCGGCTTTTGGCGGGGTCTGCGCATCGGTCGTGATACGCGCTTTAATGCAGAAACAAGTACTCGATTCGAAAAAGCCTTAATCCTAGAAGAAGAATTCATTATGAAGAATAAGAAGTTAATACAATAACTTGTCATTCGTTTGTGTACAATTTTCACACACCCGAAAGGTTAGCTGCAATGTTTAGGTAATCTCTTGAAGCTCTATATAAAATTCATGTTTTTCAGGGTTAAAATGCCGGATTTTGATCTGCGATAAGATAATGGGGGCAGTCGATCCAAGCAGGCAAATAGCCAGCCCAACAAGTCCGTGTAGCTTGCCATCGATAAGAGTAGAATCAAGGAGTAAAAACGGTTGGCGATCGTATGGCGTTTCATGGATTCGCTAAATTAACAAGATGATCATCAATTGTGCTGCCATGATTCTGAGAATCATAACTAAGGGATAAACGGTTGCATAGGCGATCGAGACAGCAGGAGAAGGGCTAAGTCCGTTAGCAAAAGCCAAGGCCGGCGGATCGGTCATGCTACCGGCCAGCAAGCCGCATAGCGATAGATAATTAAGTTTAAAAAATAGTCGTGCAATGAAACCGACGAGCAGCAACGGCAATAGCGTAATCAATGCCGCGCAGGCCATCCAATAGAAACCGTCGCCATGAATGAGCGTGTCGATGAATCGGTCGCCGGAATGTAGGCCCACTGCGGCGAGAAATAAAACGATTCCCATATCCTTGAGAATAATGTTTGAGCTTTTCGGTAGATGCCAGGTCATCGTGCCCCAATTGCCGATGCGGCTCAATATAATCGCGATAATCAACGGTCCGCCGGCCAGGCCTAATTTGACCGCCGAAGGCATGCCGGGAATCCAGATCGGCCAACTGCCGAGTAATATACCAAGGCCGATGCCGATGAAGATCGGCACGATTTGCGGATGATTCAAAGTTTCGAGCGAATTGCCCAGCAGTTCCTCGAGGCCCGCCAAGCCTTCTTTGCTGCCGACAGCCAGCAACTCGTCGCCGAAATGGACATGCATCGCGCCGGTAGGCGTAAATTCCACGTCGGGTCGATGTATTCTCGATATCGTGACGCCAAATAAAGCGAGAAGATGCGCGATCGATTGTCCGACGGCCTTTTTATTAGTGACGACGAAACGTCCGGTGTAAAGGTTGCTGCTTATATCATGAATATTAACGTTAGCCTCAGGGCCGATTAGCATTTTTAGTTTTGCCAATTGTTTTGGGCTTCCAACTACGCGAATTGAGTCGCCGGTACGCAGTCGGCTGTCAATTGAGGCAACATGGACTTGGCCGTCATGAAGTATTCGAGTTACCACGACGCCCATTGCTTCGAAAAATGAAATCTCGCCAATCGCGATATGATTAAGATTCGAATTTTCGACAGTTAGATCCTTCCAGACCGGTGCTTGAGCATTGGCCCGCTGAATGCGAGAGAACACATCGGCTTCGTGATGAATCATCACGTTGAAAACCCGCTTAATCAGAAGCATGGACAAAATGATTCCGATAATTCCGAACGGATAGGCGACCGCATAGCCCATGCCGGGGAGTTTTAAGGTTTCTGCATCGATCGTCGGTAAACCGCCTAACACTTCTTGAGCCGCTGCAAGCGACGGTGTATTGGTCGTCGCGCCCGAAAATAGACCGACTATCGCGGCAATCGGAATATTATCGATTAACCCGATCGACACGGCCGTTAGGGCGCCAAGCAACACGATCGTCGCGGCTAAGATGTTTAACAAAATGCCGTGATGATAAAAGGCATGAATAAAGCCGGGACCGACTTGAAGTCCGATTGCATAAACGAACAGAATGAGTCCGAATTCCCTCAAAAAATGCAGGATTTCGGAGGAAATAGTGATCTCGAAATGGCCGAAAGCCAATCCGGTAAACAATACGCCTGCAATTCCTAGGTTAAAGTTAAATAGTTTAAGACGGCCTAGAGCTAGCCCCGACGCGGAAACTAGGCTGATGACGATTAGGCTGTGCGGGACTGATTCTTCGCTGAAAAGCTCGATAAACCAATTCATAGAAAACGAATGACTCCTTAAATGCTCGACTAAAAAAATTGGTTAAAGGCGTGGAGTGTGACAGACAAGGAGCCTATCTGATAAATTTTTATAGTTATTAAGGATATGGCCGCATATTACCAAGAGATCCTGGAATTTAGTAGTTAGAAGCTTGGCGTTAGTTTGAGTGTTACCGGCATTCTCGCAAAATAGAGCTTATGTTGGCTTGTTATTGGGCGACAGCCGGTTAAAATGGAGGTCGACAATAAAGTTTGCCGAAGTCAGTCCTGTTTTACTCTTCATCTTCGTAAATTTCATCGTCTCGATAGGCCTGCTCGATTTTGTTTCGGATAGACGGAAACAAAAAATATTTTTCATAATAGAGCCCTAAAATAATAACGGGTATCACGATGAATACCGAACGTCCGACTTCGCCTTCTACCGCAATCGTCAGCCCCGCTGTTAGGAAAAGAAAAAAACCGATTAAGTAGAAGCGAATGCCGAGTAGCGTTCCGGTTAGGAGCATGGTATGAGCAAGAATGATGTGAATAATCAAGCCGGTTGCTTCGGTTTCGATAATGCTGGCATGCCAAAGTAGCATAATTAACATTACCGCCATGAAAGCACTCAGCCAAAAAATCGATTCGTATTTTAGAAAATGCGGCGTATCTTTTCCGCTTTGCAGTGCCGCTGCTTTTTCACTAATAACTGAGCTAATAAAAAAAATCGGCGTCATCGTCAACCAGTAAAAAAGCACTGCTCGTTCGGAGAGGTATCCGATCAGGTCGCCGATAAAACACAATCCGATTAGGCCTAGAAAAATAATTTCATGGAGGTAGATATTCCGGATAATGCCGTCAATGTTCCAAGTTTTTTTTTGTCGGCTCATGAGTGAGTTCCTAACGATTAGATTAGTCGCTAATATACGGCAAAAATAGGCTTTTTAAAAAATATTGTCTGTGATAACGGTAAATGCCCAACGTATTCTGACTATTATCGTCGAGGAACCGAACCGCCGAAAAGCTTACGACTTGTAGAAGTTCTTTTGTGCATATTTCTTAATGTCTATTTTAATGTAAGTTTTTGATATATCATTATAACTTAACGTGGGTAAGTAGATTATTCATATTTAAAACACCTGGACGCCGCGTAACGCATTGCCGTCCCTTGCGGAATGACGCGTTTTTTCTTATACGCAGCCTAATCTCTGACTTCCTTGTAAGCGTCGAACAAAATGGCATTGTCATAAAATCCGCAAACATGACCTCGCGAAGTATATGTAAAAAGCCGATTGGGCGTTAAAATGATCGGCCGATTCGAAGTCGTTTGTGAAAAACTGCTTGTCGGTATTACCCGTTCTTTTCTATTCGAGGCTTCTGAATGAATCTTGAAGTATTTTTAGCGTTGTTTAGCTTGATGCTAATTTCGTTGGTTGTATTCATGGTGGCGCAAAAAGCCCGCATTCCTTATACCGTGCTGTTAGTGATTGTCGGTTCGTTATTGGTGCCCTTGTCGCGGGTCGAAGCCTTCGCGTTTATCAACAGTTTTGAGTTGACTCCCGAGTTGTTGTTTTTCGTATTTTTACCGATTTTGATTTTCGAATCGGCTTATAACATTAAAATCGGCGACATGATTAACAATATTCGGGCGATCAGTTTACTGGCGATACCGGGTATGTTGGCATCGACCTTTTTTATCGGTATTGCCGGTTTTTATGTGTTCAGATGGGTTGGTTTTGAAGTGCCGATTATCGTGACCTTATTGTTCGGTGCGATCATTTCTTCGACCGACCCGGTTGCGGTATTGTCTTTATTCAAAGATTACGGCGCGCCGAAAAGACTCACGTTGATTTTCGAAGGCGAAAGCTTGTTTAACGACGGTACCGCGTTCGCTATTTTTTTGGTGTTTCTCGAAATTTTACTGCACGGTTTTGCCGGATCGAGCTCGATCGCGAACGGTTTGTTGAATTTTATCATCATGCTGTTCGGCGGAATTATGTTCGGCTTGTTGATGGGTTTTATATTCGCGAAACTGATCGAATGGGTTAAAGGTTATGAGCATTTAGAAATTACGCTGACGTTGTTGGTTGCGCATTTTACGTTTATTTTGACTGAGGTGATCTCCGAGCATATTGTGCTCTTCGGTCAGCAGCTTCGCTTTTCATCGATTATCGCGACCTTGGTCGCGTCGATGGTGATCGGTAATTTCGGCCGGTTCAAAATGTCGCACGGCGTCGAAGAATACATGGAAAAGTTTTGGAGTTATTTCGGTTTCGTGACGAATTCGCTGGTTTTCATCTTAATGGGTTTGTTGTTCGTCAAACAATCGATTGATTTGCATGTTGCGATTCTGCCTATACTACTGGCGATTGTTGTCGTGATGCTGGGGCGTGCGTTGTCGATTTATCCATTGCTGGGTTTGTTGAATTTGACTCGGAAGGAAGAGCCGATTCCCGTTTCCTGGATGCATTTGTTGTCCTGGGGTAGTTTGAGAGGGTCGTTAGCGGTCATCATGGTCTTATTGATTCCTGACGATGCGACCTTGCCGGGTTGGACTTATGACTTTTCGGTCAAGGATTTCGTTACCGCAATCACGATCGGTTGTATTTATTTTACCTTGTTGGTCAAGGCGACCACGATCGGTAAAGTGATGCACGCGCTCGGTATCGACGCTTTGACGGATTATGAAGAAGTCAGTTATTACAAAGGTAAGGCACTGATATATGATGAAGTCTTGAACTCTCTGGAACGTTTGTTTCAAGATCGAAAAATCAGCGAGGAACAATACAAGGCGATGCGCGATAGTTATCAGCGTTTACATGACAAGGCTTTGAGCGAATATAAAGGCAAGTTTCCGAATGCTGCGGAATTGACTGAGAAGTTACTGCGTATTTTTGTGCTGGGCATGGAAAAGAGCGAACTGAAAGAAATCTATCATCGCGGCGACATTAATGAGAAAGTCTATAAAAAAATTCTCAATTTGCTGGATATTCAAATGGCCCGTATCGAAAAAGGACATTCTCAGCTAAATAAGTTGGACGAGAAGTTTCCGGTGGATGGAATAGAGCGTCTGATCAATGGCGTACGAAGATTATTATTTTTGTCGTCGCAGAATTTGCAGCCTCAAGAGCTTTATATTTATTACCGGACTCAATATCAAATGCTCGAAACTGTGGTCGGAAGGTTGGAGGGTTTACAAAATACCAGTCTAGGCGAGATTTTCGACGACGCCGATGCATTGTGTCGAACTATCGATCTATACAAAGCCTTGGCTGCGAATACAAAGCAAAACCTCGATAAGATGATTGAGTCGAATTACGAATTGTTGACGGATTTCAATTCGATTAGCGGGCAAAAAACGCTCGACGCCCAGCAAATGGCAACGCTCGCTAAATTGAGTAAAAACGAGATAATTAGCGCGAAGCTTTATATTATGCTGTTTAATGAATTACGCGAGGGGAGGAAATAGGTGAAAGGTGAAAGGTGAAAGGTGAAAGGTGAAAGGTGAAAGGTGAAAGGTGAAAGGTGAAAGGTGAAAGGTGAAAGGTGAAAGGTGAAAGGTGAAAGGTGAAAGGTGAAAGGTGAAAGGTGAAAGGTGA
>JAHJSQ010000066.1 GCA_018830325.1 Gammaproteobacteria bacterium
CGTAGATCAAAATTCGGCACCGGGGGCCCGTCAAAGGACGCCGTGAATACATCCATGTAGGCTCTATGCCAGCATCCATGCTGGCAAAGCCTTTGCCGAGCACCCCGGCGCCTCCTTAGGCACTGCCGAAATTTGAAGTGCCAATTGAGGAAGCCTGGGTGTCACCTAACGCTAGGTGAGGGATCGGACACCCAGGCGCCGAATTTTGATCTACGACGGGTATAAATCGCATAATCAAGCACATAAGTTGCCTTGGTTTTTTTTCTTATGATACCAATCATAGACTGCTTTGACTCGATTGCCGCAAGCGTTAAATTCGATGGTGCTGCACAATTGCGTGACTAATTGAATGCCCCGGCCGAAAAAACTTTGGTTGTTCTCGAGATCGGAAAAGATGTTGTCAATATTGAATCCTTCACCGCTATCTTGGACGTCAACGATGAATTGGCCGCCGTTCGATTTAGGAATAGAGTCGATCGCTATTTCTATCGTGCCGGACGTGGCGTTGTTCAACCGTTCTTGGCGAAGCTCGTAGAAATGTAAAAAGTCTTCGGCCGTTTGTTTTTGCAGGGAATCCATTCGAAGTAGTCCATGGTCCAGCGCATTGGAAAATAACTCGCTGACAATAGTGAAGATCATTTCTCGTTGCCCCTGCAATCCCTGTAGGTCCGTCAATCCGTCGACAATAGCCGGAATCGGATTCATTAGGCGTAATCCTTCGATATCAAATTGCATCGCGATGGCCCATTGGCAATTGCGAAGCTCGGTAGGCGAATTTGTTGTTTGCCTGAGCCGATGGCGGAGCAGTCTGGCTATTTGATTCTCGATGAATTCGGGATCGAACGACAGGGCGTGAGTCTTTTGTTTATCGTTGTTTAGGCAGCGATCCAGTATCGCTTGCGAGCCGGCCGGTTCAACAATGAAGATTGCTTGCGCGATAGCCGGTGTTAATGTCGAAATAATTGGTTCGTCGGCGCTGCTATCGGAGCGATGAGGTAACAATGGGGCGGTGACGATCAGATCGAGGTTTTGTCCGTCAATGATTGTAATGGCTTCTTGATGATTGAGTGCGATATAGACTTGGTATCCGTGTTTGACCAAAACTTTTTGCAGGATTTCGGTAAAAGCTCGGTTCAGGGACGCTATGAGAATTCTTGCGGATGCGGAAACCGGAGCAAGTTGATTGTGTGTCATCGAAGAAGCGTCCAATTTAATGAGGCGTTATCGGTTTGATGCTAACGTAAACAATTTCTGGAAATTAGCGATTTCCAGGATTTTTTTGACTTCCGGGTTGGCATTCAGCAAACGGATAGCTGATGGGTCGTTATTCATCTTATCTCTCAATATCAACAGCATGCCTAATGCGGAGCTATCCATGTATTCGGTGTTCCTTAAATCCACAGTGATGGTTTTGACGCGATCTCGATCCCATTCGGTTGCTTTTCTAAAGTCTTGATGGACGCTGAAATCGAAGCGCCCTGAAATGCGGACGGTCAATTCTTTTTTTTCCGGATGATGAATGATTTCTAATGCCATTGTTTGCTTCCTATATGAGAGCATCGTTAAAATTGACTGACTGATTTAGGTTAAAATAACTCGATGTCGCCTTCATTCATCGAGCCTTGCATAACAGCCTTATGGGTTTTTGTGTGCCATTGTTGCTTCATATCGTTAAGTCGCTTAATGCCGTGATTGAGTTCATTAGCGATATTTTCTTGATCGCTCGACGTCAATATTTCAAAACCGATGCGCATTTCATCGATCAACGCCTGGAAATGCTGCGTATTGGCTTGCATGTATTCTATTAATTGCCTTGTCATGTCTTCAAATTGAAGGGCTCTGACCGCATGGTTGACATTATTTTCTATCTGTTGGGTTAGCTCTGAAACATCTTTGACTTTCCGATCGATTAAAGTATTGAGTTTGGCAATCTCAGTCATCATTTCATCGATATGGGCTTTTGAATGGATCGTTGTTGTCATGTCTTTCGATGCCATCGACTCGATCATACGCTTGGCTTGACCGATATTGGTTTTCGAATCGCTGACGACAGTTTTGATTTCCTCGCTGAATTTATCCGAGTTTTTAGATAGTTTACGCACTTCGTCGGCGACTACCGCGAAACCGCGTCCGGCTTCTCCAGCTCTTGCCGCCTCGATCGCGGCGTTCAGCGCCAATAGATTGGTTTGATCGGCGATACCCTGAACATCGGCCAATAATTTGCCGATGACTTCCATGTGCGATTCGACATCGTTGACGACATTGACCATTTCGATGCTTTGTTTGCTAACCGCGAGAATATGGTTGATAAAATCGGTCAGTACGATATCGGTTTCCTTGGCGAATTGCTTAAAACTCAGGGTGTCCGACTCTTGTTTATCGCTCGATTCGCCCAGGTTATTTATCAGCGATAGCATGGTTTCATTTTGCCGAGAGGCAAGTGTGTGCATGCCGTTGAAGCTGTCGGACATAGTCACGACCGCGTCCGATACGACCGATTTGACTTGTTGCAATTCTTCGTTAAAGGTATTGAGTTCTTGCGCGGCACAGGCTTGCAGATCGTTGATATAACGTTCGAGCAATCGATTAGCCTCGTTGTTATCCGTTTGTCGTGAATTCGATTCATCGGTTTTTGCCGAAGATTTAGCGGCATAGATCGTCCACAACCAGCCTAGTGATAGGATGGGTAGGAATATCCAATACAGAGTCGTTAAGGCAAATAGAGCCGGTGAAATTCCCGCGACGATGGCCAATACGATGGGTAAGGCGGGTTTTTTCAGCAAATTATCCATTGATTATCTCCTATTGGATTAAAGCCATAATTTGATCCGCGACTTGGTCGAGGGGGAGAACGACATCGGCGGCCCCGATTTTATAAGCTTCGCCGGGCATACCCCAAACGACGCTGCTGGCTTCGTCTTGTACGATGTTGAAAGCACCGGCCTCGTGCATGGCCTTCATGCCGGCCGCGCCATCGACCCCCATACCGGTCAGCATGACGCCGATGGCTTGATCGCCGACTTGTTGCGCAACTGAGTGAAACATTACGTCGACCGAGGGTTTGTGTCGGTTTACAGGCTCGGAGTCATCGAGTTGGCAGAAATAAGCCTTGTGATCCCGAGTTATCTTTAAATGTCTATCGCCCGGTGCAATATAGATATGTCCGGACTCAATTTTTAACCCGGTTTGGGCCAGAGTGACTGTCATCGCCGATATCTCGTCGACATGTCTGGCAAACGAGGCGCTAAACGCTGCAGGCAAATGCTGCGAAACGACAATGGGCGGGGTATTTGCAGGAAGAAGACCCGCTATTCGTTTGATTGCTTCGGTTCCGCCGGTGGATGCGCCGAGTGCAATGAGCGTTTTTTGTCGAGTGCTTTTACGGTTCTGATCGATAAGTTCGGGTTTTACCGGCATGCAATTGGGCGCATTATCCTGGATTCGCGCGCCGGCAGCCATGATGACTTTGCCGATCATTTCTTCGGTGTATTCTTTCAGGGTGTGCGTCAGATCCAGTTTGGGTTTTGCGACAAAATCGACCGCGCCGAGTTTCAATGCTTCAAGTGTGACTTCGGCGCCCTGTTCGGTCAAAGTGGAAATCATTACGACCGGCATGGGCCGAAGACGCATCAAGTTGCGCAAAAACGTCAAGCCATCCATGCGCGGCATTTCAATATCCAGCGTCAAGACATCGGGGGCGAGTTGCTTGATTTTTTCACGGGCTATGTAAGGATCCGCGGCGGTTCCAACCACTTCGATATTCGGCGAGCTGTTGAATATTTCGGTCAACAGCGCTCTGATCAAAGCCGAGTCGTCGATTATCAATAATCGTATTTTTTTCATGCCCTGTTTCCTAAAACAACTCGATTTCGCCTTCGACAGCGGCATTTTTAATTTGGCTTCGGTAGTTGTTTTCGCGTAATGCGATTGTATCGTTGTGAAGATTTTTGATTTTTTTCATGCGGACTTTCCCTGTTTTCGGATAAAAGTTGACTTTGCGCGGATAAATATCGCCGAGATCCTGGGCTAATAAGTTCAATGCTTCGGTATCGATATAATCGAGCACGAAACCGATGTTGCGCAATCCGACATCACTCAAGCTCGGGATGATTTTTCCGCCGCCGAAAACTTTGACTTCGAGGTTTTTACGTTTACCGCCGGAGGCTAGTATCGTATTGATCAGATGCTCCATCGCGTAGTTGCCATAACGTGTCGCGCTACCTAGCAGCGCATAACCGGCGTTTTTCGCTTGTTCGGTCGAGGTTTCCGGCAACATGAAATGATTCATTCCGCCGATACCGAGGACGCTATCCCGAATACAAGCAGCGATGCAGGAGCCGAGAACTGTGGTAATCATTTCATTCTCGTTGGTTACGTAATATTCGCCGGGAAGCAGTTTGGCCGCGATGATTTCGTTTTCACGGTCCCAATAACGATTGATAGCAGCGAAACCGGGCAGGGCGGGCGGTTTAATCTCGTTAGACATCGTCATCCGATCTTACGATAAATCGTGTTACCGATTAATTCGAATTGATCGGTAACTTGTTGCAATGATTCCGAATGCCCGATAAACAAACAGGAGCCGATAGTTAATAAGTTCGAGTATTTCGCGGCCAATGTTTTTTTGGTTTCACGGTCGAAATAAATAAAAACGTTACGGCAAAAAATAAAGTCGAAAGGAGTTTTAATCGGCCAATCCTGCATCAGATTCAGTTGCTTGAAGGCAATCATTTGCCGCAGCTCCGGTTTGACTTTGACTTTGTTGATTTGCGAGCCGGTGCCTTTTTTGAACCAACGTTTCAGACGTTCTTCGGGGATACCGTTGACGCGGTTCAATTCATATACGCCGTTGGCCGCGAAATCCAAAACTTGGGTGTCGATATCTGTTGCCAGAATCTTGACGGTCCAGCCGATAGGCAAATTTTCCAGCAGCGTCATGGCTATCGAATACGCTTCCTCGCCGGTCGAACAACCTGCCGACCAGGCTCTAACTTGCCGAGAAGTTTGATTTTTTTCGATCAATTCCGGGATTACGGTTTTTTGCAAATAGTCGAAATGATGGTTTTCTCTGAAAAATGCGGTCAGATTAGTCGTGATTGAGTTGATGAAGTTCGTGAATTCCTGCGTCGAATCGTCCTCCAGTAGTCGGCAATATTCCTTGAAACTGTTTAGTCTCAGTGCTCTGATGCGCTTGGTAAGGCGTGAATAAAACATGTCGAACTTGTCGTCCGGAACTAAAATGCCGGAATGCTTGTTCGACAAAGCTCTTAAGCGATCAAAGTCCGCACGAGTGTATTCGAACTCTCGAAATTGTTGTAGTGAGGACGGCTCTTGTCGCGGCGGCACGCTCATTTTTAGAATAAACCGGATGCGGGGTGGTCGATTTCGAGCAGTTCGGCCAAGCCGAGTAAGCGAGCGCTATCGATGAATTTTTCCGATGGAAAGTCGAAAACCACGTGTTTTCCCGATTTGACGGCTTCCTGTTTTAACACGGTAAGTAATTGTAATGTTGCAGTATCGACAGTGGTAACCGCTGATGCATCGATTTCCAGTGTGTCACGGGATTCGAAGGCCTTGAGTAGAGACTCGTGTAATTCGTTGATGTGACGGATATTTAACACGGCGTCCAGCATTATCGGACCTTCGGCCATTGTTAAATCCCCCGCATCGGTCGTGGTTGTGTCATGGTTCATGGCTGGCTTTTCAATGTGGAGGCGTTTTTAAAAATATCGCTCATAACAAATGGCCGATTTGATCGAGTTCGTCCGGATTCAGTAGTTTATCGGCGTCGAGTAGCATGATCATGCCTTGCTTGGCGACATACATCCCGCGCATGTAACGAGTATCGATGTTAGTGCCTAGGTCGGGCGCTTTTTTGATGTCGTCATGACGAATATCCAATACGTCGGACACAGCATCGGCGACGACCCCCATGACCATTTGTCCGGAGGCCGTTGCGACGTTAATGACGATGACGACGGTCGTCGGCGAATAGTCCACAGCGGCGATATCGAAGCGTTCGCGCAAGTCGAGAATCGGCACGATGGCGCCGCGAAGGTTTAGTGCGCCTTTGATATAGCCGGGCGTTTTGGGGATTTTGCGTATCGGTTCCCACCCCCGGATCTCTTGGACTTTGAGTATTTCAACGCCATACATTTCACCGGCCAGTTCAAAAGTCAAGAACTGTTCGGAGTCGGATGTTTTTCTCTCGGTGATAGGATTGTTCGTCATAATTTTTTGAGCCTTTTTTCCTGGAAAAAGCATTTCTTGTGCGGGACGGGTATTTACCCCATCCCCAACGTTTCGGATTGTCCTTCAAATATTTCGGCTTGTTTTAGCCCCAGTCGAAACGTTTAGGACGGAGTTGCAAACCCCGTACTGCCAAGTGCTATTCAATACGCGTCGCGAAACTCAAATTGATCCGTCCTCGGAGTCTGTTTAAGGTTTAAAACTCTTCCCATTCATCGTCGTCTTGTACCGGTGTATTGAGTGTGGGCGCCGGTTTTGCTTGTTTTGAATGTTGTATCGACTGCGCTGATGTTGTTGTTTTTCCAGTTGCGGGTTTAGGCTTATCCGTAATCGTTTCAAAAGTCTGTTCAGATTTGTTCATGTTGTGCCCCAGCTTGAAAAAACTCAATAAATTTGCCATCTGAGTGGCTTGATCGGTCATCGACATGCTGGCGGCAGATGCCTGTTCGGCTAGTGCGGCATTTTGTTGTGTGATCTCGTCCATTTCGGAAACCGCTTGATTGACTTGCAGGATGCCTTGCGATTGTTCCATGCTGGCGGCGGCAATTTCCGAAACGATATCGCCGACTTTTTTGACACCTTGCACGATCTCTTGTAGTGCGGAGCCGGTTTCATTGACGAACTCGGTGCCGGTTCTTACTTTTTGCACACTATTTTGAATCAGCTCTTTGCTTTCTTTTGCAGCGACGGCACTTCTTTGCGCCAAGTTCCGCACTTCGGTGGCAACGACCGAAAAGCCGCGTCCTTGTTCGCCGGCTCTTGCCGCTTCGACTGAAGCGTTCAAGGCAAGCAGGTTGGTTTGAAAAGCGATTTCATCGATGACGCCGATGATTTCAGCGATTTTATTGCTGCTGTCGTTGATTTCGGCCATAGCCGAGACGGCAGAAGCGACTACGGTTCCGCCTTTTTCCGCGAGTTGCCGGGCATTTCCAGAAACCAGATTGGCTTGTTGCGCATTGTCGGCATTGTTTTTGACGGTGCCGGTTAGTTGTTCCATGCTCGATGCGGTTTCTTCGAGACTGGCCGCCTGGGTTTCTACCCGTTGCGATAGGTTGTTGTTGCCGCTCGCGATTTGTTGAGAGGTATTGCTGATAAAGTCGGCCGAACTTCTAATTTGTTCGAATATTTCGCTGAGTTTATCAAGCGTTTCGTTGATATCGTTTTTACATTGCGCATAGACGCCTTCATAGTCGTTCGTGATGCGTTGGGTTAAATCGCCGGACGACATACTTTGCATGACGCGTGCGACATCGCTAAACGCGCGTTCGATGACGTCGGTTAATTCATTGATACCCTCGCTCAAGGTTTCGAAGAAGCCTTCCTTGCCGTCCATGTTGACGCGGCCGCTAAGTTCGCCTGACTTGACCTGTTGGACGATTTCGGCGATTTCATGCTGAATGCTGACTTCGTCGCTACGGTCGATCCATTCGACGACCGTGCCAAGCCGTGTTTCGCCGGCGAATACCGGTGTTGCGATGACCACCATCGTGCGGCCGCCAATCATCAATTCGGCTTTGTAGGTTTGCGTCAATTTTGCCAGCAAGCCGCGTTGATGGGCCGGGTTTTTATGAAAGCTATCGATATTCGTGCCGATCAATGTGTCGGCATTGAAATCGGGCAGATCGCGTCGGAAGTCGTTTTCATTACGTTTGAATAGGAATTTCGCGGCATGATTCATATAGATAATGTTGCACTCCGCATCGGCCATCATGACATTGCCGGTCACTTGGTCCAGTGCCTGTTTGAGTCTCTCGGTGACGGCTCCGGCTTCGAGCGTCGCGGACAAGTCGGCATTCAGTTTGACTTGCATCGATTGCAGTGCCCGATTGAGGTCTCCGATTTGATCCAAGCGGTCGATATCGACCTTATTACGGAAGTAACCGCTCGCGGCATTATGGCAAAATACGATCGACTGCTCGATTGAGCCAAGTATCAAACGGAAGGTATGAATGCCTAATATCAAGCCCAACACGGACGATAGCGAATAGCCGGCAAGGGCGATAATGTTGCCGTCGATCATGGCTTGATAGCCGGCATGAAGTGACGGCAATAACAGCAGCAAAAGGGCGAGGCCGGCTTTTTTAGACAATCCGCCTTGTTTGATCGCGGCCAGCTTAGCCGCAATTCCGGTCGGTCTGATGGTGGCTCGATCTGCGGCGATCTTCTGATAAAGCTCTTCCGCGTGATCGATTTGATCGCGAGAAGGTGCTTGGCGAACAGACAAATAGCCGGCAACCCGTTTATTTTCGAAATACGGCGTGACGTTGGCTTCGACCCAATAATAATCGCCAGTTTTGGTACGGTTTTTGATGAAGCCGATCCACGGCCGTCCGGCTTTGATCGTTTCCCATAAATCTTTGAATGCAGCGGGGGGCATGTCGGGATGACGAACGATATTATGGTTCGAGCCGACGAGTTCGTCACGGCTGAAACCGCTGATTTCGACGAAGGCGTCGTTTGCATAGATGATGCAGCCTTTCAAGTCTGTTTTGGTGACCAGGATCGTGCCCTGCTTCATCATGATTTCACGATCGGTGACAGGCATGTTCATTTTCATTGTAAGCTTTCCCCGTAAACTGTGGCATTCAATCGAAAGCGGTTAAGTTTCATCGTTATCCACGCCTTCTAATTTAAGTAATTTGTTGACATCCAGCAGCATCACCATGCGTTCGTTGAACGATGCTAGGCCGTTGATGAATTCGGTGCTGACTTTGGCGCCGAAATCGGGCGCGCTTTGAATTCTGGTTTTTTCAATGTCGATTACGTTTGAAACCGAATCGACGACCACTACTCCCATTACCCGGGGTTTACCGCCGATGAAGGCTTGCAGGACGACGACGACGGTCAACGGCGTATAGTGGGAGTGGCCTAGGTTGAAACGTTCGCGCAAATCGATGATCGGCACGATTGCGCCGCGCAGATTGACTACGCCTTTTTCATAAGCGGGGACATTCGGAATTCTGGATACCGGTTCCCAACTGCGGATTTCTTGTACCCGCAAAATATCGACGCCATATTCCTCGTCGCCGAGTGTAAAACTCAAATATTGCGCCATATCGGACGGCTTTTTGCTGTCCATCTGTTGTTGGGACTGATCGTCTGTGTTTGCCATTTTGGTATTCGTTCGGTCAATGGTTCGATAAACGGACGAGCCCTGGAATATCCAGGATCAAGGCAACCGAGCCGTCGCCGAGAATGGTTGCGCCCGATATGCCTTCGACTTGTCGGTAATTGGCCTCGAGCGATTTAACGACGACTTGTTGTTGCGTTAAAAGGTCGTCGACGAAAAGGCCGCAACGGATGCCTTGGCCTTCGACGACTACCAGCAAGCCTTCGGTTAATTTGGTCGCTTTCGCATTCGGAACCGAAAAAATTTCATGCATGCGGATAATAGGCAAATACTCCTGGCGTAGCCGGAAGGTTTCGCCTTTGCCTGCCACGCGATTGATCATGCGCTCGGTGACATTGATCGATTCGATAATAGAACCGAGCGGTATGATATAGGTTTCATCGCCGACCGCGACCGATTGGCCGTCCAGGATCGCCAGCGTCAACGGTAAATAGATCGCCATGGTCGAGCCTTTGCCCAACTGCGAAACGATATCGATATTGCCGCCGAGCGATTGAATATTACGTCTAACCACGTCCATGCCTACGCCGCGCCCAGATACGTCGGTTAATTGTTCGGCGGTCGAAAATCCGGGCATGAAGATGAGTTCGTAGGTCTGTTTATCGCTCAAAACGGCATCGTCCTGTATCAGTCCCTTTTCCAGTGCTTTGGCCCGCAATTTGTCTTTATCCAGTCCGCGGCCGTCGTCACTGACTTCGATAACGATATTACCTCCTCGATGAAAGGCTTCGAGTGTTACGGTGCCGGTTTCTTGTTTTCCTGCCGCAATGCGTTCATCCGGTGTTTCGATGCCGTGGTCTAGGCTATTTCGAACTAAATGTACCAAGGGGTCGCTAATGAGTTCGACAACGGTTTTATCGACTTCGGTATGTTCGCCGATTAGTTGTAGCTCAATTTTTTTGCCCAGTTTTGAGCTCAAATCATGAACCAGGCGAGGAAAGCGGCTGAACACGAAGCTGATCGGCAGCATTCTTATATTCATGACGCTTTCTTGCAGTTCGCGCGTATGCCGTTCGAGTTGTGCGAGGCCGTTTTTGAGTTGATCCAGTTTATTTAGGCTGAAATGTTCGCCGATTAAGCTCAGCATCGATTGGGTAATGACCAATTCGCCGACCATGTTAATCAGTGTGTCGATTTTGGCGGTATCGACACGGATCGAGGCGGAGCTTTTGCCGGCGCTTGGGGTTTTGTCGGCGTTTACTTTTTCGTTTTGACCAGATTCGCTGACAATGGGAGGGTTGGTTGCCGAAGAAGGAGGCGTTGTTTCAATTGCAGCGGATTGAGGTGGTTCGTCGAATGCCGGTGAGGAAGCCTGTGTCGTTTGTTCGATGTTTTGCACGGCAAGGTCGCAATGTTCCTCGACCCAATCGAAAATATCGTCGATTTCCGGGCGAGGGATGTTGCCATGCACGGTTATTTGCCAGGAAAGATGGCATTCCTCGGGGTCGAGTTCGTAAAGCCCGGGTACGCCGTGTAGGTCTACGGTAATATCGATGTCCCCCAGTTCGGCCAATTCACGAAACATTCTGACCGGGTCGTTGCCGGTTTTAAGCAAATCGGCATGAGGGCTAAAGGCAATACGCCATCCTGCATTATCGTTGTTGAGTTCGATAGGTTGCTTTGGTTGTACAGGGGGCGATGCAGTATTGTCGGCACCGTTTAATTCGGTGTCGAGCGCTTTTTTATGCTGCGTGACTTTTTCTTGATCTAAGGTTTTTTCGTCTTGAATCGCGGTTAGCATTTCACGGAGGCAATCGACCGACCCTAGCAACACATTGATAGCCGGTTGAGTAACTTTTCGGCGGCCGTCGCGCATTTCATCAAGCAGTGTTTCCATTGCATGCGTGAAGTCGGCTACTGCGGAAAACCCGAATGTTCCACTTCCGCCCTTGATGGAATGCGCGGCTCTGAAAATCGTATTGATGGTTTCGGCGTCGACATCGCCCATGTCTAGATTCAATAGGCCGGATTCCATGATATCGAGTCCTTCGAAGCTTTCTTCGAAGAAAATCTGATGGAATTGCGCCATATCAATAGACATTGAGTGGTCCGTATGTGAAGGTTGTTATTACAAATGATGTTGATCGAAACGGATGCGACGGTAACAAAAGAAAACATCAATAGCTGAGCTCTATTTGTTACGAATTTCGTCCCGTTAACAAATGGCCAACGGTGTGTAGACGATTAATAATCGAATCGAGGCCGCTTAACCAAGCACTTTTTGGATCGTTTTCAGTAATTGATCCGGATTGAATGGTTTGACGATCCAGCCGGTTGCTCCCGCTTCCTTGCCTTGTTGTTTTTTGTCGGTGCCAGATTCGGTTGTTAACATAAGCATAGGCACGAATTTGTAATCGGGCAAGGCTCTCAAGTCTTTGATCAAGGTGATGCCGTCTTTATTCGGCATGTTGACATCGGTTACGACACAGTCGAATTTTTTGCTTTTTGCCTTATTTAACGCATCCACGCCATCGACGGCTTCGACAACGTCGTAGCCGGCCCCTTTTAATGTAAACGAGACCATTTGTCTCATCGATGCGGAATCGTCGACTGCAAGAATACTCGCCATGATGTTCTCCTAAAGTGTAGTAGTCGGATTTGATTGGGCTAAGGAAAAATAGTGATCCCTAGTCTTTAAGAATTATACCTTTCGCACTTCAAATTTCGGTAGTGCCTCAGGAGGCACCGGGGTGCCTGGAAAAGCTCAACGGCGGCTGTCCCTGCTGCCGACGCCTGCCGGTCGAGCAACCGCACCCGCTTCGGCTCGCATACTGTCAAAGTAACGTTCATGAAGGCCTGGCCATCGCCCCGGCAAATGAAAGTTCTCTGGTGGCGGAGGGTGCGGTCACTCGTCCGACAGGACGCCGTGAACCCAGCACCTAAATTATCCAAGGTAGTTAACCATAGGCAATGCGCTATGGAAGTTAGGTGCTGGGTGAATACATCCATGTAGGCTCGACGGCGGGTCGAACGCCAAGGATGGCGTGAATGCAGATTTTGCATGGAGCAAAAATCTGCCCTGCCGCCGACGCCTGTCGATCGAGCAACCGCACCCGCTTCGGTTCGCATACTTTCACAGTAATGGACGAATAATAACTAAAAACGAGTTCGTTTATTTCAATATGATGCCTACAGGGCCTTGTTGGGTGTGAGGTAGGTAAGGCAGCGCTCGAGTTTTATACCTATTAACCATTCCTATCAGATAAAGTTTTTCGGCATTTTAGCGCTTTTTGTTTGGGAAGCGATTGCCATATCATCGATTTTTTGAGTTATTATCAAAAAATGCGATTCCTGTCTCGTTTTTTGCAATGAGATTGATAAGGCGTTTAGGATTTGCTCGTAAATAACCTCCCTATTTTACGGAGGGTTCGGGGTTGCTCGTTTGGTAGGTGTCGGCGGCAGGGAAAGCCGCCGCCAAGACTACAAGGACGTATTCACGGTGTCCTGCCAAACGAGTTACCGAACCCTCAACAAAGCGCATAGTTCCAGGACGTTATTTATCACGAAATCCTTAGTTATTAAAATAGCTCAATGTCGTCGTTTTCGCCGGCGTTTTTGATGAGCGTATCGGTGTTTTCGTAGATCACGGCTCTATTTCTTCCGTTTTCCTTAGCGTAATACAGTGCTTTGTCGGCGCGATCGAGTAGCGTTGTCGGCATACACATGCTGTCGATATGCGTAATGCCGATGCTGACTGTAATGCGTCCTACCGTCGGAAAGTTATGGTTGGCGACCGTTTCGCGAAATCGGTTAAACGTGTGCTCGGCACCTTCCATATCGGTGAGGTTGAGAATGACGACGAATTCTTCGCCGCCGAAGCGAAATAAAAAATCGTTATAGCGAAAGCATTTTTCCATCAGCTGGCTGAAAATCAAGAGGACTTCGTCGCCGTATAGATGGCCGAAATCATCGTTGACTCGCTTGAAGTGATCGATGTCGAGTAAGGCAATCCAGGAGCTTTTTTGATGGTTTGTATCGGTGACCGGGTATTTCAAATAATGTTCGCAAACTTGCAATAGACGAGTATCGAACGATTGGCGGTTAGGCAACTTGGTCAATACGTCGCGTTCCTTGCTGTCGTGTAATATAACTTGGTTTCTAAATATCGAAAGGAGTTGACGGAATAATTCTATCTTTTGTCGGTCGAAAAGGCCGTCTAAAGCAATCGCGCGATCGGGGCCTTTCGTCTCTTTGAGCGAGAGATAGACTTGGCGATAACGCCCGTTGGCATCGGACATTTTCGGGATGACGCGTAATTCGTTGTCGAGGATGTTGATTAAGTCGTTATGATCGTTGCTTTCGTCACGAGTAAAATCCAATGGGAAGCGTCTCACCAATTGTTCGCAAGGTGCTATGGCTTCGCCGGTTTTTTTTCGGCTCCGGTTGTAAATCTCATAAGCCGCAGCTTTTTTCACCCCGGGTATTTCAAGCAGAATGTCCAGAAATTGGTGTGTCAGCGCCTGATAATCGGGCTGCTCGGTTAGCGAAGCAGCCCAGGTAAATACTTGTTCTACGGAAAGGTTGATAGTCATCAAGCGCTTATTATGACATTAAAATATAACTTTTTCGGATTTTAATGTGGCATAAATATCATCGATCGAGTCGGCCTCGCTATCGAATTCAATATCGGCAGCTTCGTAATTCAAACCGATGCATAGAGCGATCAAGCCGGCATTATTAATAAGTTGAGCAAATTCGTCCGGTTCGCTGAACAGCGTTTCGACGACCGTTGCGGCATGACCATTGTCGAATAGCTTCCTTTCCAACAAATAAGCTGTTTCATGTGCCTTATGGCCTTTCAATAAAATGACTGTGGCTTTTTGTCCGAATCGTGCAGCGCGGTCTTCCGGTGAAACCGGTTGCAGATTGAATTCATCGGCATTGTCGGTGATCATGCCTGCGCCGACCGTGACATTGCTTAGTCGGTCGATGACGATGAACGAGCCGGTGCCTTTGCTGCGTTTGTATGGGTCGAAGACGACCGGTGCGTTCAGGTTGACCGTGCATAGGCCGATTTCATTGAGGTTGAGCTCGCTTGCATCGTGATGTTCCAGCGTGTTGACGTCGACTCGGTGATGAATCATGGATATCGATCCCGAAGCGGTTCGCGTCGCGAGCTTGATAATGTATTGTCGGCCCGGTGTCAGAGCTTTTTCAGTCATCCAGACGATCATCGCTTTAAATTTGTCGGCGACGGTCGGTGATGCCGTTTGTTTGCTGATGATCATGTCGCCACGGCTGATGTCTATTTCATCCTCGAGCGTCAAGGTAACGGCCATCGGCGGGAAGACTTGTTCCAGTTCACCGTCGTAAGTCACGATGGATTTAATTTTGCTGGATTTTCCGGAGGGAAGAGCAGTAATACGATCGCCTTTGTGAAAAACGCCTGATGAAACAGTGCCGCAGAAACCGCGGAAATCTAAATTGGGTCGATTGACGTATTGCACCGGAAAACGGGCGTCGCTGAAATTGCGATCGGAGGCAATTTCGATCGTGTTCAAGGTTTCCATCATTGGCTTGCCGGTATACCAAGGCATGCTTTCGCTGGGGTTGACGACATTGTCTCCGTTCAGCGCCGAAATTGGGATGAAGCGAATATCGTGCAGATCCAGGGCTTTGACGAAATTCAGATAATCTTCTTTAATTTGATTGAATTTCTCTTCGCTGAATTCGATCAAGTCCATTTTGTTGATAGCGACGATAATCCGTTTGATGCCGAGTAACGAAACGATGAAACTGTGACGTTTGGTTTGTGTTTGCACGCCATAGCGGGCATCGATCAAAATAATCGCCAAATCGCAGGTCGATGCGCCGGTCGCCATGTTGCGCGTGTATTGCTCATGCCCCGGTGTGTCGGCGATAATGAATTTGCGCGTCGAGGTGGAGAAATAACGGTATGCGACATCGATCGTGATGCCTTGTTCGCGTTCGGCCTGCAAGCCGTCGACCAGCAAAGCTAAATCGATCTGTCCGGCGCCGGTAGTACCGGATTTGACGCTGTCCGCTTTTACTGCGGCCAGCTGATCTTCGTAGATCATTTTTGAGTCGTGCAACAAGCGGCCGATCAGCGTGCTTTTGCCGTCATCGACATTGCCGCAGGTTAAAAAACGCAATAACTCCTTGCGTTCATGTTGGGCCAAATAGGCGTTGATATCGGTGCTGATGAGTTCTGATTGGTGGGACATGGGTTAGGTTCAAGGTTCAAGGTTCAAGGAATAAGGTTTGGGATGCGTGAGCTAAGCTGAGCGGGCTTTGATTAGGCCGGATATCATCATCGATATTTCTTGGGCTTCTTCTAGCCAACTTGATCCAGTTTGTTTGTGGATACAGCCGATTTCCATGCCAATATAAATTTGGGTGCGCAATTCGCCTGCTGAGCCTTTTGCATAATATACTTTGCACGGCCACATTTGCGGTTTTCTGACGCGCTCTTTTGTCCGGTAGCGGCGTTGCGAAAACAGTTACATAGCTTGCTATGCGCCTGTTTTCGCGCCTTGCTACCGAACAAAATAGCATTGCCATAAAATCCGCAAACATGCCCGCGCGAAGTATAAAAGAACTTTATAGCATCTTTATTGGTGTTTCGTTCATAACCTTCGGCTATGTTGCAGGGTATGGATAACGCGCTACGGGTTATTTGGTCTTTAAAACCGAGGTCTGTGCATTCTTTGAGGTGCCGATAAACATTAACACACAACCTACACGCGCGTTTCCATACAACTAAATCTTCAAAGCTCATGGGTTTTAAGGGCAAGAGATAAGGTTGAGGATTCTTTCCCTTTCATCTTTCGTCTTTCTCCTTGCCTCTCAGAAATACCCCTCGCGCTTTTTTTGTTCCATCGAGCCGGCCTGGTCGAAGTCTATCAGCCGTCCTTGACGTTCGGAACTGGTCGTCAACAACATTTCCTGAATGATTTCGGGTAGCGTTGTGGCAGTCGATTCGACCGCGCCGGTTAAAGGATAGCAACCCAAAGTTCTAAACCGAACCATTTTCATTTCGACTTTGTCTTCAGGGCCTATCGGCATGCGGTTGTCATCGACCATGATCAGCATGCCGTCTTTGTTGACGACAGGGCGTTCCTTGGCGAAATAGAGCGGTACGATCGGGATGTTCTCGAGATGAATGTATTGCCAAATATCGAGTTCGGTCCAGTTCGACAACGGAAAGACGCGGATGCTTTCGCCTTTGTCGATTCTGCCGTTATAGATGTTCCAAAGTTCGGGTCTTTGATTTTTCGGATCCCAACTATGGTTTTTATCGCGGAACGAGTAGACGCGTTCCTTGGCGCGGGATTTTTCTTCGTCGCGACGAGCGCCGCCGAATGCCGCGTCAAACTTGTATTTATTGAGTCCTTGTTTGAGCGAATCGGTTTTCATTACTTCGGTGTGCTTCTTGCTGCCGTGTGTAAAAGGTCCGACGCCTTGTTCGACGCCATCCTGATTGATGTGAACCAGTAACTCCAAGCCTAAATCTTTCGCTAATTTGTCGCGAAACTCGATCATTTCTCGGAATTTCCAGGTCGTGTCGATATGCATCAATGGAAAAGGCGGTTTGCCGGGATAAAAGGCTTTTAACGCCAATTGCAGCATGACGGCCGAATCCTTGCCGATCGAATACAGCATGACAGGTCGTTCGAATTCGGCCGCGACTTCACGGATGATGTGAATACTTTCAGCTTCGAGCTGCTTGAGGTGGGTAAGTTTATAGTCAGTCATCAATGATCCGTTATATTAAATTCCACGGATTGTCCGTGAAGAGTCAATGCGAAAATAATTTACATTTTATGTTGAAAGCGGGCAATTTGCCATAGTAGTTGTGAATTAAGAAAAACGCCGATAGTTTGTTTCTACTCCTTAAAGCCACTTAACGGCAGTGTTTCCTTATGCTAAAAAATTGACTCACCTTTTATTCATTTACAGTTTCTCGATGGAAAAGTCGTCGTTATTTATTTGCTCTATGATCGATGATTTCATCTACAACCGATGGGTCTGCCAGCGTAGAGGTATCGCCTAGGCTGTCGATTTCGTTCGAGGCGACTTTTCTTAAAATACGCCGCATGATTTTTCCTGAGCGCGTTTTCGGTAGGCCCGGTGCCCACTGAATGATATCGGGGTGGGCGATGGCTCCGATTTCTTTTCTGACCATATCGACCAATTCCTGCCTGAGAGTTTCGCTCGGTTCGACTCCGGCGTTCAGCGTAACATAAGCATAAATACCCTGGCCCTTGATAGGATGCGGGTAGCCCACCACGGCGGCTTCGGCGACGTCTTCATGCAAGACCAGCGCACTTTCGACTTCTGCGGTTCCCATGCGATGGCCCGAAACATTAATTACGTCATCGACACGGCCGGTGATCCAGTAATAACCGTCCCTGTCGCGGCGAGCGCCGTCGCCGGCAAAATAATAGCCCGGAAAATTTTTAAAATAGGTGTCGATAAAACGGTTGTGATCGCCGTAAATACTTCTGGCCTGGCCCGGCCACGGGCGGCTCAATACCAGAATGCCTTCCGCTTCGCCTTCGAGTACATTACCGGCATTGTCGAGAATTTCCGGTTTAACGCCGAAGAACGGCAGTGTCGCCGAGCCCGGTTTCAATGCTATGGCGCCGGGCAGCGGCGTGATTAAAATGCCCCCGGTTTCGGTTTGCCACCAGGTATCCATGATAGGACAGCGTTCGTTGCCGACGATGTGATAATACCATTCCCACGCTTCGGGATTGATCGGTTCGCCGACCGTGCCGAGGATTCTTAAACTACTGCGGTCGGTGCGATTGACGAAGTCGTTGCCTTGCGCCATCAAGGCGCGAATCGCAGTCGGTGCGGTATAGAAAATATTGACTTGGTGTTTATCGACGATGCGCCAAAATCGGTCGGGTTCGGGGTAGGTCGGAATACCTTCGAACATCAAAGTCGTCGCGCCGTTGCAGAGCGGTCCGTAAATGATATAAGAATGGCCGGTGACCCAGCCGATATCGGCGGTGCACCAATAAATATCGCCGTCGTGATAATCGAATACATATTTATGTGTCATCGCGGCGAATAATAAATATCCGCCCGTGGTGTGCAGTAGGCCCTTCGGTTTACCGGTAGAACCCGATGTGTAAAGAATGAATAACGGGTCTTCGGCAGATAGGGTTTCGGGCGGGCAGTTGTCCGATGCGTTTTTCATCGCTTCGTGATACCAAATATCGCGTTTCGGTGTCCACGGAATATCATTTCCGGTGTTTTTGATGACGATGACAGTTTTGACATTCGGACAATGCGATACCGCTTGGTCGACACTGGTTTTGAGCGGTATCTTTTTGCCGCCGCGAAGCCCTTCATCGGCGCAGATAACAGTGTGGCAGTCGGCGTCTTGTATGCGGTCGCGTAAAGATTCGGCGGAAAAACCGCCGAATACGATCGAGTGGACTGCGCCGATTCGGGCACAGGCCAGGGTGACGACAGCGGCTTCAACGATCATCGGCAGGTAAATACAGACCCGGTCGCCTTTTTTGACGCCTTGGCTTTTTAGAACATTGGCGAATTTGCAAACTTCTCGATGTAATTCGCGGTAGCTGATTTTTTTGTCTTGAGCGGGATCGTCGCTTTCCCAGATAATCGCAGTTTGGTCGCCTCGTGTGGCTAAATGCCGGTCTAAGCAATTGTAGCTGACATTGAGTTCGCCGCCTTCGAACCAGCGGATGTAGCCTTTCGAATAGTCGTAATCCATGACGTTATCCCAAGGCTTGAACCAGTCGAGAAATTGTTCGGCTTGTTCGGCCCAAAAGGATTCCGGTTCATCGATCGATTGTCTATAAAGTGTTTCATAGCGTTCCGGTGTAATGTGAGCTCGGGCTGACAGTTCGGGATCGACAGGATAGGTTTTCACTTCAGTCATGATGAGTCCTTATGTTCTTTAGACGTACAAGAGGCGTCAAGGTCGGCAGCGGGGCAAATAGCGGTCATCGTTGATAAATGCCCGGGTTGCCAATGGCTGATGGCCCAGTCCAATATTTCGGATAAAGACGCATCGGCCAGTTCTTGCGGCGGCGCTTGCTTTAGTAATTCCAGTAAACTAAATATAACACGCGACGGATGGTCGGTAGCAACAGGCCGAGCAAACGATTGCTTGCTGAGTTTGATGCCGTTCGAGTCGGTAATTAACGGAACATGCATATAGCTCGGTTGCTTAAAGTCCAGCTTTTGTTGCAGATAGGCCTGTTTGATCGTCGAGTCCAGTAGGTCGACACCGCGAACGATATCGGTAATGCCTTGTAGATGATCGTCGATGACGACCGTGAATTGATAGGAGAAGATCGCATCTTTTCTTCTTAAGATAAAGTCGCCGTGTTGGGTGGCGAGATTTTGGGACTGCGTGCCCTGCAAGCGATCGTTGAATGTCGAATGGATAGCCTCGACCCTAATGCGAACGGCATGAGGCGATTTTTCCGGAAAAGTTCGGTGTCGGCACAATCCGGGATAAATTGCGGAATGTTTTATCTCTGCGAGCGATTTACGGCTGCAGAGGCACGGATAAAGTAATTCTTGGTCTTTTAATAGATCGAGGTAGTAGCGGTAGTGTTCAAGATGGCGGCTTTGGTAATAAACATCGCCGTCCCAGGTTAAACCAAACCTTTCTAATGTCTTGAGTATCGAGTCGGCGGCGCCTGCGACATTGCGTGGCGTATCGATGTCGTCGATTCTAACCAGCCATTGTCCTTCTTGATTTCGAGCATCGAGAAAGCTTGCCAAGGCTGCATAAAGAGAGCCAAGATGAAGAGGGCCGGAAGGCGAGGGTGCGAACCGGCCGATATAGCGGGTGAGAACGGGTGAAGCCGGGGTTATCCCATTTGCTTTTCCCGAATTTCGTCGAGTGTTTTACAGTCGATGCACATCGTTGCGGTGGGGCGGGCCTCCAGTCGGCGTATACCGATTTCAATGCCGCAAGACTCGCAAAAACCGTAATCGCCCGATTCAATATCCTTTAACGCCTGATCGATTTTTCTAATCAGCTTGCGTTCGCGGTCGCGGGTCCTCAATTCCAGGCTAAACTCAGACTCTTGCGTCGCTCTATCGTTAGGATCGGGAAAATTCGCGGCATCGTCTTGCATATGATGCACAGTCCGGTCCACTTCCTCCATTAGATTGGCTTTCCATTTGCTGAGAATGCTTTCGAAATGACGAAGCTGGGCTTCGTTCATATACTCTTCGCCCTCTTTTTCTTGATAAGGTTTAAAACTGAAAGGTGAGGAATCAGTTTTATTACTATCGCTCATCCGTTAACTCCCGGGAAGATTCAATTAAAAAACTGCGCATTTTTATCAGAACGGGAAGCGCATAGCAAGAATTATTGATATTATTTGTCGGTTTGTAATAAACCAAGAAAAAATGAATAAACAACCGGCGGATCGAACCGAAACAATTAGCGCTTTTTATGTCATGGCAATTTTAGAGCGCGCCAAGGAATTAGAACGGCAGGGCAGGGATGTCATTCATATGGAGATTGGCGAGCCTGATTTTTTGACGCCGCGAACTATTACCGATGCATCGATTGCTTATCTTGAGGCGGGGAATGTCAAATACACGCCTGCCGCCGGACTTTCAGAGCTTCGGGCAAGCATTGCAAAATTCTATCGCGATCGCTACGGCGTGACTGTCGATGACGAGCGAATTTTTATTACGCCGGGGGCGTCGGGCGCCTTTTTGCTGGCCTTGGGCGCGAGTCTCAATGCCGGCGAAAAAGTGCTGATGTCCGATCCTTGTTATCCGTGCAATAGCAATTTCGTTAAGTTTTTGGGGGGGCGAGCGCAAACGATTCCGGTCGATGCGTGCAGCGATTTTCAATTGAATTCGGCGTTGATCGAAAAACATTGGTCGAGCGACTGCAAAGGCGCGGTTATTGCCTCGCCGTCGAATCCGACCGGTACCGTGATTGCTCCGGATGTTTTGCGGCAAGCGATCGAGACGGTCCATGAGCGTAACGGCGTGTTTTATTCCGATGAAATTTATCACGGTCTGGTTTACGACGGAAACGATGCCGTTAGCGCATTACAGTACAGTCCCGATGTTTTTGTGATTAACAGTTTTTCAAAATATTTCGGCATGACCGGTTGGCGGGTCGGTTGGTTGATCGTGCCTGAAGCGTATGCTGAGGTAGTCGAAAAGCTTGCGCAAAATATTTTTATCGCGACGGCCAGTCATTCGCAATATGCGGCATTGGCGGCATTTGATACCGCGACTTTGGATGAATTGGAAAAGCGCCGATTAGAGTTTCAAAAAAGGAGAGATTTCCTCTACGGTCAGTTGCACGATTTGGGATTTATACTCCCGGCCAAGCCGGACGGCGCATTTTATATATATGCCGATTGTTCGCGTTTTACCGACGACAGTTACCGTTTCGCGTTGGATTTGCTCGAAGCCGAAGGTGTTGCTGTGACGCCAGGCAAGGATTTTGGTGTTAACCAAGCAGAGCGTTTCATACGCTTTGCTTATACTACGTCGATTGAAAGAATGGGCGAAGCGATGGCGCGTTTGGCGCGTTTTATTGGGGAAAAGTGAAAGGTGAAAGGTTTAAGGTTCAAGGGGAAAGAGGAAAGAGGAAAGAGGAAAGAGGAAAGAGGAAAGAGGAAAGAGGGTGCGCCATGGGCATGGCGCCAACTCAAGGAAAAAACGCGTCATTCCGCCATGGACTGACGGAATCCTTTAGCCGTAGGATGGGTAGCAGCGAAGCGGAAACCCATCGCTTTGTTTGAGCGCAGGTACGGTTGCGGTAACGCCGACATCAACCAACCCTGCGATTTGTCACAATGGCGCTCATGACTTTCCTGCCAATAGCGATTTAGCTGCGGCGGAGAGCGATGTTTAGGATTCGGTCATAAGTACTTCCCTATTTTTAATGCACGGTAAGCAGGTTCGGTTGCTCGATTGACAGGTGTCGGCGGCAGGGAAAGCCGCCGTCAAGCCTACACGGACGTATTCACGGCGTCCTGTCAAGCGAGTTACCGAACCCGCTACAAAACTCATAGTTCCAGGAAGTTATTTTTCACGAAATCCTTACTCCCTTTTGATCGAAAAACCGCCGAAGAATAAAAGGTATGGGATGTGTCTATCAAGGACCGCCGTAAACCCATCCATGGGGGCTTGACGGCAGCAATCCCTGCTGCCGACATCCTCGCTAGCCACACCCCATACCTTCATAAGGGTAACCATTTTTTGAGTATAAAGGGAGTAGCTTGATGCGTATAGGTTTATAACCCCGTCCGAAACATTTCACCCTAGCCGACGCAAGTCGAAACATTGGAGACGGGTTAAATAACCCGTCTCGCAGAAGTGCTTTTTTGGGTCAAAGCTTTTTAACTTTCTCCAGCACCGCTTGTGCATGGCCTTCGGGGTTGACTCCGTATTCGACATCGGCCAAATTGCCTTGCTTATCGATAATAAACGTCGATCTGAAAATCGCCATGCTCTTGACGCCGTTTTTCTCTCTCTCGCGCCAGACGCCGTAACTTTCGCAGAGTTCTCCGCTGGTGTCGGCCAGTAAATCGACCTTGAGACCGAATTTATCTATAAACGCTCGATGGCTTTCGCAGTTATCCTTGCTGACGCCGATGACGACCGTATCGTATTCGGCGAATTCCGATGCCTTTTGAGTGAATTCATTGGCTTCTATCGTACAGCCGGGTGTATCGTCCTTTGGATAAAAATAAAGGACCACGTTCTTTTTGCCGAGATAATCGGACAGACTGACAGGTTGATCGTACTGATTAACCGATTGAAAATTCGGTGCTTTTTGCTGTGCTTCTAACATGAGATACCCCTGAATTTAAATTTGGTGGAATATACTTCGCGTATTGTAAGCAATACGTTTCGCGCCCAACTAGGATGCGCAGTGGCATCCTACGACTGATGATACTCGATAATCCGGTCGACTTCGCTTTTCGAACCAAGAATCAACGGAACGCGTTGATGTAGGCCCTTCGGTTGAACGTCGAGCATGCGCTCACGTCCGGTTGAACAGGCGCCGCCGGCTTGTTCGACGATAAAGGCGACCGGATTGGCTTCATACATCAAGCGCAATCTACCTGGCTTAGCAGGATCGCGCAAATCATAGGGATATAAAAATACGCCGCCGCGAGTTAAAATCCGGAAAACTTCGGCCACCAAGGATGCCACCCAGCGCATGTTGAAGCTTTTGCCGCGCGGGCCATTTTCGCCCGCCACGCATTCGTCTATATAACGTTTGACCGGCGCTTCCCAAAAGTGTTGGTTCGACATATTGATTGCGAATTCGGAGGTTTCGCTTGGAATGGTCATGTTTGGGTGTGTGAGGATAAACTCGCCGATGTCCTGGTCCAGCGTAAAGCCGTTGACGCCGTGACCGGTTGTTAAGATCATCATCGTTGACGGGCCGTACAAAACGAATCCGGCGCAGACTTGTTCGCTGCCTTTTTGTAAAAAATCGTCGAGTTGCGGCTCGTCGGTTCCGTTATAGCGCAAAATGGAAAAAATGGTTCCGACAGTCAAGTTGACGTCGATGTTGGAGGAGCCGTCCAGCGGATCGAATAGCGCTAGGTATTTACCACGCGGATAATGATCGGGAATTCGGATGATGTCGTCGACTTCCTCGGAAGCCATACCCGATAGGTGTCCCGTCCAAATAAGCGAATCCACCATGATGTCGTTAGTGATGATGTCCAGTTTTTTCTGTACCTCGCCCTGTACGTTTTCCGAATCTGCGCTGCCCAGAACGCCGATTAAGTCTCCTCGATTAACTAGGTGCGATATCTGTTTGCAAGCTTTGACGATGTCGTTCAGTAATAATGTAAACGTTCCTGATACGCCAGGGAATTCGCGTTGTTGCTCGATGATGAATCGGGTTAGGGTAACATTTTTGGTCATGTTCTTTTGGTCTCCATTTGAGTAGGGTTATACCCATCGTAAATCAAAATTCGGCACCGGGGTGCCCGTCAACGGACGCCGTGAACCTAGCACCTAAATTCCATAGGCCTTTGGCAATAATTCAAAATCATGGCTTATTTAGGTGCTGGATGAATTATCCAAGGCAGTTAACCATAGACAATGCGCTATGGAATTTAGGTGCTGGGTGAATACATCCATGCTCTATGCCAGCTCCCTGCTGGTAAAGCCTTTACCGAGCACTCTGGCGCCTCCTTAGGCACTGCCGAAATTTGAAGTGCGAAAGGTATAAAACCCGTAAGCTACTGTCTGCCGCGTAATGTATTGTAGACTTTGAAAGACAGTATCGATAAAGCCAATAAAAATGTTATTGAATTAGCGAAGATAATAGCCTTGTCTGAAATCGACAACCCATAGATAAGCCAAAGTAAAACGCCGGTCGTAAAGAAGCTATACATGCTTAATGATAGCGATTCGGTATTGCGCGTTTTGAGCGTCAATAGTGCCTGAGGTAAAAAAGACAGGGTAGTGAGTGTCGCGGCAATATAACCGATGACTTCAGTTGTTATTTGCATGAATTTTATAGGATTTGCCGGTTAGCGGGTCGGCGTTAAAAACGTAATTATTCAGCCCCCAACCATTTTAGGACAATAAGCCTGGGAGCGCGGGCGTCCCGCCCTCGCTGAATGCGGCCAGGATGGCCGCATTCCCAGGAAAATGTTCAAGGAGTATGAATAATTACTTAAAAACAGTTTATTATCGACATTATAGTTTTTTCGGTTCAGGTTCGAAACAACTTCTCGCGAAGTATGCTAATCCAAGGCTTCGAGCCAGGCGGTTTGGTATGGATACAAAACCAGTTCGGCGGTATTTTTATGGATTGCGGTACGTTCGATCAAATCCCGCCACAATCCTGACCCTTCGGGGCGGGGATGATTCGGCAAAGACATGGTTTGTCGTTGCGGTGTAATGTTGCTTACCACCAGGATACGTTGTCGATGATCCGGGCTAGTACGCCAAAATGAAAACAATGCCGGGCTATTGCTTAGCGTTTCCTGAGCCGCGTCCGGATGAAAGGCGGCTTGCCTTCTTCGGATACCAAGTAACCGTTTGAATTCATGGAATATAATCGCATTCGGGCTATGAGGGTTGTTCAACAAGTCCATCAATTCGCTATATTCCCATTTATGCCGGTTGATCGATCGCGTTTTGCCCGATTGCTCGACGCCATGATAATCATTAGCGGTTGCAATCAGGCTATTAATGTAAATGGCCGGAATCCCCTGCAACGATATCATGATGGTATGAGCGCAAATAAATCGTTGAATCTGCCATTGATCCAGGCCTAAAGACGTACCTTTAAGGGCGTCGAACAACGCGATATTGATTTCGTAAGGTGCGGGGCGCCCATCCAAACCGGTGCGCGTGCTGACATAGCCGCCGTATTCGTGCATCGCATCGACCAAAACCTTGACTTCCTGCTCAGGCAATATGCCTTCCGCCGGACGTAGGCCAATGCCATCGTGAGATGCGATAAAATTTAAATAGGTGCAATTTTTTTGTGGGCGCGGCATATCCTTGGCCCAACGGGTTAAGTAATGCGAGTTGCCCTGGTACAGAGCATGCAATAATAGCGGTGGTAGCGTGAATTGATAGACCATGTGCGCTTCGTCGCTATTGCCGAAATAGCTTAGATTCTCGCCGTTCGGTACATTGGTTTCGGTGATCAATACCGTGCCGGGTGCAATTAGATCGACAATGTCGCGTATTAACTTGACGATTTCGTGCGTTTCGCGCAAGTTGATACAGCGGGTTTCCAATTTTTTCCATAGAAACGCGACCGCATCCAGACGAATGAATCGGGAGCCTTTTTGGATATACAACAGCAAGATGTCGATGAATTCGAACAACACGTCGGGATTGGCGAAGTTGACGTCGATTTGGTCTTCGCCGAATGTCGCCCAAACATAGCGTAAGCCCTGATGGGTATGAGCAGGCACTAGCACCGGCGTGCTGCGCGGACGCACGACTGAGCTAACATCGGTATTTTCCGGCAATTCGATAAAATAATCGCAGGCCGGTTTTTTATGACTGAGGTAATCGATAAACCAAAGATTTTCGCGGGAAACATGATTGATCACCAAGTCGGTCATCAAGCTAAAGTCAAGCGCAAGGCGCTCAATGTCCCGCCAGTCGCCTAATTGAGGATCGACCGTTTTGTAGTCGATCACTGCAAAACCATCGTCGGAACTAAACGGAAAATAAGGCAAAACATGTATGCTATTGATGCAATCTTTTAGATGGAGTAATGAAAATTCGTAGAGCGTCGCTAAAGGTTTTGCGTCGGTTTGCCGGATGTTATCGCCGTAGGTGATCAGAATGACATCCTGCTCGTTCCAATATTCGGGAAGAGGTTGCGCCTTCGGGACCGAAAAATGCTGCATACGGTCGAGTAAACGGTTCATCAAGTCTTTCGTACGTTCTTCGCCGTAAAGAAATATAAGCCGTGATTCCGCGCGTTGCGTGAACCAAAAAGGAAATTCTTGGATAATGGATTGAGATTTCGCCACGCTTTCACCTGTTTCAGTTAACTATCTTTTCCGTCTCTGCGGGACGGGTTGTTTAACCCGTCCCTCCAAATCGAATGTGCGGTTCCGATTTTAATCAAGTTTAAAAAATCATTGTTGCTTAATATTATCTATGTAAGCAGTATTCATGCCTGCGGCCGAACAAATAAAATGGTTAATTATTTGCACTAAAATTGTGCGTTAATAGTTATCGTGCTCTATTTTAGGGATATGATAAATAAAATTCCGGTCGCATCGATGTCAATAGGTTTTTTGCGATCGGAAAAGTTTGCGTTTCATCTGTTTAATGCAGGCTCATTTTATTGAACATTGATGGTGTCCACGCATCTATTGTTTAGGAACGAGCATGAAATAACTTCGACAACTTCTGGGAGGGGGCCGGCACGGCGAAACCGTTCTAAACTTCTTGACTTTGGTATCGCAATATAACCTTTCTCGAATTCTCTGTCATGCGTAGGTAATCGAATACCCGTCGTACATTACGCGCCAGCTTTTCGATAGTGGCTGCCACACTGTCTTTAC